>CAZECZ010000076.1:0-20292 GCA_964510815.1 uncultured Aestuariivirga sp.
GTTGTGGTTGGCCGCCGCAGCGCCGCCCGACTGAATGCAGATGGTGCCGCCGTTCGGCTTGATGGCCTGAACCAGCTTGGCGAGATTGGTGCCGATCTCGTAGTTGTGGGTGCCGATATAAGCGACACGGAGATCCTTGTTCTCGGGCAGCAGGTCCGAGTCCCAGGTCAGCACGGGAATGCCGGCGTCCTTGGCAGCCTGTGCCGCCACGGCCATGGCGGCGGCGTTCGACGGCGAAACGGCGATACCGTCCACCTTCTTGGCCACCAGGTCCTGCACGATGGCGACCTGTTCGTCACCGCCGCCGTGCTCGCCGGGGCCGATGTACATGCACTCGAAGGCGCCGTTCGATTCGGCTTCCGCCTTCTTGCAGCCATCGCGGGCCTGATCGAAGAACGGGTTGTTCATGTTCTTCGGCACCAGCGCGAACACGTATTTCGCCTGTGCGCCGGACGCCGCAACAGTGATGGCGCCAAGGGCGAGCACCGTGCTCATCAGTAGTTTCTTCATGATCTTGAGTCCTCCTCTTTGACTTTCACTGGGATGCCGCCAGTGAACCCGGTTCTAGTGGTGATGCTTCTTCGGAAACACCCGCTCCCACATTTCGGCAAACAGCGATTTGCCAGCCGGAGAGCGCATGCCGAGCAGCACCGCGAGAATGATGAAGGCGCCAACGAAGGCTCCTTGCCAATTGGAATCGATTCCTGCCATCAGCAGGGCATTGCGAATGAGCTCGAGCAGGGCCGAGCCGATGACGGCGCCGAATGCCGAGCCGGCACCGCCCATCAGGTTGGCCCCGCCGATAACCGTCGCCGCGATCACGCGCAACTCATAGCCCGTACCCATGGCATTGATGGCCGACCCGTTGTAGCCGAGCAGCAGCAGCGCTGCGATCGAGGCGGTGAAGGCCGAGAACACATAGGCCTGGAACTTGATCCAGTCGACGGGAACACCCGTGAGCCGGGCCGCATTTTCATTGCCGCCGATGGCGAAAAGGTGGCGGCCCCAGGCCTTGAAATTGAAGACGTAGCCGACGACCAACGCCAGCACGATCATGATCCAGAAATGCGACGAGAACTGCGGCAGCCAGTCGGGAATGGAATCTCCCTCCACCTGGCGCGGCCACTTGAACTGGCCGATGGCCTTCACGATCGGTGCGTCGGGACCGAACTTGTAGAGCATCTGGTTGCCGGAGAAGACCACCGCCAGTGACCGCGCGATGGACAGCATGCCGAGTGTCACCACGAAGGACGGCATGCCGACATAGGCCACGAAGAAGCCATTGAAGGCGCCGCAGGCCAGGCCCGCCAGGATGCCCATGACAAACGCCACGTACCACGGATATTCCCAGGTCAGGAACAGGCCGGCGACGATAGTGACGAGGCCCATCACCGAACCGACGGACAGGTCGATTCCGCCGGTAATGATCACCACCGTCATCCCCAGCGCCATGATGCCGAAGGGGGCGAAGTTGCGGGTGATGTTGGAGAAGTTTTCCGACGTCCCGAAGGTGGGCTCAAGGAAGGCCATGTAGACGGCGAGCGCCACGAAGGCAACCGTGACCCAGAACGCCTGGCTCGCAACGATTCTCTGAAAGACAGTCTGCTCCTTGATGCCGACGACGTCGGCGATCGACGCATGGCCGGTCGGGGCGGGGGTCGCGGTTTCAGGCTTCACGGATCGCTCCCGTTATCAGTCCGGTGATCTCTTCGGGTGAGGTGTCGACCGTGTGCTTGTCGGCGACTTTTTCGCCGCGGCGCATGACGATGATGCGGTCGCAGACGGCAAACACGTCGGGCATGCGGTGGCTGATCAGGATCACCGCCATGCCTTGTGCCTTCATGCGCTTGATGAGACCCAGCACCTCCGCCACCTGGCGCACCGAGATGGCCGCCGTCGGCTCGTCCATCAGCACCAGCTTGGCATTGGAGAGGCGGGTCCGCGCAATGGCGACCGCCTGCCGCTGGCCACCCGACATCTTCTTCACCAGGTCGCGCGGTCTTGTCTCCGATTTGAGCTCGTCGAAAAGTTCGCCCGCCTTGTCGATCATCGCCTGCTTGTCGAGCACGCGGAACGGCCAGGGACCTTTCTTGATCTCACGGCCGAGGAAGACATTCTGCGCCGCCGTCAGGTTATCGGCGATGGCCAGATCCTGGTAGACGACCTCGATGCCCTTGGCGCGGGCCTCGATGGGCCGGTGGAAATGACAGACCTCGCCGTCCACGGCGATCTCGCCATCGGTTGGCGGGAAGTTGCCGGCGATCAGCTTGACCATGGTGGACTTGCCGGCGCCATTGTCGCCCATCAGGCCCACCACCTCGCCCGGCTGTACGGAAAAGGAGATACCGTTTACGGCACGGATCGCGCCAAAGCTCTTGGATACTTCGCGAACGTCTAGCAGCGCCACGTACTGACCCCTCCCTCGATCGTCCGGACTTCTGCGGTCCGTGTTGATCACGCGTTGCACATTCGATGTCGTTCGCAACAAATATTGCAAAGACGATTCGACTGCAACAATTTTTCGGCAAGCCTCGACAATCTGTAATTTAGAACAATAATTCCATTGTTGTTTACAATGCAACAACCGATTCCAAAACTGGCGCTGGACCGCGCAGTCCATCCCAGTCACATGTATCATGGCACGGTCGGTATCATGGTCAACTGCAAACAGGCTGCGGTCCCGAATCACCTGGCGGAATGGAGTATTTCCATTGTCCGGGTCCTGTGTCGCTGGGTAAAGTTGCGTTCCAGCCCGCGAGCGACTAGTTAACCTGCGTTAACCATAATTGATTTGCCGGACACCAGGCCCGGAATCCCGGCAGGAGGCCCGCATGAACCCCAGGACACCGTCGATGACCGAGCGTGTTGCGCGCGCAATCGCGGCGGCCATGGGGGAAGAGGACTGGCGTCCCTTCGTCACCGCAGCACGTGCCGCGGTGACGGCGATGCGTGAGCCCACGCCCGACATGCTGGAAGCGGCACTCCCTGATTCGCCGGACTGGGGCTATCTCCCCGACGACTGGCGCGCCATGATCGACCACGTCGCCGGAGAGAAGGTCTTCCCGGCCGCCTTCAATTCTTGAGTCCGTTCACCTTCATCAGCACGTCGATGAGCCGCGGCACGAAGCGGTCGCCGTAACCCATGTTGTCGGCCATCACTGTCATCTGATGCGCCGTCTCCGCCAGGAATGACGTCACCGGCAGCTGCTCCGTCATGTTGGTGTAGTAGCGGAGATCCTTCCGCGCATTGCGAATCGCGAATTGCGCGTGGCTGTCGTCATCCGACAACGGCACGTTGATCAGCCGTCCGAACATCGCCGAAGCCGCCCCGCCCACCATCACGATGTCGCGCAACGCCGTCATGTTGACGCCGGCCTTGGCCGCCACCGTGATCGCCTCGGCCGCAACCGCCGCATGGGTCACGGCAAGGAAGTTGTTGATGAGCTTCAGCTGATGCGCCGAGCCCACGGCACCCGCATGCACGATGGTGTCGGCAAAACACTCGAGGACCGGCCGGATACGGGCCATCACTTCATCCGGTCCGCCGGTCATCAGGCCGAGCTTCCCGGCCTCCGCCTCCTTCGGCGTCCGGGTCATCGGGGTATCGACGAAGTGACCGCCCTTGGCTTCGATATCGGCGGCAATCTTGATGGTCGACGCCGGCTCGGCGGTCGAGCAGTCGGCGATCACGAGACCCTCGCGCACTGCCCCCATCAGGCCGTATTCGCCATAGACCAGCTGCTCGATCTGCGGCGTGCCGGTGACACACAGGATCACCAGGTCCGAATCCTTGGCCACCGCCAGCGGATTGTTGCGTTCATGGGCGCCCTTTGAAACCAGGTCGTCCACCGGCGCCCGGTTCCGGTGCGCCATCACCGTCAGCTCATAGCCCTTGGCCAGGATGTTCTTGCCAATGCCATGGCCCATCAGCCCTACGCCAATGAGGCCCACCTTCTCGATCGTCATGTTACGTCTCCCGTTGAAATGAGGTCATGCAGCCGATTCTGCTCCAGAATGTGGAGCCTGTCTTCCGTCTTCTTGGCAAAGCCGAGCCGCGCGTAGAAGCGTTCGGCACCGGTGTTGCTTTCGTCCACTTCCAGCTTGATGAATGCCGCCCCGCGGCGCACGGCCCGCCGGGCTTCCTCGCGCAGCAGATGTAGCCCGATGTTGCGGCCGCGCGCCTCAGGCTCCACGAACAGGTCGACAACATAGAGCCCGCGGCATCCCCGCCAGGTGGAGAAGGTCATGAGTCCCAGGCAGGCGCCCAGCAGCCGGCCATCGTCGTCCGCCACCACGATGTCGATGAGATCGCGCGACATGCACAACGCCTCTCCCGTCACCTGGGGCACGAAGTCCGTGCCGATGTGGCGGGCCAGACCCTTCACCATCTGCGCCACGGCCTCCGCCTCGTCGTCGTGCATGTCGCGGATGAGCAGTGTCATGCGCCAAGTCCCGTCAGCAGCGAGGCGAGATTGGCACCAAGATTCCCGGATGGATAGCCGCCCTCCTGCACCACCAGCATGGGCAGGCCCAGCCCGGCGATGATGCCGCCAAACCCCGCGAAATCCGCCGTCTCGATGGCGAACCCCTTGAACGGATCGTCCACCGCGATATCGAGCCCCGCCGCCAGCACCAGCACATCCGGCGCGAACTGGCCGATCCGCTCAAGCGCAGTGTCGAGTGCGGCGCAATAGGGCTCGAACGTCGTCCCGCGCTCCAGCGGCAGGTTGAGGTTGAAGCCTTCGCCTTCGCCGCGGCCCGCCTCTTCGGGATAGCCCCAGAAGAACGGATAGAAGCGCCTGGGGTGGGCATGGATCGACACCGTCAGCACGTCGGCACGGTCATAGAAGATCGCCTCGGTGCCGTTGCCGTGATGCACGTCGATGTCGAGAATGGCGGTGCGCCGTCCGGCCCGGGTCAGGATTTCGGCGGCCAGCGCGGCGTTGTTGAAATAGCAGAAGCCCGCCGCCATGTCGGCCGCCGCATGGTGGCCCGGCGGACGGCAGAGTGCATAGACCAGGTTTTCGCCCTCGAGAGTCAATGCCGCGCCGTGGGCCGCCGTGGCCGCACTGGCGCGCGCCGCCGCGAAGGTCTCGCGCATCACCGGGCAGGAGCCGTCGCCCAGGTGATAGCCCACCTGCCCCACCACCGAGTCAGGATATCCCGCCTCCGGCAGATTGCCGCGCCCCAGCGCGAAGACATTGGGCGCCGGTGTCGCCGCGGCATCGGGCATGCGGTGCCAGCGCTCGAACAGGGTCGACAGGAACTGGATGTAGCGGCGCTCATGCACCAGCGCCAGCGTATCACCGAAGATCTCCGGCGGCGCCACGATCGCACTGCCCACCCGGTGCACGCCTTCCATCAGCATGTCGATCCGCTCCGGCCGCTCCGGGATCGGCTGCGGCTTGCCGGAGACGATGAATTCCCGCGGCGCATGGGTGCGTTGCGTCTCGTCGAAGACGGTGATCACCGGTTTGAAACCCCTCTCGATCCTCTGCTATGCGTGTGAAGACGCAAACCCATTCAAGGCGAAACGGTTCATGTCCGCAACCCTCCCCAAGCATATTCACTCCACCGGCGATCTTCCGAAAGTTGCCTGGGCGAAGGGCAGCTATGTCTATGACGTCGATGGCAAGAAATATATCGACGGCTCGGGCGGGCCGGCGGTCTACTGCATCGGCCATTCCAATGAAGAGGTGAACGAGGCCATCAAGGCCCAGCTCGACCGCATCGCCCATGGCTACCGCTACAACTTCTCCTCCGATGCGCTGGAAGAGCTGACCGACATCGTGCGCGGCCGTGTCGGCGGCACGCTGAACCACATGGTCTATGTGACGGGTGGCTCCGAAGCGGTCGAGTCCTGCCTCAAGCTGGCGCTGCAGTATCATGCCGCCAATGGCGAGATGTCGCGCCGCCGCTTCATTGCCCGGGAACGCTCCTGGCATGGCAACACGCTGGGGGCGCTCTCGGTCTCGGGTTTCCTCGAGCGCAAGCGCGCCTTCGAAGGCTCGCTGCTCGACGTATCGCGGCTGTCTCCGGCCAACACCTACCGGCCGGTGCCGGGCGCGACAGCGGAAACCGCCGGCGAAGCCTGCGCCAGGGAACTGGAGGACGAAATCCTCCGCGTCGGACCCGAGAAGGTCTGCGCTTTCATCTTCGAACCTGTCGTCGGTGCTGCGGGCGGTT
Organism: uncultured Aestuariivirga sp.; assembly: GCA_964510815.1. Classification (GTDB taxonomy): domain Bacteria; phylum Pseudomonadota; class Alphaproteobacteria; order Rhizobiales; family Aestuariivirgaceae; genus Aestuariivirga. The sequence goes on from CAZECZ010000076.1 coordinate 6,187, forward strand.
GCGTGCCGGCACCGCCGGGTTATGCCAGACGCATCCGCGAGATCTGCGACCGGCACGGCGTCCTGATGATCTCGGACGAGGTCATGTGCGGCTCCGGCCGCAGCGGCACCTGGCGGGCGCTGGAAAAGGACGGCGTGGAGCCCGACATCATGTCGGTCGCCAAGGGCCTCGCCGCCGGCTACCTGCCCCTCGGTGCGGCCATCTATTCGGACAAGGTCGCGGACACGATCCATGGCAAGCATGGTGCGCCGATGACCGGGCACACCTTCTCTGCCCACACCGCGTGCTGCGCCGCCGGCGTCGCCGTGCAGAAGATCGTGGCGAGAGAAAAGCTGGTTGAGCGTGTGGCCGCGCTGGAAGCGCCGTTCCGCACCATGCTGGGCGGCGCACTGAAAGACGTGGAGGCCGTGGGCGATATCCGCGGCCGCGGCTTCTTCCAGGCCATCGAGCTGGTTGCCGACCGCAATACCAAGCGGCCCTTCGAGGCCGAGCGCAAGCTGTTCATGAAGATCCGCCAGAAGGCCTTCGACAACGGCCTCATCTGCTATCCCGTCGGCGGCAACGTCGATGGCATCAATGGCGACGTGGTGATCCTCGCCCCGCCCTACAACGTCACCGAGTCGGAGTTGACCGAGATCGTCGACAAGACGGCCATGTCGATCAGGCAGGTTCTGTCGGCGGAGGGTCTTGGCTGACGGCGGTCTCGGACGTCAGCAGCCGCGAGCCGCGCAACACGCCCGCCGCATCGGCGATCGGATAGCCAGCCTGCACGATCAGCGAATTGATGCGGTGAAGATCGCGAATGAGATCGACATAGAGCGCACTCCGCCTGAGTGCGCCCTGCTGCCGCCGGTGTGCGGCACGGAAATGATCGTCCAGCACCTTGCTATAGAGCGCACGGAAGGCGTCTTTTTGGGCGATAAGCCGCTTGGCGCCCTCCACGTCGCCCGACGACAGGACACCGGTGGCAAGCCGGAGATTGTCATGGATGATGAGGCAGAGATCGTCCAGCGACGCCTTCTCTTCCACCGAGAACGAAATGGATTCCTTGGCCTTGGCCTTGATCCGGTCCGAGAGGTTGAGCTGGATCACGTCGCCCGCATGTTCGAGGTTGCTCACATATATAGTGAGTTCCAGCGCCCGCCGTGATTCCGCCGGTGTCAGCTCGCGCTGCGCCAGGTCGCCCAGATAGGACTGCAGCGCGGTCTGGTAGCTGTTGAGCCGGTCGTCATTCTCCTTCAGCAGCTTGAGCTTCTCGAGGCTGCCGGTGCGCAGAGACGTTAGCGCCAGCTCGAACATGCGGTCCAAAAGTTCGCTCATGCGCACGGTTTCGAGCAGCGCATTGGAGAGTGCCACCGAGGGCGTGGCGAGTGACCGCTGGTCGAGATAACGCGGACTTGCGAGCCGGTCTTCTTCCGGCCGCGTGTCCGGCAGGAGTTTCTTCATCGCCCATTCCACGGGCCTCGCCAGCGGCAGGAACACGAGGCCGGCCGCGATGTTGAACAGGGCGTGGAAGCCCACCGCCGTTTCGACCGGTCCCAGCGGCGATTGAGCCACGACCGGCGTCACGCGGTTGATGAAGGCAATCCCGGCAATCGCCAGCACCCCGCGGCAGAACAAATTGGCGAATGGCAGCCGGCGCGCATCCGGCGGCAGCGCCAGTGTCGAGGTCACCGCCGGCAGCCCGCCGCCGAAATTGATGCCGAGGATGAATGACAGCGCCCCCGCCACTTCGAGGCTGCCATTGGCAAGGAAGGCGGCCACGAGCAGGATCACAGCCAGCGTCGAATGGAACAGCCAGGCAAGGCCTGCGCCGATGAGGAAGGCCAGCAGCGGCTGGCTTCCCACGGCGGCCAGAACCTCATGGAACAGCGACGCGGTGCTCAAGGGGGCCGTCGCCTGCCGGATGAGTTGCAGCGACAGCAGCATCAGCCCAAGTCCGATGAGGATGCGGCCCACATTGTGCGGCCGGAATTCTTCCGAATAGGAAAATGTCACATAGCCCGCGAACAGCAGGATGGGCGAGGCCCAAAGCGTAAGAGATGAGCCGGACGCGAACACCGCGGAGACCAGAGCGGAGCCGACGTCGGCCCCCAGCACCACCGCCAGCCCCAGCACCATGCCGATGGCACCTGCCGCGGCAAGCCCGGCGACGATCAGCGTCATCGCCGTGGCGCTGCCGAGGATGGCAGTCGCCACGCCGCCCGCCACGAAGGCCGAAAACCGGTTGCCCAGCCGTTGCTGAATGAAATTCTTCAGCCGGTCGCCCCAGGCGCGCATGACGCCGGTGCGCACCATGCGCACCCCCCACAGGAGCAGGGCGACCCCTCCCAGCAGATTGACGATGACCGCGGTGCTCTCGTTCAATTTATCCTCAGGCCGGCCAAGGAAGTGACCACGTCTTCACGTTGGTGAAGAACTTCATGGCCTCCATGACGCCTTCCTTGATACCATTACCCGAATCCTTGATGCCGCCGAAGGGCGACATCTCGATACGATAGCCCGGCACCTCCCAGATGTTGACCGTGCCGACATTCAGCCCCTCGATGAAGCGCGTCATGCGGCCGAGGTCGTTGGTGCACACGCCTGACGACAGGCCGAACGGCGTCGAGTTCGAAATCTTCATGACCTCGGCGTCATCATTCGGCACGCGGACGATCGGCACCACCGGCCCGAAGGTTTCCTCGAACACCAGTTCCGACTGGTGCGGCACGAAGTCGACGGTGATCGGCGGCAGCACCGCCCCCTTGCGGCCGGGATCGTAGAGCACCTTGGCCCCCTGTTCCGCAGCCTTGTAGACGCGCGCCTCGAAGGTCCTGGCGGCCTCCTCGTGCACCACGGTGCCGAGGTCGGTGTCGGGATTTTGCGGATCGCCGAACTTGATCTTCCTGGCCTTGGCCAGTGCCAGCTCGACGAATTTGTCGGCGACCTTCTCCTGTACCAGGATGCGCTTCACCGCCGTGCAGCGCTGGCCGGAATTCTTGGTGGCGCCTGCCACGGCAAGTTCCGCCGCCTTGTCGAGATCGCTGTCGGAGAGATCGTTCAGCACGATCAGCGGATCGTTGCCGCCAAGCTCCAGCGCCGCGCGCCGGTAGCCGGCCTTGGCGGCGATAATCTTGCCGACGCGCACGCCGCCGGTGAAGGTGATGACACCGATATTCTCGTTGGTCACCATCTCGTCGCCGATGTCGTCGGGCCAGCCGGTCACCACCTGGAACATCTCCGGCGGCAGGCCCGCTTCGTAAAGGATGTCGGCCAGCGCGATGCAGGTCAGCGGCGTCAGCTCCGTCGGCTTCGCCACCACGCAATTGTTGGTGGCGATCGCAGGCGCGATCTTGTGCGACACCATGTTGAGCGGATGGTTGAACGGCGTGATCGCCGAGATCACGCCAACCGGTTCGCGCTTGGTGAAGATCTTGCGCGATTTGCCCTGCGGTGTCAGATCGCAGGAAAAAATCTGCCCATCGTCGAGAATGCAGAGTTGTCCCGCCAGAGAGTAGACGTCGTAGGCCCGGCCGCATTCATAGAGCGAGTCCTTCTTGGAGAGGCCGAGCTCCAGCGTGATGAGGTCGGCCAGCTGCTCGCGCCGGTCGCGGATCAGCTCGGCCGTGCGGAACAGGATCTGCTGGCGCTCGTAACGCGTCAGCTTCGGCCTGTAGGCCGCAGCGATGGCAAAGGCCCGCGCCGCATGTTCGGCCCGGCCCGCCGGCACCGTGCCGATGATGTCGTTCGTGTACGGATAATGCACCGGTACGACGCCGTCGGCGTCGACCTTCTTTCCGCCGATCCGCATCGACTCCTTGATCACAGGGCGCTTCAGTTCAGGGGCATTCATGGCTCAGGCCTCCACGGCATGGTTGCAGCCCAGCGCGAAGGCATCGAAGTTGCGAAGCTGCGCCGGCAGGTCTTTCAGTTTGCGGTTGGAGATCACGGGAATCTCCTGTTCGGTGAGCCCGCCGTGCGAGCGCAAGGGTTCGTTCAGCCCCGAGAGGTCGTGCTTGTCCCGCGACGTGCCGATCACCTTCGAGCCCTTCAGCCCGCCGGAGACGACGATGATGTCGCCCATCCGGTCTTCCGGCAATTCGAAGCGGGCGCAGCCGCCGGGCTTGTCGAGCACCACGTCGATCCCCGGCTGAACCCGGATCTCCGCCATCACCTCCGGGAGCGCCGGGCCATAGACATAGACCGTGGCGAAGGAGCCGAGTGCACCGTGATGCACCACGTAAGGATCGGTGATCGGCAGGATCACCTTGGTCTTGCCTTCTCCGAAACGCGCGTCGAGCACATCCTGCAGATAGACCACGTCCGGTTCGCCGTTCGCCAGATGCTTGTCCTTCATGCCGTGGTCGGCCACGATGACGACTGTGGCGCCGCCCTGATCGAGCGCGCCCAGATACTTGTCCATCATCGCATAGAATGCATTGGCGCCCTCAGAACCCGGCGCATATTTGTGCTGCACATAGTCGGTGGTGGAGAGATACATGAGATCGGGCCGCATCGACTTCAACAGCTTCACGCCCGCGGCGAACACGAACTCCGACAGTTCCGCCGAATAGACGTCGGGCACGCCCATGCCCACCATCTTGCAGACATCGGCGATGCCATTGTCGGCCAGCGTGGCCTTGTCGGCCTTCTCCGACGAGAACGCCACCGCCGTGCCGTTGTAGACGAGACCCTTGGACAGCAGCAGGCGCAGCTTGTCCTTGGCGGTCACCACTGCGACCGAGGCACCTTCCTTCTGGAACGCCTCGAAGATCGTCGGCGCGCGGAGCCATTTCGGATCGTTCATCATCGTCTCCTGCCCCGTGGCCGGATCGATGAGATAGTTGCCGCAGATGCCATGCACGTTCGGCGGCCGTCCGGTGACGATGGAGAGATTGTTGGGATTGGTGAAGCTCGGGATCACCGAATGCCCCCGCCGGTTCTCGCCCTTGGCGATGATCTTCTGCAGGTTGGGCATCAGCCCTGCCGCCATCGCCACTTCCATGTAATCAGGTTCGCTGCCATCGCAGCAGATCACCACCAGCGGCTGCTTCGGCCAATTATAGGTGCGGCCGTTGACGGTGACCGGCTTGCGTTCCAGTTCGAGCGGCGTCATGTCCGTCACCTTCATGTCGCTGAGGACTTCGCGGATCGCTGTCAGTGTCGCCTTCATCACGCCCTCGTCCACTTTGCCGATGGTGCCGATGCGGAACGACGGCCGCTTGGTGAGCTTGCCGGGATAGATGGCGAAGCCGCGCACCCGCAGCGCCTCGTAGAATTTCTCGAAATCGAAATGAGGATCGCGCGGCGTGAGGAAGGTCTGGATGATGGGGCCTGCCTCGTTGTCGGAGAGCAGCGTGGTAAAGCCCATCTCGCGCATGCCGTAAATCAGGAGAGCCGCATTGCGCGCATAGCGTTCGCCGCGCGCCGGAACACCGCCTTCCTGTTCATGTTCACTCATCGCCTGGTGGAAGGCGACGAGCGCGTGAGTCGGCGGCGTGAAGCGGAACTGGCCGTTGGCTTCCAGCCCTTTCCATTGCTCGAAGAGATCGAGCACCACCGAATGGCACTTGCCCTTCGATGCCTCCAGCATGCCGCGCTTCACCAGCACATAAGAGAAACCGGGCACGCCCTCGATGCACTTGTTGGAGGACGAGACCATCACGTCCATCCCCACGCCCATATCGAGCGGCAACGCCCCGAAGGACGACATGGCATCCACCATGAACACCTTGTGGCGCGCCTTCACCACCTTGGCGATGTCATGGATCGGGTTGACGATGCCGGAGGTCGTCTCGCAGTGGATGACCCACACATGGCTGATCTCCGGATCGGCGTCGAGTTGGGCCGCCACCTCGTCCGGCGTCGGTGCGGCGCTGTCGCCCTTGTCGATCTTCACCACCGGACGGCCGATGCGCTTGAGGATCGCCGCCGCCCGGTCGCCATAGGCGCCATTGGCCACCACCAGCGTCTTGGCCCCCTCCGCCGGACAGAAGCAGCCGAGTGCTGCTTCGATGGCGAAGGTGCCGGAGCCCTGCATGATCACGCACTCGTAGCTCTCGTCGCAGCCCGCCAGCTTCAGCAGGCCTTTCCGGATGTCGGCCACGAGTTTGCGGAACTCGACGTCGCGTGAGCCCCAGTCGGCCAGCATGGCGGCCTTGACGGTGCGCGACGTGGTGAGCGGCCCGGGTGTCAGCAGGTAGGGCATGTCCTCCTGCCCCTCGGGCCCGGTGTAGCGGCGGGTGATGCGATCCATGTGGGGTGATCTCCTGTGTCGGCGCTTCACTGCGCCTTGCATGCCTATCAGTCAAATCGTATGTTCTTATGGATCACATAAGTTTGAACGATATGCGACATGCCCAGCTCAAGGCCTTTCATGCCGTTGCCGTCCACGGCGGCTTCTCCCGCGCCGCCGAGCGCCTAGCCCTCACCCAGCCCGCCATTTCCGACCATGTGCGGAAACTGGAGGAAACCTATGGCGTCCAACTGTTCAACCGCACGCCGCAAGGCGTCACCCTCACTGACATGGGCCGCAAGCTCTTCGCCATCGCCGAGCGTCAGTTTGAAGCCGAAACCCAGGCGGTGGAACTGCTGTCCCGCGCTCGCACCCTGGAAGAGGGACAGCTCACCATCGGCGCCGATGCCGCCTCCCACGTCCTGCCCCAGCTCGCCCGCTTCCGCCTTCGCCATCCGCGGATTGCCGTCCGCCTCGTCACCGGCAATTCGTCGGACCTCCTGAAGCAACTCCACGACTTCGCCATCGACATTGCTGTGACCGCTGAACACCCGCCCGATGACACGCTGTTGTCACGCCGCCTGCGCAGCGACCCGCTTGTCGCCGTGGTCCAACGTGCGTCTCAGCTGTCGCGCCTGGGTGGAATCGGGTTCGCTGAGTTGGTAAAGCTGCCGCTGATCCTGCGCGAGGAAGGCTCCGCCACCCGCCGTTTGTTGCTCGATGAAGTTCGGAGTCGAAACCTTCGGCTCCACGATACCATCGAGATCGAAAGCCGCGAGGCCGCCCGCGAGGCCGCGGCTCAGGGCGTGGGGCTCGCCATCATGTCGGAAGGCGAGGTTGTGCCAGACCGCCGCCTGTCCACGCTGCGGATCGAGGACTGGACCGTCGAGATGGAGGAATGGATGGTCTGCCTCCGGTCGCGTGCGGCACTACATGTCATCCATTCCTTCTTCACCCTGGCGGATGAGGGCGTTAAGGTGCGGCCATGACCTTCAAAGCCGCCTGTGTCCAGAACTCTGCCACCCCCGATGTCCTTCATGATATCGATGTCCTCACCCGCCTGATCCGCGACGCCGCGGGGCAGGGCGCCCAGTTCGTGGCCCTACCGGAGTATTGCGCCGGCCTCGATTCCCGTGACGGTCTTCTCTATCCCGTGGCGCCCGAGGAAATGGACCACCCGGTCATACCGGCCATGAATGCGCTCGCCAATGAGCTCAACATCTGGATTCTCGTCGGTTCCATCGGCGTAAAGGCCGCTGACGGCCGCATCAACAACCGCGGCTACATGATCACGCCGCAAGGCACCATTGCCGCCCGCTACGACAAGATCCACCTGTTCGATGTGGATCTCGGTCCCGGCAAGGTCTATCGCGAATCCGCTACCATCGCGCCGGGCGACAAGGCCATCATCAGCCCCTGCGTCGAAGGATCGATCGGCCTGTCGATCTGCTACGATCTCCGCTTCGCCCATCTCTACCGCAGCCTTGCCCAGGCCGGCGCCGAAATGCTGGCGACACCTGCCGCCTTCACCCGGATGACCGGCGAGGCCCATTGGCACGTCCTGCAGCGCGCCCGCGCCATAGAAAATGGCGTCTTCGTCATTGCCCCCTGCCAATACGGCACGCTCTCGGGCGGCAGCCAGTGCTTCGGACATTCTCTGATTGTCGATCCCTGGGGCCACGTGCTGGCCGACGGCGGGGACACTGAAGGCGTCATCGTTGCCAATATCGACCTCGATCTGGTGCGCCAGACCCGCAGCCGCATCCCGTCCCTGCAGCACGACCGGCCGTTCGAACTGGTCAGGGCCTGACCCGTCAGCCCGCATCGCGTTTTGACACCTGCACCACGACAACAGCAGCAAACATCAGCGCAGCACCCATCCATCCGATGGGCGGCAGGCGTTCCCCCAGCATCACGGCGCCGGCGATGGCCGCAAACACCGTCTCGAGCGACAGCATGATCGCCGCTCGCGCCGGCGGAACGTATCGAAGCGATACCGCGAGAATACCGAAGGTCACCGCACTTGATAAAAGACCGACATAGAGCACCGGTACCATGGCATCCGAGATGGCTGTGGCCGAAACCGTCTCGTACATGAAGGCTGCCGCCAGTGCCATAACCGCCACGACGATGAACTGCAGGCACACATAGGTGAGCGGCCGTCCATACTTGCCTGATTCGCCAGTGGTGATGATGAAGGACGACCAGAACACCGACGACGAGGCGATCAGCCAGTCGCCCCGCGTGAAGGCGGCGAAGGAGCCGCCGCCCAGCGCCCAGGTGCCGATGAAGGCGAGCCCTGCGCCGGCCCAGATGAGAGGGCCTGGCGCCCGGCGTTTCAGCGCCCACACCATGAACGGCGTCATCACCACGTAGAGGGCCGTCAGCAAGCCGGCGTTCGTCACCGTCGCCTCGACGATGCCGACCTGCTGGATGACGGCGGCGGCGAAGAACAACGCCCCGCCCAGCAGAGCGATGGGCAGGATGCCCGGATCCCCCTTCTCGCGCGCCGCGAACGGCGCCAGCGCCACGGCGGCGATCGTCGCCCTCAGCCCCAGGAACAGGAACGGCCCCAAATGTAGCATGGCTGTCTTCTGGAAATAAAAAGCCACGCCCCAGATCAGTGCCGCCAGCAGCTCCAGGGCGTCGGCCAGCCAGCCTTGCGGAGAGAGTTTCATGGAGTGTTGCGCGGAGATGTCATGTGATCGCTGTCCTATGACCGCCACAGGCGGCTGGGGCCACCCCTTTTGCGCCCGAACCAGTGGCCCGTGAAGCGGCTTGATCCTCAGCCCAAATCGCAACATAGTCCCCACGCTTCAAAGGCGGGAGATTCTCATGTTCGGATATGGCTTGCTGGGACTGATCATCGTGATCGGCGGCTATCTCATCTATGCCTACAACGCGCTAGTGAGCAACAAGAACAAGGTGGCCGAAGGCTGGAGCGGCATCGACGTACAATTGCGCCGCCGTGCTGACCTCATTCCGAACCTCATCGAGACGGTGAAGGGCTATGCCGCCCACGAAGACAAGCTGTTCCGGGACGTTGCGGAACTCCGCGCCAAGTCGATTGCCGGTGGCACCGTCGGCGAACAGTCTGCCGTCGGCCAGGCGATGTCTGCCGCATTGGGCAGGCTCTTTGCCATCGCCGAGGCCTATCCCGAGCTCAAGGCCGACGCCAACTTCCGCGACCTGCAGGACAAGCTCTCCGGAATCGAGGACGAGATCCAGATGTCACGGCGCTACTACAATGGTGCCGTGCGCAATCTCAATACAATGATCGAGAGCTTCCCCACAAATCTCATCGCCAATCAGTTCAAGTTCGAGAAGGCCGAGTTCTTCGAGATTGGCGACGCCGCCGCACGTGAAGTGCCCAAGGTCGACTTCAAGAAGTGAGCGGCATGGCCCGCGCACTCGCCCTCGTCTTCGCGCTGCTGGTCGCACTCGTTTCGCCCGCCTGGGCCGATGAGCGTATCTCCAGCTTCGTCAGCGATGTCACCGTCAACAAGGATGCCTCGCTCACCGTGCGCGAGACCATCACCCTCAATGCCGAAGGCAACCAGATCCGCCGCGGCATCCTGCGCGACTTCCCCACCACCTATACGGACCGCCGTGGCGTCCGCGTCGTCGTCGGCTTCGAGGTTCTGGGTGTCACCCGCGACGGCCAAAAGGAGAACTGGTCGCTCGAATCGCTGTCCAACGGCAAGCGCATCCGCATCGGCAGTGCCGATGTCATCCTGCCCTTCGGCCAGCACACCTACGAGATCACCTACCGCACCACGCGCCAGCTCGGCTTCTTCGACACCTACGATGAACTCTACTGGAACGTCACAGGCAACGACTGGACCTTCCCCATCGACGAGGCGACGGCGATCATCCGCCTGCCGCCCGGTGCCCGCATCCAGCAGCATGCGGAGTACACGGGATTTCAGGGAGCCCAGGGCAAGGACTTCGAGGTTCTGAATGCCTCAGGCGCGGAATACCGCGCCCGCACCACCCGCGGTCTCATTCCTGGCCAGGGTTTCACCGTCGCCGTCGGCTGGCAGAAGGGCATTGTCACGCCGCCGTCCGACAGCGACAAATGGGGTTGGTGGATTTCCGACAACGCCGGCATCTTTGCCCTGATCCTCAGCCTCATGGTGTCCGCCGCCTACTACCTCTTTGCCTGGGATCGCGTCGGCCGCGATCCGCCCAAGGGCACCATCATCCCGCTGTTCACGCCGCCAGCGGGCCTCGGCCCCGCTGGTGCCCGCTTCGTCCGCAAGCAAGGCTTTGATGACCGCGGCTTCGCCGCCGCTGTCGTGAGCCTGGCGGTCAAAGGCTACTTGAAGATCACCGATGACGACAGCAACTTCTCCATCACCAGGCTCTCGTCGCCGCGGAAGACGCAACCGCTCAGCGTGGCCGAAAGCGCCCTTCTCTCATCGATCCCGTCGGGCACCACGGTCTTGAAGCAATCGAATCACGGCAAGATCAGGCCGGCCCGCAGCAGGCTGCTGAGCGCCCTGTCGCAGGAGTATGAAGGCTCCGTCTTCATCCGCAATCTCCGCTGGTTCTGGGGCGGGGCCATCATCTCCGTGCTGGGCCTGCTCGTGTCCGCCCTGTTGCTCCCGGGGGGAGACGGCATGCTCGGGCTCTTTGCCGTCGGCTGGACCTCCATCTGGTGGGGCGTCGTCCTCAGCTTTGCCTGGACCGCCGTCAAGGGGCTCATCAACGACCGGGGCATTCTCAAAAAACTCACGTCGGTCTTCCTGCTGTTCTTTCTCATTCCCTTTTTCTTCGGCGGCTTTGCCGGTCCCGCCGTTGCCCTGATGGGTGGTGGCTCACCCGTCACATTGCTGCTGATCGCCGCTGCGGTGCTGATGGGCATCATGAACCTGGTGTTCTTCTATTTGCTGCGGGCACCCACCGGACCTGGCCGCAAGCTGCTCGACCAGATCGAAGGCTTCCGCATGTACATGACGACGGCGGAGGAAGACCGGCTCAACGTACTGCATCCGCCGGAGAAGACGCCGGAACTCTTCGAGCGCTATCTGCCCTATGCCCTGGCGCTCGATTGCGAGAATGAGTGGAATGCCAAGTTCGCAACCGTTCTGGCCGCTGCGGCCATGGCGGGTGCCGCCGCACCCGCGTGGTATTCCGGCCGCAACTGGGATTCCCGTAATATGGGAAGCTTCACCGACAGCCTGGGCTCCAGCCTCGCCTCCAGCGTGCGCTCGGCCTCGACAGCACCCGGCAGCAGCTCCGGGTCCTTCGGTGGCGGGTCGTCGGGCGGTGGTGGCGGCGGCGGCGGTGGATCAGGCTGGTAGGCTCAGGCGCCCTCCAGTTCCTCACGCTTCATTTCCAGTTCGAGCCATTGTTCTTCGGCTGCCGTCAGTTCGTCCCGCGCCGCGGCAAGCCTCGCCGTCGTGGCCTCGAACCCCTTGGGGTCACGGGTGAACAGCGACGCATCGCCCATCCTTGCTTCCAGCCCGGCGATCTCGGCGTGAAGCTTCTCCATCGCGGCCGGCAGCGTTTCCAGCGCATGCTTTTCCTTGAAGGAGAGCTTGCGCTTGGCCTGCGGTGCTATAGTGGCCGCCGGTGCCGATGCCGGCTTCTGCGGTGAGACTTTGGTTTCGCGCGCCTGAACACCCTCACCCCGCTGCGCCACCATGTCGGAATAGCCGCCGGCATATTCTGTCCACCTGCCGTCGCCTTCCGCCATCAAGACCGACGTCGCCACCCTGTCGAGGAAATCGCGATCGTGGCTGACCAGGATGATGGTGCCCTGATAGTCCGCCAGCATCTCCTGCAGCATGTCCAGCGTTTCGAGATCCAGATCGTTGGTCGGTTCGTCGAGGATCAGGAGGTTCGACGGCTTCGCCAGTTCGCGCGCCAGGATCAGCCGTCCGCGCTCACCGCCGGACAACACCGAGACGGGAGTCCGCGCCTTGTCCGGTGAAAACAGGAAATCCTTCATATAGGAGACGACGTGTTTCGTCTCGCCATTCACCGTGACGCTCGACCCCCGCCCATCGGTGATGACGTCGGCCAGCGTCGCTTGCGGATCGAGGCTCATCCGGCTCTGATCCAGCATCACGGTCTGCAGGTTGGTGCCAAGGCGCACGGTTCCCGCATCCGGCGCCAATTCGCCGGTCAAAAGTCTGATCAGCGTCGTCTTCCCGGCACCGTTCGGGCCCACGATGCCCAGCCGGTCACCGCGCATGATGAGAAGATCGAGATTGCTGACGATCTTGCGCTCGCCGAACGCCTTGCTGATTCCCTTGGCTTCCGCCACCAGCTTGCCCGAGAGATCGCCGGAAGACGCCGCCATCCTCACCGCCCCCTGCTGGCCCATATGCTCCTTCACCTGCTTGCGCAACGTGGCGAGCAATTCGACGCGCCGCATGTTGCGCTTGCGTCTGGCGGTCACGCCATAGCGCATCCAGTGCTCTTCCGCCTCGATCCGCTTGGCGAGCAGCACCTGCTCGGCCTCTTCATTGGCCAGCACCTCGTCGCGCCAGGTTTCGAAACTCGCGAAGCCGCGCTCCAGCCGCCGCGATGCGCCGCGGTCGAGCCATACCGTGCGATTGGTCAGTGCCTCCAGGAAGCGCCGGTCATGGCTGATCAGCACGAAGGCCGAGCGCAGCGACTTGAGTTCCGCTTCCAGCCATTCGATGGCCGGCAGGTCGAGATGGTTGGTGGGCTCGTCCAGGAGCAGGATGTCCGGCTCCGGCGCCAGTGTGCGGGCGATGGCGGCACGGCGGATCTCGCCGCCGGACAGCCGCTTCGGGTCTTCGTCGCCGGTCATCCCCAACTCGCGCAACAGGTAGGTGCAACGGTGATGGTCGCCGGCCGGACCCAGCCCCGAATCGACATAGTCCAGCACGGTGCCGTAGGCCGAAAGGTCCGGTTCCTGCGGCAGATAACGGATCGTCGTGCCCGGCTGCAGCCAGCGCTCGCCGTGATCGGCTTCCACCATGCCGGCGGCAATCTTCAGCAATGTCGACTTGCCCGATCCGTTGCGCCCGACAAGTGCCACCTGCTCGCCCTCGGCCACCGCCAGTTCGGCGTCCTCGAGGATGGGCCTGCCGCCGAAGGTGAGGCCGATGTTGCGGAGATGAAGGAGGATCCTGCTCATGGGCGGGGTCCTATCTCATTCGGCCGTGCTTCTCCAGTCCCCCAGATAAGCCGCGAGGCCCGGGATATCGGTCGCCTTGAACAACTCCGCCGTGGGCCGCAGGGCCACGATCCGTCCCTGCTCCAGATAGGCGGTATGGGTCGCGGCGGCGACCGCGTCTTCCGGCTGGTGCGTCACCATCAGCACTGTCATCTCGCGTTCCGCCTGCATGGCCTTCACGAGCTCCAGCATGTCGGCCCGCAACGCAGGACCAAGCGCTGCGAAGGGCTCGTCCAGCAGCAGCACCGGCCGGTCGCGCACCAGGGCCCTCGCGATCGCCACGCGCTGGCGCTCGCCGCCCGAGACTTCACCGGGTTTGCGATGCTTGAGCGCGCCCAATCCCACCTTGTCGAATGCCGCATCGACCCGCTTGGATTGTGCGCCATCGAGCTTCAGCGACGGCGACATCCCGATCGCCACGTTCTGCCAAAGGTCGAGATGGGCAAAGGTATTGTTGTCCTGGAAGATCATGCTCACCGGCCGCCTGTCGGGCGGCAGCGCCGTCACATCCTGCGGGCCGATCAGCACGCGGCCCGAAACCGGCATCTCGAATCCCGCCACCAGGTTGAGCAGTGTCGACTTCCCCGCGCCCGACGGCCCGATCACCGCCGTCAGGCTGCCCGCCGGAAACACCGCATCGAACAGCATCCGCATGTCCTCGTAGCGGAATGTGACCTGATCGAGATGGATCACGCCTTCGCACTCCAGCGTTCGGCCAGCGTGGTGAAGGCCA
>CAZECZ010000077.1:0-20070 GCA_964510815.1 uncultured Aestuariivirga sp.
ATCTTTCCTATGTGGCGCTCGACGGCTCGATCGGCTGCATGGTGAACGGGGCCGGCTTGGCGATGGCGACCATGGACATCATCAAGCTCTATGGCGCCGAGCCCGCCAACTTCCTCGACGTGGGCGGCGGGGCGACCAAGGAGAAGGTGGCGGCGGCATTCAAGATCATCACCGCCGACCCGAAGGTGAAGGGCATCCTCGTCAACATCTTCGGCGGCATCATGAAGTGCGACGTGATCGCCGAGGGCGTGATCGCGGCGGTGAAGGAGGTGGGACTTTCGGTTCCCCTCGTCGTCCGCCTCGAAGGCACCAATGTCGATCTCGGCAAGAAGATCATCAATGACTCCGGCCTCAATGTCATCCCGGCCGACGATCTCGACGATGCCGCAAAGAAGATCGTTAGGGCTGTGAAGGAAGCTGCGTGATGTCAATCCTCATCGACAAGAACACCAAGGTCATCTGCCAGGGCATCACCGGCAACAACGGCACATTCCACACCGAGCAGGCCATCGCCTACGGCACGCAGATGGTCGCTGGCGTCACCCCCGGCAAGGGCGGGCAGACCCATATCGGGCTGCCGGTGTTCGACACCGTCTATGACGCGAAGCAGGCGACCGGTGCGGATGCCTCGGTGATTTACGTGCCGCCGCCGTTCGCGGCCGATGCCATCCTCGAGGCCATCGACGCCGAAATCCCGCTGATCGTCGCCATCACTGAGGGCATTCCGGTGATGGACATGGTGAAGGTGAAGCGGGCGCTGTCTGGCTCCAGGTCGCGGCTGATCGGGCCCAATTGCCCGGGCGTGCTGACCCCCGATGAATGCAAGATCGGCATCATGCCCGGCAACATCTTCCAAAAGGGTTCGGTGGGGATTGTTTCCCGCTCCGGCACGCTTACCTATGAAGCCGTGTTTCAGACCACTCAGGAAGGCCTTGGCCAGACGACGGCCGTCGGCATCGGCGGCGACCCGGTGAAGGGCACCGAGTTCATCGACGTGCTGGAGATGTTCCTCGCCGACGATGCCACGGAATCGATCATCATGATCGGCGAGATCGGCGGTTCGGCGGAAGAGGATGCGGCCGAGTTCATCGCCAGGTCCAAGCGCAAGAAGCCGATGGTGGGCTTCATTGCCGGCCGCACGGCACCTCCGGGCCGCCGCATGGGCCATGCCGGCGCCATCATCTCCGGCGGCAAGGGCGGGGCGGAATCCAAGATCGAGGCGATGAAGGCGGCCGGCATCGCCGTCTCAGATTCGCCAGCAATGCTCGGCAAGACACTCGTTAAGAAGCTCAAAGGAAACTAAGCGTAAACTCGAGGCCGGACCCTTGTAACAGGTTCGGGGACAGACCGATGAACAAGACAGATCTGACGACCGCATTCGAGCAAACCTCCTTCCTGTATGGAGGAAATGCCCAGTTCATCGAACAGCTCTACGCCAAATACCTGGAAAATCCGGCCGCCGTGGACCAGCACTGGCGGCAGTTCTTTGCCGGTCTCGAAGACAATGCCGAGCTCGCCAAGGAACAGATCAACGGGCCGTCATGGCAGCGCAAGGACTGGCCGAGGCCGGAATCGGGCGAACTCGTGGCGGCGCTGGACGGCAATTGGCCGGCGGCACCCATAACGCCCAAGCCCGGCAAGGCGGCGCCGGGCGAAAAGGCGGCGGGACTTTCGCCGGATGACGTGCGCAAGGCGACGATGGATTCGGTCCGTGCGCTGATGATGATCCGCGCCTATCGCATGCGCGGCCATCTGGCGGCCGATCTCGATCCGTTGCGCCTCAAGCAGGAACAGACCCATCCGGAGCTCGATCCCGCGTCCTACGGCTTCAGCGAGGCCGACATGGACCGGCCGATCTTCCTCGACAAGGTGCTGGGCCTCGAACACGCCACGGTGCGCCAAATCGTCGACATCCTGAAGCGTACCTATTGCGGCACGCTGGGCGTCGAGTTCATGCATATTTCCGACCCCGAGCAGAAGGGCTGGATCCAGGAGCGGATCGAAGGACCCGACAAGTCGATCAGCTTCACCTCCAACGGCAAGAAGGCGATCCTCAACAAGCTGATCGAGGCCGAGGGCTTCGAGAACTTCCTCAATGTGAAATACACCGGCACCAAGCGCTTCGGCCTCGATGGCGGCGAAGCGATGATCCCGGCGCTGGAACAGATCATCAAGCGTGGCGGCCAGCTCGGTCTCAAGGAGATCGTGTTCGGCATGGCGCATCGCGGCCGGCTCAATGTGCTGGCCAATGTGATGTCGAAGCCGTTCTCGGCGATCTTCCATGAGTTCAAGGGCGGCTCGTCGACGCCGGACGAAGTCGAAGGCTCGGGCGATGTGAAGTATCACCTGGGCTCCTCATCCGATCGTGCCTTCGACGACAACAACGTGCATCTCTCGCTCACCGCCAATCCATCACATCTCGAGATCGTCGATCCCGTGGTGCTGGGCAAGGCGCGCGCCAAGCAGGATCAGCGCGGCGACAAGGAGCGCATCACCGTGCTGCCGCTGCTGCTCCATGGTGACGCGGCTTTTGCCGGGCAAGGAGTCGTGGCGGAGTGCTTCGGCCTGTCGGGCCTGCGCGGACACCGCTCGGGCGGATCAATCCACTTCATCGTCAATAACCAGATTGGCTTCACCACGTCGCCCATCTGGTCGAGGTCTTCGCCATATCCTTCCGACGTCGCCAAGATGATCGAGGCGCCGATCTTCCATTGCAACGGCGATGATCCGGAAGCCGTGGTCTATGCCGCCAAGATCGCCATCGAGTTCCGGCAGAAGTTCAAGAAGCCGGTGGTGATCGACATGTTCTGCTATCGCCGCTTCGGCCACAACGAGACCGATGAGCCGGCCTTCACCCAGCCCTTGATGTACAAGCGGATTGCCTCGCATCCCACGGCAGTTGCGCTCTATGGCAAGCGGCTCATCGACGAAGGTGTGATTTCGGCCGACGAGTTCGATGCGATGAAGGCGCACTACCGCAAGACGCTGGACGAGGACTTTGCAGTCGCCGAAAGCTACAAGGCCAACAAGGCCGACTGGCTGGACGGCCGCTGGTCGGGTCTCAGGGCGGCGAAGGATCACGAGGAGCCGCGCAAGGGCGATACCGGCGTGGCCGCCGACAAGCTGAAATCGCTCGGCCTCAAGCTCACCAAGATCCCCAAGACTTTCAAGGTTCATCGCACCATGCAGCGTGTGCTCGATCACCGCCGCAAGATGATCGAAGATGGCCATGGTCTCGATTGGGCGATGGCGGAGCATCTCGCCTTCGCCACTCTGTTGATGGAAGGCTTTCCGGTCCGGCTCTCGGGCCAGGATGTGCAGCGTGGCACCTTCTCACAGCGTCACGCTGTCCTCGTCAATCAGGAAACAGAGAAGCGCTACACGCCGCTCAACCACCTGATCAAGGGCCAGCAGGTCAAGCTTGAAGCGATCAACTCGATGCTCTCTGAAGAGGCGGTTCTGGGCTTCGAGTATGGTTATTCGCTGGCCGAGCCCAATGCGCTCACTCTTTGGGAGGCGCAGTTCGGCGACTTCGCCAATGGCGCCCAGGTGGTGTTCGACCAGTTCATCTCGAGTGGCGAGCGCAAATGGCTGCGCATGTCCGGCCTCGTCTGCCTGTTGCCGCATGGCTATGAAGGGCAGGGGCCGGAACATTCTTCGGCGCGTCTCGAGCGCTATTTGCAGATGTGCGCCGAAGACAACATGCAGGTCGCCAACTGTACGACGCCGGCCAACTATTTCCATATCCTCAGGCGTCAGCTCAAGCGCGACATTCGCAAGCCGCTGATCATGATGACGCCCAAGTCGTTGTTGCGTCACAAGCGGGCGACCTCGCCGCTGGCTCTGATGGACGAAGGCACGACTTTCCACCGCCTGTTGTGGGACGACGCTGAGATGCACACGGATGAAGCGATCAGGCTCGCCTCCGATGACAAGATCCGCCGGGTGATCCTGTGTTCCGGCAAGGTCTATTACGATCTCCACGAGGAACGCGAGAAGCGCGGTGTCAACGACATCTACTTGTTGCGGATCGAGCAGCTCTATCCATGGCCGCACAAGGCGCTCATCAACATCCTGCAGCGCTTCAAGCAGGCGGAGTTCGTGTGGTGCCAGGAAGAGCCCTACAACATGGGCGCCTGGAGTTATGCCCAGCCGATGATCGAGCGTGTGCTCGACTACATCAAGGCCGAAAAGCCGCGTCCGCGCTATGCGGGACGGCCAGCCTCCGCCTCGACGGCGACAGGTTTGATGAGCCGCCATCTGAAGGAGCTCAGAGCCTTCCTCGAAGACGCACTTGGCGACAGCAAAGCTTAAGGGAAAAAGGTGATGGCGAAAGAAATCCGCGTTCCGGCGCTTGGTGAATCGGTCAGCGAGGCGACGATCGCGAAATGGTTCAGGCAGGCTGGCGAGGCCGTCAAGGCCGATGAACCGCTGGTCGAGTTGGAGACTGACAAGGTGACGGTCGAAGTGCCGTCTCCTGCGGCCGGGAAGCTGGCTTCGATCGAAGTGGGACCGGGGTCCACGGTCAATGTCGGAGCGTTGCTCGGTTTGATCGAGGAGGGTGCTGCCGGGGCAACGCCGGCCGTATCAGAAACACCGGCCAAGGTGGCTGAGCCCGCACCTGCTGCAGCAAAGGCCGCCGAGGCACCGCTCTCTCCCGCCGTGCGCAAGATGGTGGAGGAAAACAAGGCCGATACGTCGGCCATCGCCGGTACCGGCAAGGATGGCCGCCTCACCAAGGGCGACGTGATCGCGCATCTGGAAAAGCCTGCCGCACCCGTCGTCGAAACAAAGCCGCTGGTCATTCCGGAGGCGCCTGCGCCGGCGGCACGTGCGCCATCCGCGCCGACCGACGCCAGCCGCGAAGAGCGCGTGCGCATGTCGCGGCTGCGGCTCACCATCGCGCGGCGCCTCAAGGATGCGCAGAACACGGCCGCCATGCTCACCACCTTCAACGAGGTGGACATGAGCGCCACCATGGCGCTCCGCAACCAGTACAAGGATGTCTTCGAGAAGAAACACGGCGTGAAGCTCGGCTTCATGAGCTTCTTCGTGAAGGCGTGCATCCAGGCGCTGAAGGAAATTCCGGCGGTTAATGCCGAGATCGACGGCGACGATATCGTCTACAAGAACTACTACCACATCGGCGTTGCGGTCGGCACCGAGAAGGGCCTCGTGGTGCCGGTGCTGCGCGATGCCGATCAACTCTCTTTCGCCGGGGTCGAGAAAACCATCGCCGATTTCGGCCGGCGGGCGCGTGATGGCCAGTTGCAGATTTCCGATATGCAGGGCGGCACCTTCACCCTGTCGAACGGTGGCGTCTACGGTTCGCTGATGTCGACCCCGATCCTCAACGCGCCGCAATCCGGCATCCTCGGCATGCACAAGATCCAGGAGCGGCCGATGGCGGTGAACGGGCAGGTGGTGATCCGCCCGATGATGTATCTGGCGCTCTCCTACGATCACCGCATCGTCGACGGCAAGGAGGCGGTGACCTTCCTGGTTCGCGTCAAGGAGAACCTTGAGGACCCGCAGCGGGCGCTGCTGGATCTCTAGAGAACTGATGACATTCATCATGGCCGGGCTTGACCCGGCCATTCTTCTGGGGGATGCCCCAAGGCACGCGATATCATGACAGGAAAGAGGGGTTTCAATGACAGACGTTGCCATCGTCACCGGAGGTAGCCGCGGCATTGGCCGGGCCGTTGCGTTGAAGCTCGGCAAGGCGGGGTATACGGTGGTGGTGAATTACGCCACGAATGCCAAGGCCGCCGACGAGGTTGTGAAGAGCATCGAAGCAAGCAGCGGCAAGGCCGTGGCCGTCAAGGGCGACGTCGGCGTCGAGGCTGACGTGCTGGCCCTGTTCGCCGCAGCCGACAAGCTGGGGACCTTGAAGGTGCTGATGAACAATGCCGGCATCATGGGCAGCCAGGCGCGGCTCGACGAGATGTCGACCGAGCGATTGAAGCACCTGTTCGACATTAACATCTTAGGCTCGTTCCTGTGCGCGCGGGAAGCGGTGAAGCGCATGTCGACCAAGCACGGCGGCAAGGGCGGCGCCATCGTCAACCTGTCGTCGGCGGCGTCCGTGCTGGGTGCGCCCGGGCTCGGCATCGAATATGCGGCGAGCAAGGGCGCCATCGACGTCATGACCATCGGGCTTGGCCGCGAGGTGGCTGCCGAAGGCATCCGCGTCAATGCGGTGCGCCCCGGCATCATCGATACGGACATCCACGACAGTTCGGGTATCCCGGGCCGCGTCAAGATGATGCGCGACGTGATCCCGATGAAGCGCGAGGGATCGGCCGATGAGGTGGCGGACGCCATGATGTGGCTTGCCTCCGACCAGTCGACCTATGTCGCGGGAACCATCGTCGCAGTGGCCGGCGGCCGCTGCTGAGCAGCAATAGGAATAGAGATCAATGGCGAACCAGTTTGACGTCACCATCATCGGCACCGGACCTGGCGGCTATGTGTGCGCCATCCGCTGCGCCCAGCTCGGCATGACGGTGGCCGTCGTCGAAAAGCGCGCGAGCCATGGCGGCACCTGCCTCAATGTCGGTTGCATTCCGTCCAAGGCCTTGCTGCACGCCTCCGAACTCTATCACGAAGCGGGACATTCCTTCGCCAAGATGGGGATCGAGGCGAAGCCATCGTTCGACTTCGCCAAGATGATGGGTTTCAAGCAGGAAGCCATCGACGGCAACACCAAGGGCATCGAGTTCCTGTTCAAGAAGAACAAGATCACCGTGTTCCGCGGCGAAGGCAAGATCACGGCACCCGGCAAGGTGTCAGTGGGCCATGACAACATCGAGTCCAAGTCCATCATCATCGCCACGGGCTCCGATGTCGCGAAGCTCAAGGGCATCGACATCGACGAGGAACGTATCGTGTCGTCGACGGGCGCGCTGGAGCTCAAGAAGGTTCCGGGCGAACTGGTGGTGATCGGGGCCGGCGTGATCGGCCTCGAGCTCGGTTCCGTCTATGCACGCCTCGGCGCCAAGGTGAAGGTGATCGAATATCTCGATCGCATTCTTCCCGGCATGGACGGCGACGTCGCCAAGAATTTCCAGCGCATGCTGCAGAAGCAGGGCTTCAGCTTCAAGCTTTCTTCCAAGGTCACGGGCGCCAAGACGTCCAAGAACAAGGTGACGCTGTCGGTCGAACCTGCGGCGGGCGGTGCGGCAGAGACAATCGAGGCCGATGTGGTGCTGGTGGCAGTGGGCCGTGTTCCGTACACGGAGGGCCTTGGACTGGACGACGTCGGCGTCAAGCGCGACAACCGTGGCCGGGTCGAGATCGACGCCCATTTCGCCACCAATGTGCCGGGCATCTATGCCATCGGCGATGTCGTCCGCGGGCCGATGCTGGCCCACAAGGCCGAGGACGAAGGCATTGCGCTGGCCGAGATCCTGGCGAGCCAGGCCGGTCATGTGAATTATGATGTCATCCCCGGCGTCGTCTACACCTCGCCGGAAGTGGCGGCCGTCGGCAAGACGGAGGAAGACCTGAAAGCCGCCGGTATCGACTACAAGGCTGGCAAGTTTCTGTTTCTCGCCAACGGGCGGGCCAAGGCCAACCAGACAACCGACGGTTTCGTCAAGGTTCTGGCGGATGCCAAGACGGATCGCGTGCTCGGCTGCCACATCGTCGGACCGATGGCTGGCGAACTGATCCACGAAGTGGCGGTTTTAATGGAGTTTGGCGGGTCCGCGGAGGATCTGGCCCGCACGTGTCACGCACATCCAACACTCGCAGAAGCTGTAAAAGAGGCGGCGCTTGCAGTCGCAGGTCGTGCCATCCATTCCTGATGCGTTAACCTAGGGTACACCTGCGGGCACTAGAGTTTTCCCCATCCAAAGGAAGGGAAAGTCATGTCGCAGTCCAAACAGGTCGATATTCTGGTCCTCGATGACGACATCGACTTGCTGTCGAGCGTTGCCGACCTCCTGGACGAGTGCGGTTACAGGGTGAAGGCCTTTGCTGATGCCGATTCTGCAATCGAATTCGCCATGGGTCAGAGCTTTGCCGTGGGCCTTTTCGACTACCGCCTCGGCAGCCTGAAGAACGGTCTCGACGTGGTCGAGAAGATGCAGGCCATGGGCTGCAAGTCGGTCTATGTGATGATCACCGCCGACGTCGAGCAGGCCACACAAATGCGCGCCGTGCACCTCAAGCTGTTCGAATTCATGAGGAAGCCGGTGCAGCCCGAGAAGTTGCTGGAAACCGTGCAGCGCGCGCTGGAGCATGCTCACCGGGCAGCGGCGTAATCACAAACCTGTCACCGGCCGCGGGTTGGTGCCATCGAAATAGCGTGTGTAGCGGAATGGCGCGGGATCGACGCATGGCGTTTCGCCCGTCACCAGTTGCGCCATCAGTTTGCCGGCTCCCGGACCCAGTCCGAAACCGTGGCCCGAAAAGCCGGTGCACAAGTGAAATCCCTCCAGCTTGTCGACCTTCGAGATCACCGGCACGGCATCCGGCATGGCGTCGATGGCGCCGGCCCAGCGTTCGGCGATCTTCATATCGCGGAAGGCTGGGAAGTAGTCTTTGAGGCTCCCTGCGGCCTCATCAAGAACCGGATGAACTGGTTCGGGATCGAGAATGCGGACCTGTTCGAAGGGCGAGACCTCGTCCAGCGCCCACCGCCGCTTGAGGCGCGCTTCGTCGAAGAACCGCTTGCCGAGCCGCAACTTCAGTCCGCTGAAATCCAGCATGAGGGCCGGCAGAAACCTAGAGAATAGCCGGAAACTATCGGGCAGGATGTCGGCCACTGACAAGTGACGATGGGAGATGGTGTAACCGCCATCCATGCGCTTGCGAAAGGCAAAGCGTCCACCGGAACAGGAATGGCCGAGGCCGGTGTCGATGGGCTCGCTCCGCATGACCGAGTTGATGACGGTGAGCTGCGGCAATTCGATGCCGAGATTGGTGCAGAACCGCCGTGACCACGCGCCACCCGCCAGCACGACCGTATCGCAGGCGATCGTGCCTCTTTCCTTGACGACGGCAGAAACGCGGCCGGCCTTCGTCTCGAGGCCGCGCACGGCGCAATTGGTGATGATTTTCGCACCCTTGCGGCGCGCACCTTCGGCCATCGCCGGCACGGCCTTGAACGGTTCCGCGCGGCCGTCGGTTGGCGAGAACAGCGCGCCCTTCCACGGTCTCGTACTGCCGGGCTGGCGCTCTTCGGCTTCGGCGCCGGAGATCATGCGGATGTCGAGCTGATAGGGCCTGCCGTGCTGCTCATACCAATTCTGCTTGGCGGCGAGCTCGGCATCCGTTTCGCAGAGATAGAGAATGCCGCATTCGGTGAAGCCCGTCTTGCCCTCGATGCGCGCATCCATGCGCCGCCACTGATCGAGGGACTCGAGGATCAGGGGAATTTCGCGGGGATCGCGGCCCATCTGGCGGCACCAGCCCCAGTTGCGGCTGGATTGCTCGGCGGCGATTTCGCCCTTTTCCAGCACCACGACGTCGATGCCGCGTTCGGCCAGCTCGAGTGCGGTTGCAATTCCCGCAACCCCGCCGCCGATCACGGCGACGGCTGCGTGTTTCGGAATGTCTGCGTCGGAGGCGACGTGATCGATGGCGGGCAAGATGGAACGCTCAGTTGATGGGCGACACCTTGTAGCCCGCCTCACGGATCAGTTCCACCAGACCTTCATCGCCGGGGAGGTGCAATGCGCCCACTGCAATGAAGACGTTGCCCTTTGCCAGGAGGGCGGCGGCACGGTTCGCCATGGTGTGGTTGCGCTTGCGGGTCAGTTCCTCCTCGACGAAGGCCATCATCGCCTCGCCGTCCTTGTCCATCGGTTCCAACCGCGTCATCAGCGGAATGTAGGCCGGCACGTTATGCTGGGCGTAGAGACTGATGAGCGTCTCGAAATAGTCGGCCGTCCTGGTTCCCAGCTTTGCAACAGCGAGCAGATATTTCACCTGCAGATCCACCGGCATGCCGGAGAGCACCGACAGCTGTTCCTCGACCGTCTCGAGTCCTTCCAGCGGTATGTGCTGCTTGTCGCTGGTGCGCGCGATGATGGTGTCGAGCGTGTCGAGGCCTGCCGCCTTGCGGGCGAACTCGCAGGGCGGAATGGACAGCATGGCGGCAACGACCCATGGCTGATAACCGAACAGCGTGCCGGCGGCGCCCGGCGGCAGATTGGGATTGTCGCGGACGAGGGATTCCTGGTCATCGGGTACAAGATCCCAGAGCGACTCGTCTGGCGGCAGGACCATCAGCTTGGCATAACGGAACGACGCCACCGCCATGGCCTGGGGGTCGCGCAATTCCTTGAGTTCGAGGGCGACCGTGGATGCGCCCGCGAGCGCCTCGGACATGGCGGGCGACAGTTCTGTCACCCGGGGGTCGGTCACATGGGCCGTGCCCAAGAGCCAGGACGGCTTCAGGCCTTCCCGCTCGATCTTCCAGAAGATGGCCTCGCCATTGGGTATCTCGGCGGCTTCCGCGATCACCGCATCATAGTCGCGGGGGTGATCGGCTTTGAGGGTGGCCAACAGGTCGTTGCCGGTGCAGACGGGCGGCGCTTCGGCGCGCGCGCCTCCGATAAAGACGAGCAGTGTGAATACGGCAGCAGCGAGGCGTTTCATGCGCGAGGGTGGGCCTTTCGGTATTGCTCCAGCAAATGGGCGCGATTCACTTCCGTATAGACCTGCGTGGTCGACAGGCTGGCGTGTCCCAGCAGCTCCTGGATGACGCGGAGGTCGGCGCCATTGGAGAGGAGATGCGTGGCAAAGGAATGGCGAAGCGCGTGGGGCGTGGCGGTGTCCGGAAGACCCAGCGCCCCGCGAAGCCGCTCGATCAGAAGCTGGATGTTCCTGGCATTCAGGGGCCCGCCCTTCACGCCGCGAAACATGGGCTGGTTCTCCGCCAGGGCGAAGGGGCAGAGCTCACGATAGGTGTCGATGGCGGCGCGGGCGGCGGGCAGCACCGGCACGATGCGGGTCTTGTTGCCCTTGCCGGTGATCACCAGCGGCTGCTGTTCCGCCTGTTTCGATGTCAGCGACAGTGCCTCCGAGATCCGCAAGCCACAGGCATAGAGCAGCGTCAGTACCGCCTGGTCGCGCGCCAGCACCCATTTGGGGGTGCCGCCGGTTGCCAGCGTATCGGCGCCGGAAACCCGCCGTGCCGCGTCGACCGACAACGGTTTGGGCACGGCGTGGGGCAGCTTGGGCGATTGCACGGCAGATATGGCGGCGTTGCGGAAGAGGCCGGTCCGCTCCGCATGGCGGTAGAAGGAGCGGAGCGACGAAAGCTGGCGCGCCAGCGTTCGGCTTTCGACTCCCTGCATGCGGCGGCGCGCGAGGAAAGCGCGGAAATCGGAAATGGTCAGCGTCGCGAGATCATCGACCGTGGGCGGCCCGCCCAGATGGCCGGCCATGAAGGCCGCAAATTGCCCGATGTCGCGGGTATAGGCCTCGATGGTCTTGGAGGACATGCGCCGCTCACTGCCGAGTGAGGCGAGCCAGCGCTGGGCCACGCCCGTAGCATCCGGTGCAAACGAAAGGGCAAATCCGGTCATGCACCGGAAGGTAGAATGGAATGGTTGACGAATTGTCCCTTCTCTCCATCACCGGCCTTGAGCCGGTGAACCAGCCTGGATGGCAGCCTCAAGGGCTGCCATGGAGAGATTGGGCAGCGGATCAGGCTTTCACGACAGGCTCGCCGTAGTGTTCCACGGCCGGAAACGGCTCGTAGAAATGATGCAGCTTGGCGCGCCATTCCTTGTAGCGACCGGAACCGCGGAAGCCCTCGGTGTGGGCTTCCAGCGTGTCCCAGCGTACCAACAACACGTAGCGGTCAGGCGTTTCGATGCAGGGCCTGACCTCCATGCCGATGAAGCCCGGTGTTGCGGTCATCATTGGCAGGGCCTCCTTCAGGGCCCGTTCGAATGCCGCGCCCTGGCCGGGCTTCACGTTGAGGACGGCGTGTTCGAGGATCACAGCGTCTGGCCGGTCTTCTTCCAGTCGGCGAGAAACTGCTCGATGCCCTTGTCGGTCAGCGGATGCTTGACCAGCGACTTGATGACCGCCGGCGGGCAGGTGGCCACGTCGGCACCGATCAGCGCCACCTGCTTCACATGCAATGCGGTGCGGATTGATGCGGCGAGCACTTCGGTTTCGAAGGCATAGTTGTCGTAGATCTGGCGGATCTCGGCGATGAGGTCAGTGCCGTCGAGATGAATGTCGTCGAGCCGGCCGATGAAGGGCGAGATGAAGGTGGCGCCGGCCTTGGCGGCCAGCAGGGCCTGGTTGGCCGAGAAGCAGAGGGTCACGTTGACCATGCAGCCGTCCGACGACAGCGCCTTGCAGGCCTTCAGGCCATCGAGGGTGAGCGGCACCTTGACGGCGATATTGCCGGCGATCTTCCGGAGTTCGGCCGCCTCGCGCATCATGCCATCATAGTCGAGCGACACCACTTCGGCGGAAACAGGACCTTCCACGAGCGTGCAAATCTCGGCCACCACTTCCTTGAATTGACGGCCCGACTTGGCGACGAGCGAGGGGTTGGTGGTGACGCCATCGAGCAGGCCCAGTTCGGCCAGTTCCTTGATGTCCTTCACTTCGGCGGTATCGACAAAGAATTTCATGTGCGTGGTCCTTCTTTTTCGGGGCTGAGGCTTAGTCCTGCGGGCGGCTCAAATCAACCCGGGGGTCTCGGCCGCACTGAAGACGGGCCGCCTCACACAGGGCATCAACCAAAGGTGACAGGTCGGCGGTGGCCAGCGGATCGCCGTCAAGTGCCGTCACCGGCCGCACCAGGCGCAGCGAATTGGTCAGGAAAACGGCATCGGCCTCGCGCAATTCCGCTGTCACGACGGCGCGCTCCTGCGTTTCGAGGCCGGCGTGATGGGCGCAGGCGATGAGCGCCTGGCGGGTGACACCGATGAGAATGGCCTGGTCGCGCCCCGGCGTGATCAGGGTCTTGTCCTTGAGCAGGAAAATGTTGGCGATGGTGGTGCAGGCGACCTTGCCGGCGGTGTTCAGCATCACCGCGTCATCCATGGCGCGCGAGTGGGCCTCGCGGGCGGCAACGATGTTGTCGATGTAGGACAGCGTCTTGTGACGGGCAGCAGGGGAAGCAGGGCTGCGCCGGATGGTGGAGATCAAAAGCGTTGCCGGCTGCAGCATGAGTCCGGGATCGAATGGTTCAGCCGTCAAGAGCAGCGACGGCTTGGCCCCTGTCCCGGCGAGGCCGCGCGCACCTGCACCGCGCGTGAGCGTGATGCGAAGAACATGATGCGCCTCCGTCAAGCCATCGACGACGACGGCGACCGCGTTATCGATTGCGGGGCGGTCGAACGGCAGGCCAAGCTCGCGCGCGGCCGCTTCCATGCGCGCCAGGTGCATATTGGCCCACAGCGGCGTGCGGTTCACCACCAGCATCGTCTCGAACAAACCGTCGCCCAAGAGCAAGCCGCGGTCGCGTGGGTCGAGTGGCAGCAGGCCATCGACCAGTTCGCCGTTGAACCAGACGCGGCTCATGGCACCGCCTTCAGGAAGTTTCTCAGCATGTCGTAACCGTATTCCGTCAGGATCGATTCGGGGTGGAACTGTACGCCGAATGTGGGATGGGATGTGTGACGGAGCCCCATGATCTCGCCTTCATCGCTGCGGGCCGTGACCTCCAGCGGCGTGTTGCCCCCCGTGAGATCGACGATCAGCGAATGATAGCGGCCGGCGCTGAAGCGCTGCGGGAGTCCTTCGAACAGGCCCGTGCCATTGTGATTGATCTCCGAGCTGTCGCCATGCATCGGGCGGCGGGCGCGTTTCACCGTTCCGCCGAAGACTTCGCCCATCACCTGGTGGCCGAGGCAGATGCCGAGGATCGGCAACTTGCCCGAGTGCGCGCGCATAATGTCCATGGACTGACCGGCGTCGTGTGGGGTGCCGGGGCCTGGCGAAATCACGATGGCCTTGGCGTCGAGATCGGCTGCCGTCACCGCATCATTGCGCACCACGCGCGCCCGTTCGCCCAACTCCTCGAAATAGCGCGCCACGTTGTGCACGAGGCTGTCGTAATTGTCGACGATCAGGATCATGGGGCGAAGGCCTCCATGATGCGTTTGATCTTGGTGAGGCTTTCCTCGTATTCCGCAGCGGGATGGGAGCGGGCCGTGATGCCGCCGCCACCCTGAACGCGGGCCATGCCGCCGGAGAATTGGGCAGTGCGGATGGCGATATTGAGGTCGGTACGGCCGTTGAAGCCGATGTAGCCGATGGCGCCGCAATAGACGCCGCGCGGAGCCTGTTCGATCCCGGCGATGATTTCCATGGCACGGATCTTGGGCGCACCGGTGATCGATCCGCCGGGAAACGTCGCGGCGATCAGGTCGCCGATGGTTGCGGCCTCGCGCAGCTCGCTCTCGATCACCGAGACCAGATGATGGACATTGGCATAGGTTTCGAGACCACAGAGCACCGGCACCTTGACGCTCCCCGGCTTCGACACACGGGAGAGATCGTTGCGCAGGAGGTCGACGATCATGACGTTCTCAGCGCGATCCTTGCGGCTGGAGGCGAGCTCGGCGATGAGCGTTGCGTCCCGGGAGGGATCGCGGTCGCGCCGCCTCGTGCCCTTGATGGGCCGCGCCTCGACATGCCCGCCGTTGCAACTCAGCAGCCGTTCCGGCGAGCTCGATGCGATCTGGATGTCGTCATAATCCATGAAGGCGGCGAAGGTGGCGGGGTTCTGGAGCCGCAGCACGCGATAGAAGGCGAGGGGATCGAAGGCCTGCGGGATCGCGGCTGAAAACATCTGGGTAATGTTGGCCTGGAAGATGTCGCCCGCCAGAATATATTCCACGGTGCGGGCGATGGCGGCTTCATAGGCGTCTCGTGAAAAATTGGATTGCCACCCCGTGATGATGTGCGAGCCCAGTTCTTTCGGCTTCTGCGCCAGAAGCTCTTCCAGGTGATCCGCCTTGGCTTCGTCCGTCGAGATGATCCAGGCGCGTTCCTGAAGATGGTCGAAGGCGGCCACCGTGTCGTAGTGGTGGAGGATGAGGCCGGGGCACAGCGGATCGAAGTCTGCGATCTTCGCGTGAGGCTCGAGGCTGCGGCCAAAGTCGTATGCGATATAGCCGGCAAGACCGCCCTGGAATGGCGGCAGGCCGGGAAGGTTGTTCTGGCGATTCGCTGCGATCAGGTGGTCGACGACGGCAAGCGGTGGAAGATCCTGTTTCACGCCATCGAGGAAGGTTCCCTCGCGCGTGACCTTCAGGGTCGCCACCGGATTGCAGGCAAGGAAGGAATAGCGGCCCAGATGCTCGGAGCGCATGACGCTTTCGAGCAGCGTCAGGTGGCGCTCGCCCTTGAGGCGAAGGGCCAGCGCCGATGGCTCGAAGCAGACGATCTCGCGGTGCCTGGGCGTCCTCATGGGCCCAGCATATAGGGGTGGAAGCCGGGGCGTGCCACGTTTATTCCAGACGGGATGACCCGCGATTCCGCCATTGTCGACGTGCTGCTGCCGCTGGCGCTGGAAGGGCCCTATTCATACCGGGTGCCGCCGGGCCTCGCCCTTCAGCCTGGCGACTATGTGGCCGTGCCGCTGGGGCCCAGGCAGATGATCGGCGTCGTCTGGGCCACCAAGACAGAAGCCGGTACGACCAAGAAACTGCGCGATGTGATCGGCCGTTTCGACATGGTGGCGATGACGGAGGTCCATCGCAAGTTCGTCGACTGGCTCGCCGCCTATTATCTCGAACCGCCGGGCAATGTGCTGCGCATGGTGTTGCGTTCGCCCGGCGCCTTCGAGGGCCCGCGCGAGCAGATTGCCTACCGGGCCTCGGGAACGCTTCCGAAACGGATGACGCCGCAGCGGTCCCGTGTGCTTGACATTGCGCGGGAAGGTTTTGCCATGCGCGCCGGCGAACTTGCAGAAGCGGCTGGTGTGGGCACCTCCGTCATCAAGGCTCTCGCCAAGGACGGCGCGCTGGAAGAGGTCGCCCTGCCAGCACTCCGGTCGTTCCCGGCGCCCGATCTCAATGCCGGCGGCTTCACGCTGTCGAAGGACCAGAAGGCGGTGGCGCAAGAGCTTCGCGCCGTGGTGGCGAGCCGCGCCCACAAGGTGATGCTGCTCGACGGCGTCACCGGCTCCGGCAAGACGGAGGTCTATTTCGAGGCCATGGCAGCGGCCTTGGCAAGCGGCGCCCAAGTCTTGCTGCTCTTGCCGGAGATCGCGCTCACCGCACCTTTTCTGGCCCGCGTCGAAAATCGATTCGGCTGTGAGCCGGCTCAGTGGCACTCGGACGTGCGCCCGCGCGAGCGCGAGCGGGTGTGGCGGGGTGTGGCCGACGGATCGGCGCGGATCGTGGTGGGCGCGCGCTCGGCCCTTTTCCTGCCATGGAAGAAGCCCGGCCTCATCGTCGTCGACGAGGAACACGAGGGTGCGTACAAACAGGACGACGGTGTGCCCTACCACGCCCGTGACATGGCGGTGCTCTATGGTTCCATCGGCAAGTTTCCGGTGGTGTTGTCGTCAGCCACGCCGTCGCTCGAGACACTGGTGAACGTCGACCGCGGCCGCTACGGCGTGGTGCATCTCAAAGACCGCCACGGGCGGCCGGAGCTTCCGCAGATCGGCCTCATCGACATGAAGACGGTCAAGATGGAGCCGGGGGCCTGGCTGTCGCCGCCGCTGGTCGACGAGGTGGCGGCAACGCTGGCGGCGGGCGACCAGGCGCTGCTGTTCCTCAATCGCCGGGGCTATGCGCCGCTCACCCTGTGCCGGGCCTGTGGGCACCGGCTGGAATGCCCCAATTGCGCCGCGTCGCTGGTCGAGCATCGCTTCCGGCGGCAGCTGATGTGCCACCACTGCGGCCATCTGGAACCGATGCCGCAAGCCTGCCCGGAGTGTGGCGTCGAAGGCAAGATGGTGCCGGTGGGACCGGGGGTCGAACGGCTGGCGGAGGAGGCGGTGCAGCGCTTTCCGGACGCGAAGATCGCCATCCTGTCGAGCGACCTGGCACGCGGCACCATGCTGCGCGAGGGGCTCCGCGACGTCGCCGAGGGGCGCTACAATCTCGTCATCGGCACGCAGCTTGTCGCCAAGGGCCATCACTTCCCGCACCTGACGCTTGTCGGCGTGGTCGATGCCGACCTGGCGCTGGAGTCGAGTGATCCACGCGGCGGGGAGAGGACATGGGCACTGATGGCGCAGGTTGCGGGGCGGGCCGGCCGTGGCGAAAAGCCGGGCCGGGCGCTGGTGCAAACCTATCTGCCGGACCATCCGCTGATGCAGGCGCTGAAGAAAGGCGACCGCGATTCCTATCTCGACCAGGAAAAGGCGATCCGCGAGCAGGCGGGACTCCCGCCCTATGGACGGCTGGCAGGGATCATCATTTCCGGTTCTGATGCTCCGTCAGCGGAACGATTTGCCCGCAGCCTGTCGTCCATCGTACCATTGGCCGACGGTGTCACGGTCCTGGGTCCGGCACCTGCCCCCATCGCGCTGGTGCGCGGGCGGCACCGCTGGCGCTTCCTGGTGAAGGCAAGACGCGACGTCGACATCCAGGCGTTCCTGCGAGAATGGCTGAAGGATGTCAGCCCCAAGGGCTCGCTGCACCTGGCGGTGGATGTGGACCCGTATAACTTCCTCTGAATCCGCCATCTCATGGTGGCGGCTCAAGGCTGGGGATGATGAGGGAGGGTAAGTCGGTCCACACTCTCTCTCCATGGCAGCCCTTGAGGCTGCCATCCAGTCTGGATGGCCGGGTCAGGCCCGGCCATGGAGAGTTATGAACTGAACCGCCATTCCATGCGATGGTGATAGACTTCGCCGGGCCGAAGAACGGCGCTTGGGAAATTCGGGTGGTTCGGCGCGTCGGGGAAGTTCTGCGGCTCGATGGCGATGGCGGCGTATTGCTTCAAGGGGCCGTTGCGGCCGGGCATGCCCTCGTTCCAGTGGAAGGCCGTGTACATCTGCATGCCGGCTTCCGTGCACCACACGTCCATCCGGCGGCCCGATCCCGGATCGCGGAGCGTCAGGCCATGCTTCAAGCGCCCGCGTTCACCATTCAGCACCCAGCAGTTGTCGAAGAATTCGCCGACGCGCTTCATCGCCCGGAAATCCTGCGGCAGGCCGTCCACCTTCCGCAGTTCGCCTGACGGCAGCAACAGGTCGTTGAGGATCAGGTAGCTGTGTCCGTCGATCTGCATCTCGTGATCGAAGGCGCCGATCTTGCCGCCCGACAGGTTCCAGTAGGTATGGTTGGTGAGGTTGACAACGGTTGGCCTGGTGGTCCGTGCTTCCAGTTCCAGCGACAAGGTGTTGCCGTCGAGCACATAGGTTGCCGCCGCATCGAGCACGCCAGGAAAGCCCTGGTCGCCGTCGCCGGAACGCAGGGTGAAGCTGATGGAATGGTCGGTTTCCGTCGCGTGCCAGCGGCGTATGGCAAAATTGTCGGGGCCACCGTGCAACTGGTGCTCGCCCATGTTGGCGGCCAGCCTGTAGTCTCTGCCATCGAGGTTGAACCGGGCGCCAGTAATCCGCCCCGCGACGCGGCCGCAGACGGCACCCGCCGTCCAGTCGCCCGCCAACAGCTGCTCGTCGGTGCCGCCGCCCGCCACGAGGTCGACGCCATCCATTTCGACGGACATGAGACGGGCGCCGAGGGTGGAAAAGGTGGCGCGGAGCGTGCCGGATTTGAGTTCGAGCATCTGTACGTTTTAGCAGTGTCCGATGCCGGGTCAACCGTAGGGCGGCGGCCGTCAGCCGATGATGATGATTTGATCGGATGCGAGCAGATAGGCCGTCTGTAACTGGGCCATCATGATCGGCGCTACCGTGCCCGTGCCGTCCGGATCGAACCACAGCGAACTATCAGTTGTGCGGAAGATGAAGCGGTCGCCGGCATCGCCCGCGGCGTTGGTGTTTCCGCTCACGAAGACGGCGTCATCGATCACGCCGAGATCGAGATTGCCGAAGGCCGACTGAACGAGCAGGAACTGGTCATCGGCAGAAAATCCGGAAACGACGTCCCCGCCTTCCTTCCGGCTCTCAAAGACGACCCGGTCAATGCCGGTGCCAAGGTCGATGATATCGGCGCCGCGGCCGCCGTAAAAGATGTCACGGCCCGCGTCGCCCATCAGGCTGTCGACGCCGCCCATGCCCCGGATGATGTCGTTGCCCTTGCCGCCGGAGAGCACGTTGGTGCGGACGTCCCCTGTGATCGAATCGCCGAAGCCGGAACCGGTGACGTTCTCGATGCTCAAGAAGATGTCGCCAGCCGCGTCGCCGGTGCCCTGGACCGATCCGTCGAGGGCCACTGTGACGCCGGAAGCAGCGCCGGCGTAGCTGGCCGTATCTCTACCGTTGCCGCCCACCAATGCGTCGCTTCCCTCTCCACCTTCGAGCGTGTCGTTGCCGTTGTCGCCATAGAGGTCGTCATCACCGCCCATTCCAAACAGAGAATCATTGCCTCTCCAGCCGAATGCGGCGTCATCTCCCGCAGAAAGACGGATCTCGTCATTTCCAGACAGAAGGTCGCGCAGCAGGTCCAAATCGTCAGACGTCGACGGGGTGCCGATCACAGCCGTCACGGTGGTGATGTCGATGCTGAAGCCCGTCAGTGATGCGACTGTAAATGTGTTCCCGGCCGATGTGTTGAAATAGGAGAACAGATTTATCGTGTGGACGTGGCCGTTGTAGGCCCCGGCGGTGAACGAGAGATCATCTCCCCGCAGCTCGACTGCCTTTTCAGATGCGGCGTCGAGCAGTGAAATGAGGTCCGTCACGCCGCTGAAACCGGGGAGAAAGCTGCCGGGATAAACGGCCTGAGCGAAGCTCAGATCATAGGCGAACATGTCAATGTGCCATTCGCTGGACGGCACGTTACCCGAGATCGTGACCGTCAGATTCGCCATCGCTCACCCTCTTACTTAGGCCGGCGACCTTTCTTTAGCACAGAATAGTGTTCGAGTCTCAGTGGGGGGTTGCGCACGGACTTCATCATTGAGTCCGTGCGCAGGCGTGTCTTACCCAAGGCGGGACGTCAGTGATTGTCCCTCGGAATGCCCTTGGTCTTGGCGATGCGCTGGAACTTCACG
>CAZECZ010000078.1:0-19997 GCA_964510815.1 uncultured Aestuariivirga sp.
CTCGTTGCCGCCGCAGTGCTCATAACAGTGTTGTTCTATGCCGCGCCCGGCGCCAGAGATACGGGCGGCGTGGAAACGACAGTGAATATCGAGCAACCGTCGAAGACGATCGAGACGCCTTCAAAGCAGAACTCTGAAGCAAGTGGGTCCGACGCGGTATCGTCACCCGGAAATTCACCGCAAGCCACGGACGCGCCAGCAACTGGTCAGTGATAGCTTCCGCACACCTTCGATCACGGCCCGGGCCTACCGCCCGGGCCTTCTTTATGCCAAAGTGCAGGGCAAATGCGGGCCCTTGTGGAGACTGCATCTCCCATCGTAAGTCTCATGAGGAACCGTAGCCACATCGATGTGCCAGCAATTTTTCGATTCGTTGTACCCCAGTCTCTTCCCCAACGGAGGATGGATTTAAGATGTCTCCGCGAGACATGATGAGGCAACTTCCGTCTTACCGATGCCACGGCGCAGGTCCGTTCGAACGCGGCCTTTGGCCGAGTTACATCTTCGCGGTCTTGATCTTCATTGTCGCATTGACGCTTCGCTGGGCAGTGGACCCCGGTCTTCCGCCCGGCTTTCCTTACCTCACGTTCTTCCCGGCTGTGGTTATCGCGTGCTTTGTAGGCGGCATTTGGCCAGGCATCGTCGTGGCCTTATTGTCCGGCCTGGCATCCTGGTTCTATTTCATTCCCCCCTTTGACTCTTTCGCGCTGACCGGAAGCTCGTTCCTCGCCCTCGTCTTCTATGTATTCATTGTGTCGGTCGATATCTTTTTGATCAACATGGCCTTGGGCGCCTTCGCGGAAGCAGACCGGTTGACGCGCGAGAACGTCGAACTCAGCAATTTTCAGACGCTCCTCATCCGCGAGCTGGACCACCGCATCAAGAACCTGTTCTCAGTCGTGGCGTCGGTGGTCAAACTGTCGGCACGTTTTGCGGAGACTCCGGAGCAGCTTGCTGAAGATGTCAATGAACGCATTATGGCTCTCGGACGCTCTCACCGCGCGCTTTGGCGGGAGGGGCACGACCAATCTGCTACGGTGCAATCAGTTGCGCGTCTCGTGCTGGACCCGTATCTCACGCAACACGGCGACCGCATCAAAATCGCCGGGGAGTCTCCTATCCTCGATGTTCAAATGGTGCAGATCATCAGTTTGATCTTTCACGAACTCGCGACCAACGCAGCAAAATACGGCGCCCTGAAGCAACCGGAGGGTACAATCTCCATTTCCAGCTCTCTTGGCTGCGATACAAGCGGCGGCTTCATCATTGATTGGCGCGAAAGCGGCATCAGCGCACCGGAAGGGAAGCCCGTTGCAGGCTTTGGGTCCGAGTTGATCCAACGCCTCGTTACCAGCGCCGGCGGCAAGCTCGGAAAGGCCTTCGGCGAGAAAACAATGACGGCAACCGTGACCTTTTCCGGGACCTGACCAGACGGATGTCTCGATCACTCTCCATTGGGATAGACGCCCTTTAACACGACATCAAAATGCTCCCTTATGGCTGTGTTGCAGCCGCAGGATTTCGCACGCAGCCGATCGATGTCATGGATGAAGATCCGGCCGCGGCGGACAGAGATGATGCCGTCTTCCTTGTATCGACGAATAATGCGGCTGATGTAGCTCCGCCCAACCCCCAGCATGGCCGACAACCGGTCTTGGGTCATCAACACCTCATCGCCACCGTTGTGCTCAGCCGCGGCCAATATCCACTTCGCCGTCCGTTGTTCGATGGCGTGAATGGCATTGCAGGCTGTCGCCTGGAATATTTGAGCCAACATACAGTCGGCATAGCGCGCGAAGAGATCATCGATCCGGCGCGACCTGATTTTCGCCTCATCCAGCGCTGCAACGGGCAAGGCTAAGAATTTGCCCCCAGACTGTACCATAATGCGCGTAAATGCAGGGAGTCGCCCCTGGCTCACGATGCCACCGACAGCACCCTCGCGGCCGACTTGCATGGTTTCCACCGTGCGGCCGTCGTCAGACGAAACCATGAAGGATACGAGCGTCTCACCGCATGGAAAGTAGACCGTCTGAACGTATTGGCCCGGTTCGTAGAGGACAGCATCCGGCGGTGAAAACATGGACCGCAAATCACCGTGAATGAGTCTCCGGTCTTCTTCCATCAAGCAATCCAGCAGACTGTTTCCGGTGATGGTTGGTAGGCCAGCTCTCATCAGTTTGCGCCCCTATGTGTACGAGTGTGCAGACGAGATGGATACTCATGTGCAATTTTGAACGGTGCTAGTCGATGGCGGTGTTGCGCGCTGGCAGAACTCCCGGTTGGGTCGACGGGAGAGCGTTTGAGATTCGCCCTGTGGTGCGATTTGGGACCACAGTTCTGCCCGCCCGGCTTCTGACGGGGCCGTCCTTCACGACTAGAAAGTTTCCTGCCATGGCCGCACCACGCTCACCACTACATGATTTAAGTATCGCGAACACCACCGGGTTCCATTCGTCGAGGTCAATTTTGTTATCGAAGGCTCCGGCCGCTCGGATTTGCAAGCCAGGTACGCGGATATGAAACCCGGTCCATTGGCCCGATCGGACAGAAACCTGACTGCACTCGTGCTGGAAGACTCCGTCCTCTTACTCTTGGACCTGCAGGAGGCACTTCTTGGACTGGGCGTTGGAACGGTCTTGAAGGCCTCGTCCATCTACAGGGCCTTGTCGGTCCTCGAGTCCTCACAGCCAGATTTTGCCATCGTCGACTACGACATCGATGGCACGACCAGCCTGATGTTCGTTGACGAGTTGATCCGGCGAGCCGTCCCATTGTTGCTCGTAACCGGCTACGGTCCGGACATCAATCTACCAGCCCAGTATCGAGGCTTGCCACTGTTGGCCATGCCATTTTCCATGTCTGAACTCGAAGCCAAAATCAACGGCCTGTTTGAATGCTAGGCAGCCTTGCGTGAGTTCACCTCGAAGAATAGAGCTTGCGCGATCACACCCTTGACCATATCGGGAGAAAACGGTTTCGTGATGAGGAAGGCCGGTTCCGGACGCTGCCCAGTCAGCAGCCGTTCCGGGAAAGCGGTGATGAAGATCACTGGCACGTCACACTCCTGCAGAAGCTCGTTGACGGCGTCGATGCCCGAGCTCCCGTCGGCAAGCTGGATATCGGAGAGAATGAGTTGCGGTTTCCTGTTCCGCACCATGGCGATGGCCTCCTTGTGAGTGCGCGCAACGCCAATGGGACGATGTCCGAGAGCCGTAACGGTGTCTTCGATATCGAGGGCGATCAATGGCTCATCTTCAATGATCAACACATCGCTGGCCAGCATGGATGAGATTTGCTGGCTGGCCTGGTCGTGCAGTCCCTTGACGTCCTCGACGTCGGTGCGCTGTATCTCGGCAATCTGGGGAAAATCGAAGCCTTCAACGGCCCTCAGCAGATAGACCTGACGGGCCTTGCCAGGCAGGTTTGACAGCCGTTCCTGGATCGTCGCATCCCAGGCATTGCCGGTGACATCGGCCTTGTGGTTGACGGATAGGGAACTCCAAAGTGAACACAGACTTTGATAGAGCGCCAGGCGCTTGTCTTCCGTAGCCATGAAGCTGGCGGGGTCCGCTATCACGCTTTCGAGTACCGCCGACACATATGCATCGCCTCCCTCTTGAGTGCCAGTAAGAGCCCGCGCGAACCGGCGCAGATATGGCAAATGAGGTGCGACTTGATCGGATATTTTCATGAATTCAATGACTTGGCGAACTCGCCCAGTCCTCCCTCAGTGAATGACAAAGCAGTAATGTACACAAGACGAAAGAGTTCCCATATTTTTTCAAATTCCGTGGAACAATCTTCTGTCGACCGTCTTTCCAACACCGTGTATCAACTTGAACCGACAAGAAGAAGCCGCTTTGACCAGCATGACGACCCAACGCGATCCCAAGCGCCCTCAGCGCCCCGCCACGAAGAAGGACATCTCTCTCGTGAGCAAGGCCGTGAGCGGAAAACTGAAGGCGTATTATGATGACATTGCAGCACAGGACATTCCGGATCGCTTCAAGGACCTCCTTGATCGCCTCGATGAACCCAAACAGTCCTGATCGAAAAACCCGATCGCTGCATGCATCCTCAACATCGCAGGCCGATGATGTCTGACAATGACTTCAAATCCGATTTGATGAAGGCCATACCGTCGCTCCGAGCCTTTGCAATTTCCTTGAGTGGCAAGGTCGATCGAGCGGACGATTTGGTACAGGAGACGCTTCTTAAGGCGTGGGCTCATCGTGACAGCTTCACACCCGGCACCAACCTGCGTGCCTGGCTGTTCACGATTCTTCGCAATGAGTTTTATACCTTCTTTCGCAAGCGCAAACGTGAAGTGGAGGACGCGGACGGCGCCATCGCGGCAACCGTTGGCATTCATCCCGAACAGGAGGGACACCTGGATCTCGCCGACATGCAAAGAGCGCTTGGCAAATTGCCAGTCGATCAGCGGGAGGCACTCCTTCTCGTGAGTGCATCTGACATGTCTTACGAAGAAGCAGCCGAGATTTGCGGCGTTGCCGTGGGCACAATCAAGAGCCGGGTCAATCGGGCGCGGAACAAGCTGACAGAGCTGCTGGGCTTGAGCCAGGTGCCCGAAATCGGACCGGACAACAACGTTAAATCGGCATTGGCAGCCGAGGCCAGATAGCCAATTTGCCGGAACTTTAATTGCATTCCAGCGTTCTCCTCGTACTACCCACACCTACAATGGAGAATTGCATATGCGTACGTCCCAAACCGCATCCGAACTCTCAGACAGACTTCAAGACACTAAGCGAGATGCTGACACTCAGTTTCGGGCGGCAGGCGAAACGGTCACCGACGGATTGAAGAAGGGTGCAGATGCCGCCCGCGCGTCGATTCACGATGGGGCCCGTCAGGCCTCGGACGCCGTCGAAACGCTCGTGGACGGCGCATCTGCTGTCGGCAAGGACGGCCTCCGCCTCGTGAAGAGCCAAACCAATGAGGCCCTGGCGGCGGTCGATAGGGCCGTAACGCGGAATCCGGTGGGGGCCCTTGTCGCAGCATTGGGCGCGGGCCTTGTTCTGGGTCTCCTCGCGCGGCGTTAAAACATGTCCCGCATCATCAGACTAGCACTGACGTCGCTCGCGGTAACCAGGATCAAAAGCAGTGCTGAGAGAGCCGCGACTTACGCGGCTCTTCTTGCAGTCACCGCAGTTATTCTGGTCACGGCCTTGGGATTCTGCTTATCCGCGCTGTGGATATGGCTGACCCAACTTTACGGGCCGCTTATTGCGAGCGGGAGCATCGGCGCTGCCTTGTTGATTATGTCCGTGGGGCTCTATCTGTACGCCGGTTCTGTTCGACGTCGCCCAGTGCGCAATTCCGCACTTCAACTGCCGCAGATCGACAATGCATCACTCCAGGTTAGCAGCAGTGCCAATGTGCTCGCGGGTGCAGTAGTCGTGGCCGGAGTAGGCTACATTGCAGGCCGACTGCTCGCTCGCAAATAGCCTCGACGATCATTCGAGGGGGCGTCACAACGGCCTCTCGGGCACACCTCACTTCCAATCAAGTCCTCGGAACTATGTGTTGATTACGACATTGTGAATCCATGGATGACATCATCCGAACTGAATACAGGAGCCAATTATGAATTTTTCCAACCTTCTGCACTGGGCCATCATTTTCCTGGTGGTCGCCATCGTCGCCGCGCTGCTCGGATTCGGCGGTGTCGCCGGCACGGCAATGGCAGGCGCCAAGATCGTATTCTGGTTTGCGATCGTGATTGCGATCATTGCCTTCGTTGTCAGCCTGGCAAGGAGAGCTTAGCAAATCAACTTGCAACGAGGTTGTTCTTCAATTGGGCGTGTTCCTCTGGAACGCGCCCTCTTCGTATCCTTATGCGAACAAAAAGCGGCCGCTCCAGAGGGGAATGGAGCAGCCGCCATCTTCAGAAATTCACTGAGGTGCAGGACAACTAATCGTACACTACGGAATTGTCGACGGGGGTCTTATAGACAATCGTCAAATTATCAATCTGTGGTGAGGCGGAACGATCGCTGGTCATGGTGTAGGACGTCAGCATCGCAACGAACGGGATTGCAGTAAACTGCCAAAGGACCAGGAACAGGACGTATATGAAACGCATCGTTCTCCTCCTCATTCGCTTTCGAGGGATCAACGATCGGCAACGAAAAAAGTTCCTCCCAGCATGCCATGTGCGTGCTGCTCCCTATCACTCCCAACAGAAAAAGGGGCCACGATGTGACCCCTTCCTTGCGCGTCTCTTCACACGCTCAGCGATTGACTACATCGAAGACAGCCAACTGTCGACCTCGTTGCGGGCCTTGTCTTTGGCATAGCCATATTGTGCCTGAAGGCGGCCTTCGAGCTGGTCACGGCGCCCCTCGATGACATCAAGATCATCATCGGTGAGCTTGCCCCACTGGGCCTGTGCTTTGCCGCGAAACGCCTTCCAGTTTCCTTCAATCCGGTCCCAGTTCATGTTGAGTTCTCCTGTCCTCTATTTTGGGGAAAATCACTCGCAAGTGACATGTTGCGAGGATATTTCTAGAACGGCGAAGGACCCACAACAGTTCCAATCAACTGACGCCATTGATGTCATGCGGCGGGTTCCGGTCCCTTGACTGCCTTGGCATCAACTGGGAGCATGCTGGCCACATGGGCCGGGGATTGCAGATCATTGCGATCCGCGCTTCCGGTCCACGAGACATTGATGACCCGCGCGTCGGGCAAATGATTGTTCAGGCGCCGGCCGATGTAACCCAGCTGCGCGGGCGTCGGTGCGGATAGACTGCAGAGACACACGACCGCCACTGCCTCGCTGTCAAGTCCGTCAATTCTGCCCGGTGAGATCGTATCTGGCGGCAACACGCGATGCGGAATGCCCTTCAGGCGAAGAAATGCGGAAAAGGCGACAGTCGCTGCAACATTGAGTGGACCGTGGTTGGCGACGAGCAAGACACGTTCGCTGTCGTGCACGTCCTCTACCTCGTCCCACACTTCTTCGAGGGTCTCGGAGAATGTGGTCGCTACGTCGGTGGCGCCCTGCTTGGGGAGTATGCCACGTTCCAGGTCATGCTTCGCCATAAGGAGCCCGGGAATGGCGACCTCGTCCAGAAAGGCGCTGAGGCGGCCATCTGCGAGATAGCGGTGAGCGGACTCTGCCGCCTCCACTGCGTCGCCAGTCAGTATACGATGATAGAATGCATGATCGCGTTCCAGAACCGGTTCCGTACCGAAGAGCACATGAAGAAAGTGCAGCGAGTCGATGTGGCGGCCAATGACCATAAGTCCCACGGTGATCGGCGTGGAAAGAATGAGGCCGACTGGCCCCCAGATCGACGCCCAAAAGGCTGCCGCAATGACGATAGCCGTGGAGGATACACCAGTCATCCGACCGAGAAAGATCGGCTCCAGGATGTGCCCAGCGGTAATTTCTGCGGCAATAATAATTCCCGCGGTGGTGAATGGGAGATACCAACCATCGCCTACAGCCAGAGCAATCACGATCGGAAGGATCGACGACAGCAGCGTGCCGACGAAAGGAAGGAAACGCAGCATTGCCGTCAGGAGGCCCCAGAGGAGTGCCCCTGGCACTCCAATGAGGAAAAGCGAGACGGCAATGATGGCCCCGG
The DNA here is from genome assembly GCA_964510815.1 of uncultured Aestuariivirga sp. Lineage (GTDB taxonomy): Bacteria > Pseudomonadota > Alphaproteobacteria > Rhizobiales > Aestuariivirgaceae > Aestuariivirga. Next base: position 7,620 of record CAZECZ010000078.1, read on the forward strand.
TGCTGACGTTGATCGCAAGTTGTCCGATGAACAGCCGGCTCAAACGGGATCCTGCCTCGTCAAGCGCAACGGTGGTGCGATGGATGTCGCTCGTTCCTGCAAGCCGGATCAAACGATCGCGAAGGTCCTCTCGATTGAAGAGGATGAAGGCGAGCATCAGGATCATGATCCCAACTTGGGAAATCGGATGCGCAATCATTGAAACGACTGACAGGACGGGCGTCAATGGGCCCAGACTTGTATCGCGAACCTCCACCGGTATCGGCTTCTCTGGTGAGGACTTGGGACCCACGGTTGGCGTGGACTCGAGTTCGGCCTGGAGATCCTCGAGGACACCGGCAGCCCGATCAAGCGCCGCATTGCCGCCCGCCATGAGTCTGAGGCTCCGCGCCTTGTCCCGGAGATTGTTTTCATAAGCCGGAAGATCTGCAGCCAGATTGGTCAATGTTCTTCCGACCATAAAGGTGGTGCTGGCCAGAACCAGAACAGTCAGGATCACTGAAATGATGACGCTTACGGCCTTCGGAACCCCAAGACGCTGCGCCCCCCGTATCAGTGGGGACAACAACACGGATAAGAGGATTGAGAGAACGACGGGAATGAGGATGTCCCGGCCGAATATCAGGATCGCGCAGAGAGCGACGAAGATGATCAAACGGTGAGCGATCTTGATTTCGTTGCCGCCGTTGGGCATGGGACCAGAATATACCTTCACGGGAATGGGTTTCATGGGGGCGTTCACCATAGAGTTTCCTGGAATCCGGCGGCCGGAATGGCTCACCGCTCAATCGAGTTAAAAGTGCCTTGCTAGTCGGATATGAAGCTGCTGGAACCGAATGCTATCGATTGTCGTTTCGTTCCAATCCCGGAACAAATAATTTGCATTCTCCCGGAACTCTGCCCGGCGTCCCGCATTCAGCTATCACTTCAAGTTTGAGGACTTTGTTCGCCTAATCTCATGAGAGCCGCCTTACGTAAAGTAAGACCGCAGTTGCTGGCCGGGTTCGCCCTTACGGTCTGCTTCACTGCGATCGTCTTCTTGTTGGAGCGCCAGGAGTTGGCTGCCACAAGCCAGGCCGCCGCCGACGAGCAAGTCCAGAACATCAAACAGCGTATTGCCATTGCCACTGCAGAACTCGATGCAGCGTCGGCCTTCGTGGTTCAAGCCGATCCGCCCGTTCTATTGTTCGACGACTTTCTCGGGCGGCTGTCACTGTCCAGCACGCGAGATGCTCCCTGGGCTTTGGCGCGCGTCATCGATCGCAGTGAGGCCGATCATTTCGAACAGCAATCCAGGATAGAACTTGGAGATACAAAATACGCGGTTGACCGGTCCGTCGGTCTCCCCATCCTGGCCCCTGTGGTCATGACATATGGGCAAATGACTCAGCTACATCCCGGCCAGGACGCCGCTTCGATTCCCGAGTTGGGGGCCGCGTTGCAGACGACGCGCACGGCCCACGATCTCAAATCCGAGACCTTGGTCATCGGCGATGACACATCGGCCTCGGCGATACAGTCTTTCTACATTGCCAGGTTTCTCGTTCATGATGAGAAAGCCCCTGGCCGAATGACAGCCCCCAACCTTCTGATACGCGGCATTACGCTGCCGGCACTGCGATCGGCGGGCGGACTCCTGCTTCAACAGAACCTGCAGATCGTGACGGCCGGTACATCCGACGTCCAATCACTTGCCAGCGACATTTCGTCAGATAGTTCCACTCATTGGTCCGCCGTGCAATCAGCGGAGATTGCGGGAAAGCAGGTCGAAATCCGCTTGTTGGGCTACCCTGACCGGCAATGGCCGCGGTTTTGGATTCTCGCATTTGCGGCTGGATCGCTTGCCACAATGCTGTACGGCACATTCCGATCGGGGCAGATCATCCGCGCCGAGGCAACGTCCCTCGACCGTGCACTGACGACGACCGAACGCGAATTGGCCGACATTCAGCGCCGCGAGATCGCGTTTTTTGAGAATACGAGCACGGCAAACTGCGAGACCGACTTCAAGAGCGGGAACCTGGTTCGCGTGAACGAAGCTCTTTGCCAAATGCTCGGCTATACAAGTGACGAGCTGATAGGCCGAAACTTTTTCGATATTACACATCCGGATGATCGCAATCTCAGCTCCATATCGCTGTCAGACGAGAATGGTCGCCCCAGACCTGCGGTGCAGTTCGAGAAACGCTATTGCCGCAAGGATGGAACGACCCTCTGGGGTCTCGTCAACGCCACGCTTCACCACAGTGACAACGGTGCTCCACTGTTTTATTTGACGGTGATCGTTGACATCTCCGCTCGCAAACGTGACGAAGAAGTCAAGGCGATGCTGCTGCGAGAGCTCGCCCACCGGGTGCGCAACACCGTGCAGCTCACAGCCAGTCTGTCTCGGCAAAGCGCCCGGCGGGCCCGCTCAGTAACCGATTATGAAGCGAAATTCCATGAGCGGCTGGCTGCCCTGAGTGCGGCACAGGATCTGTTGTTCGACACCGGTTGGAAATCGGCACCTATCCAGGGCATCGCCGAGCGCACCATCAGGCCATTTCTGCCTGACGATGCACCGCCCGACCAGATTGAGATTGATCTGCCTCCGGTTGATCTCCCCACCCAGCAAGCGCAAACATTGGCGATTGCTGTCCATGAACTTGCAAGTAACTCGGCGCAGTATGGCGCTCTGAATTCCGGCGGCACCCTGGCATTCACTGGCAAGGTGCTGCCGATTACTGACGATGGAAAAGCGCGGCTATACCTGAAGTGGGAGGAAAAAAGTCGTCGCCGCTTGCGACGGCCACGCAAAACCGGATTTGGCATGACCATGCTGGAAAGTGCCATGCCTGAACAATTCCAGGGCGAAGCAAAGCTCACGTGGAAAAGTAACGGGCTGATCTATGAAGCCTGGTTGACGCTGGCATCTGCCCTATAAACAAATGAGATGCTATGCGGGGGCCGGATAGGGGATGAAGTGGATTACCGTTCAAGCGGCCGCCCCCGGAAGTCCGCCTATCGAGGTAGCGGTTTGGGGTGAACGGTGGCGCAGCGGACCCATTGACATCACGCATAGCATCCCGAGAACTTCATTTCGTCAGGAGCCGGAAGTCCCGTGCTAGACCAGCAGCTCTCGGCGCCGCTGGATGAAGGTCTCGACGCCATTGACGACCCGGAGACAATCATCATCCGTCACCATCAACGACAACGCCATGAAACCACGTTCGGCGATGTAGACGCCGTGTTCGAGCAGATCGAGAAATAGCAATTGTCTCAATCGCTTGTCAGCATTTTCCAAGTCACCGGGTGAATTGACCTCGCCGGACGCCGGGTGGATCGTGATCATCGACCCCTGCCCCATTGCCCGCATCTTCACCTGATAACGCATAAACAGATCGTTGAGGTTGTCGCGAAGTGCGTCGCCACGCTGATTGAGGGCGGCGCAGGCCTCCGGCGTATAAATTTCCGTCATCGCTACATGGCCGACCGTCATTGTCAATGTGTTGTTGTTGAATGTCCCGGCATGCGGCAATGCATCAGGTCTCGTGGGATCGAACAGCGACATGATATCCCTACGGCCGCCGAAGGCGCCGAAGCTCATGCCACCGCCGACATATTTTCCGAGGGTCTTGAGATCTGGTTCCAGACCTAACTTGGCGGAAAGCCCTCCCGGATGAAGCCTCGACGTCATCACCTCGTCAAAGATCAGGACGATGCCGCGCTTCTTCGTCTCTTCGCGAAGCATGGTGAGGAAATCGGGCGATGCGGGGATGCAGCCGCCACCGCCCAGCATGGGCTCCAGGATCACGGCGGCGAGATCGTTCGCATGTTCGGCTATCAGCGCCCGGGTCTCCTCGACGCCGTTATAGTGCCCCATGACGCACTCGAACGGCGCATTCACCGGCGACGCCCCATGGCTGAAATACAGCGTGCCGCCATGGTAGCCACCATGCATCGGCATGATCTTCCGGCGCTTGGCAAAACAGCGCGCCGCCGCCAGAGCCATCATATTGGCCTCGGTACCGGAGTTGGTGAAACGCACGAGATCGAGCTTGAAGCGCTGCGTCACCACCTCAGCCAACGCCACCTCACGGCCGTGATGAGCGCCGAGATTAAGCCCCATTGTGAGCGCGTCCTGTGCCGCCGCGAGGATGCGAGGATGCGAATGGCCGTAGATGCCAGCTGAATATTCGCCCAGGAGATCCAGATAGGTGTGGCCATCAATGTCGGTGATATGCGCTCCCGAAGCCTTTTCGGCACGGATGGGAAATGGCGCCGTGAACAGCACGGTCCGTGTGTTGCCGCCCGGCATGACGTTCGCGGCGCGGTCGTGAAGCGCACGTGTCTTTGGCCGCTTCTCAGCAAACTGTTTCTTCGCGTCAGAGAGCGCGGCGTCAATCGTGGTCACGGTCCGGTTTCCTTTCTCACATCGCCCAAACGGATACAGCTGCGGCAATGGCGATATAAGTGATCTGATGCAGCATCTGATCGAAAGTCATGGCCCACCAGAAGAAGCTATCGTCGTAGGACCACCGCCTCGACATCACGATTTGCTGCTTGGCGTAGTCGACATGGTAGTGAACAGCCGCGTCAGCCAGTCCCAGCGCCAGGGAGGCAATGCCACCGGCCCCTACAATCGCGAGGCAGGCAATGCTCCCAACACCTTGCAACCCCGAGTGAATGAGGCCAGCGGGCTGTCCGTAGCGCCCCTTCTCCATCACCATCCGCTTGGTCTGCATCGGCCCATCAAAGAGCCAGTGCTTCACCTGCAGCAAAAGGAGCAGGACAAGGACACCCGTGGTGGAGACCCCCTCCATAGGAAATCAGGCCATCGCCTTGTCGCCGATTGGCGGCGTGAACTGCAATCCCATGTCCCATGGCAGGTAGATCCAGGTATCCTGGCTTACCTCGGTGATGAAAGTATCGACCAACGGCCGGCCTGCAGGCTTGGCGTATACCGTCGCGAAGTGGGCCTTCGGCAGCATCTCGCGCACCACCTTGGCTGTAGCCCCCGTATCGACGAGATCATCGACGATCAGAACACCCTTCCCGCCGGAACCACCCGCGACGTCACCGCTGATGGTCTTGAGAACCTTCAATTCCCCTTGCTTTTCATAGTCATAGGACGCAACGCAGACCGTCTCGATAACCCTGATGCCGAGTTCGCGGGCGACCACCGCGGCCGGCACCAGGCCACCTCGGGTCACGGCCACCACAGCCGTAAAGGGCCCGGCGCTGCTCAACCGCCACGCCAAAGCGCGCGCATCCCGATGGAACTGGTCCCATGACACCGGAAAGCTCTTCTGCCACTTCTCATCCATCGGCCAAACCTCGATTTATTTTTCGACTCTTATGCCCTTGAGCCGGTTCCCACGCAATCTGCCATTAACCATCAAGCATGTATTCATGATTTGACGGAAGAGTCAGGTTTGGACCTGAGAGCCTGGGAGTTCACACGCATGGCCGCTGCCACCGGCATCGTAGCAGAGATGACGAAGGCGTTCGAAATCGCCAATGTCGAGATGTTTGCAATCTGCCTGCCGGACGCCAGGGTGGTCGCCGCCACCAGTGCAGTCATGCGCAAGTGGAACTGCACCCGCGAGGAAATCGTCGGCAAGCAGTTGGTGAAGTTTGGCACGGGCCCGCTCTCGGCCCGCCATCTGACAGAAGACACCCCGCTCGGATCAGTCGACAAGGTAGAGGTAATCTACGTGCCTCCCCTTGGCACGACACGCTCCATTCGCTTCACCCCGCAGCACTGCCTCGATGGCGAGCAGAAGATCATGATGCTCATTGGCCAGCATGCCAGCGTCGAGGAAGCCGAAAATGCGATTCAGAACGAGCGGCGCCTGAGCCTGGCGCTGCGCTCCGGCGGATATGCTGCCTGGGACCACGACTATCGCACCGGCGAGACATACAATTCCCCGGAGATGTTTGACCTTCTCGGTTTCGCGCGGGACAGCAAGGACCTGAACTACGACACGATCAACGACCGTGTGCATCCCGACGACCGGGACCGGACGCTCGACGATCAGATCAATGGATCGCCCTTCGGCTCCGACATGTTCCAGACCCGCTACCGGGTTCGCAACGCCCAAGGCAACTACGTCTGGATCGAGTCGATTGCCGGCGTGATCCGCAGCCCCGTCGACGGCAAGCCGATCAAATGCGTTGGCCTGTCACGCAATATCGGCGACCAGATGGCCGCGCTGGAGAAGATGCAGGCCTCGGAACGTGTGCTGAAGCGTTCGCAGCGTGCCGCACGCCTCGGCAGCTTCACCATCAATGCCGAAACAGCTGCGTCAAGGCTTTCGACCGAGATGATTGCACTGATCGGTATGGAAGACGCCATCGTCCAGCCGAACCTCAGCGTCTTCGAAAAGATGATCGAGGGGAATGACCTTGAGAAATTCCGCGAGGCCATCGAACTGGCCAAGCATGGTCAGAACAGCCCTGCTTTCGAGATCGCTTACAAGACCCTCGTCGAAGGTGAACTCAACTGGTTTGAAGTGAAGATCGAGGCCGATCGCAACAGCCAGAGCCAGGTGGACCAGATCTTCGGCACGTGCCAGTGCATCACCGAGCGCAAGCTGCTCGAACGCAAGTTCATGCAGGCCCAGAAGATGGAGGCCGTCGGCCAGTTGACTGGCGGCGTTGCACACGACTTCAACAACTTGCTGATGGTAGTGCTCGGCAACCTGCAACTGGTCGAGCAATTGGTCAAGGGTGACGAACGTGCGTTGAAGCGTATCCGGGCGGCGTACGAAGCAGCCGAGCGCGGCTCTGAATTGACCAAGCGCATGCTCGCCTTCTCACGCCAGCAGACGCTGCAGAACCGGGATGTCGACGTCAACACGCTGCTCGACAAGATGCACGGCATCCTCGGCCATGCCGTGGGCGGTACGGTCAATCTTTCAATGCATCTGGGCGGTAACATTTGGCCAATCCGCGCCGACTCGACCATGCTCGAAACGGCCATTCTCAACCTTTCGATCAACGCTCGCGACGCCATGAAGCCGAAGGGTGGCGATATCACCATCGAAACCTTCAACCGCACACTGGATGCCGAAACGGCCGCCGACATGGAAGACGTGCCGCCGGGTGACTATGTGGAAATCGCCGTCACCGACACCGGCTGCGGCATTCCGCAGGAAAATATCGAAAAGGTGTTCCAGCCGTTCTTCACGACCAAGGGACCTGAAGCCGGTTCCGGCCTTGGACTGTCGATGATCTATGGCTTCGTCAAGCAGTCGGGCGGGCACATCAAGATCTACTCTGAGGTGGGCCACGGCACCACCATGCGCATCTACCTGCCACGGCTGAAGTCTGGCGAGGATGCGGTTCCAGCTCCATCGCTGACGGATGTGGCCACTGCCAAACCTGATGCAATTGGCTCCGCTCAAGGCGCCGCCGCGGCGCCGTCTACCATTCCGCCTGCGACTGAACCGGCTCAGTCAGCTCCTGAGCCTGAAGCCAAGGCCCTTGCGGCAACCGAGACCCAACCGCCTGCACCTGCTGCGGTTTCCGCCTCTCGCAAGCCCATTGTGCTGGTGGTCGAAGACAACCCCAATGTGCGCGACGTGGCTGCCGCAATGATCGAGGATATGGGCTACGACGTGATTATGGCCTCGAATGGCGTCGAGGGCCTCAAGGCGATCGAGGAGCGCCCGGAAATTGACCTGGTGCTGTCGGATGTCATTATGGCCGGCGGCTTGAACGGTCCGGAAATGGCCCTGAAAGCACTGTCTGTACGGCCAGAACTGAAAGTGCTGTTCATGTCGGGCTATGCGCCCGGCTCACTCCGCCAGATGCAGCAGGAATTGCCGAACGCCATCGACCTCGTGAACAAGCCCTTCACCCGAAATGACCTTACCGAGAAGGTGAAGGCGGCATTGGCCGCCTGAGGTTTCAACTCCACCCGCGCGCCTTTCCTTGCTGGGTAAGGTCCGCTGCCATCGCGCGCACCGCATCGAATGCCTGTTCCAGCGCATCAGAATCGCGTGAGCGCAAAACCAGATTGGTGGCAAAGCCATCGGCGGCCTGGAAGGGATATGAACCGATCACCACAGCAGGAAACCGCTTCTGGATCTCGCCCAGCGGTTTGGCGCAATCGCCCTCCCCGCCGCGGAATTCGATCTGGCGCATGACCATTGGAATGCCCCGGGTCAGGCGCTTGGCAACATCGTCCATCATCGCGTTCATGATCTTCGGCACACCCGCCATGACGAAGACGTTGCCCATCTGAAAGCCCGGCGCCCGCGATACCGGGTTGTCGATCAGTGATGCGCCCTTGGGGATGCGTGCCATGCGCATACGCGCCTCGTTGGGCTCCCGGCCGATCTCCTGGAAGTAGGTCAGCAGGATATCGACGGCCTTCGGATCGTGGTCGATTTCGACCTCAAATGCCGCGGCCACGGCATCGGCTGTGATGTCGTCATGGGTGGGACCGATGCCGCCGGTGGTGAAAACGTAGCTATAACGGTGGCGGAGCGCATTCAGCGCGGCAATAATCTCCTCTTGAACATCCGGGACAACCCGCGCCTCCCTGAGATCGATACCAAGTGCCGTCATGTAGTCGGCGAGAAAACCGAGGTTCTTGTCCTTGGTGCGGCCCGAGAGGATTTCATCGCCGATGAGGAGCACGGCGGCAGTGGGTGAAGGAGCGGTCATTTTTGCCTTGCCTTTGTCTCGCTCCCATGTGCCATTGGCTGGAGGACCTGTCAAAGCATGCAATTTTCTTCTCCCCTCATTCCCGGAACACTCCTCAAGCGTTACAAGCGATTTCTGGCCGATGTGCTTCTGAACACTGGAGAATCCATCACGGCGGCCTGCCCCAACACCGGCGCCATGCTGGGCCTCAACGCGCCAGGTTCGCCGGTCTGGCTGTCGCGATCGGACAAGGAAACCCGCAAGTATCCCCATACCTGGGAACTGGTGGAGATCGACGGCAAGGGGCTCGTTGGCGTGAACACTGGTGCTCCCAACAAGATCGTCAGCGAAGCGCTGCGGTCAGGGCTCCTTCCCGAACTCGCCGGCTACGAAAGTTTGCGGAACGAGGTGAAATATGGGCACAACAGCCGGATCGACATCCTGCTGCAGGGCGGCGGGCCAGATTGCTATGTGGAAGTCAAGAACACCCACCTGTTCAGGACATCCGGCCTTGTCGAGTTCCCCGACTGCGTGACCGAACGCGGCCGCAAGCACCTCCGCGAACTGGCAAACATGGTGCGCGACGGACATCGCGCCGCCATGGTCTATCTGGTGCAGGCAGGCTTCCCCGAGGCCTGCGGACTTGCAGCCGACCTCGACCCCGACTATGTGGAAGCTTTGGTGGCGGCACGGAAAGCCGGTGTTGAGGCTTTCGCCCTTTGCTGTAAAGTCACGACAACCGAAATCACAGCCGTCCGGGCGATCCCGGTTCTGGACCCCTGAATGACCTATTCGACCGAAGACGACATCGTTTCATCGCGGACCAGCCGCATCAAGCTCCATGGGCCCGCCGATTTCGAAGGGATGCGGAAGGCCGGCCGGCTGACTGCCGAGGCGCTGGACCTTCTGGTGCCGCTGGTGAGGCCAGGCGTCACCACCGACGAGCTGGACCGGGTGATCGTCGAGTTTGCGCGTGACCATCACGCCGTTCCGGCACCACTGAACTACCGTGGCTATCCCAAGGCGATTTGCACCTCGATCAACCATGTCGTCTGCCACGGCATTCCGAATGACAAGCCGCTGCGCGAGGGCGACATCGTCAATATCGACGTCACGCTGATTGTCGATGGCTGGCATGGCGATTCAAGCCGCATGTACATGGTAGGCGAGGTGAACCGCAAGGCCGAGCGCCTGGTCGAGGTCACCTACGAGTGTCTGATGCGCGGCATCGCCATGGTCAAGCCCGGCGCTCATCTGGGCGACATCGGCCATGCGATCCAGACGTACGCGGAGGGCGAGCGCTGCTCGGTGGTGCGCGATTTCTGCGGTCACGGTCTAGGGCGGGTGTTCCACGACCATCCCAACGTGCTGCACTACGGCCGCATGGGCGAAGGCGTGGAGTTGCGCGCCGGCATGTTCTTCACCATCGAACCGATGATCAACCTGGGGCGTCCCCATGTGAAGATCCTAGGCGACGGTTGGACGGCAGTGACCCGCGACCGCTCGCTCTCGGCCCAGTTCGAGCACACGATCGGCGTCACCGGCACAGGCGTGGAGATCTTCACGCTGTCGCCCAAGGGTTTCCACCATCCGCCTTACAAGGTCTAGCGCCATGGCGGGCTTCGACGATGCCGGAGTGAAACCGCCACCGCAGCCCGCACCGCATTTCCTCGGCCATCGCGAACGGCTGAAAGACCGCTTCGTCAATGGCGGGCCGGATGCGATGCCGGATTACGAATTGCTGGAGATGGTGCTGTTCCGTGCCATCCGCCGTGGCGACACCAAGCCCATTGCAAAGCAGCTCTTGGCTCGTTTCGGCACTTTCGCCGAAGTGCTCAGTGCCGAGCCCGAGCGCCTGATGGAGGTGAAGGGGGTTGGCGATGCGGTCGCCACCGAACTCAAGATCGTCCATGCAGCCGCCATGCGCCTGATGCGCGGCCAGGTGATCAACCGCCCCCTGCTCAATACCTGGAATGCCATTCTCGACTACGTCCGCGCCGCCATGGCTTTCAACGATATCGAGCAGTTCCGCGTCCTGTTTCTCGACAAGAAGAATCAGCTGATTGCCGACGAAGTGCAGCAGGAGGGGACGATCGACCACACGCCGGTCTATCCCCGCGAGGTGGTGAAACGGGCGCTGGAACTGGGAGCCGCGGCCATCGTGCTGGTGCATAATCACCCCACTCATTCATTTCGATCCCGCAGAATCACGCTCAATCACATTGACACACTAGAGAAATCGTGCGTTTTTGGCATTGCGTAGTGGGGACGGTTTTGGCAAATTGGGGGCGGTTGAAGGGATAGAAAACGGCTTTCCGATCCCAGCAAACGATCCCCGTTTCTCCTCGACCGATCCCAGTTGCGGACAAGGAGGAACGCATGCCAGCCCTGACCGACACCACGATCCGACATGCGCTGAAGCGCGTCGAGATCAGCCGTAAGCAGGAAAATCTCGCCGATGGTGAGGGACGCGGCACCGGCCGGCTCGTCCTCGTCCTCAAGCCAATGCCGAAGCGCGTCACCGCCGACTGGATGGCTCAGCAATGGCGTGACGGCAAACGCACGAAGAAGAAGATCGGCGCCTACCCCTCAATGTCGCTCGCGCAGGCCCGCGAGATTTTCAAGCGCGACTATGCCGACGTCATCCAGAAGGGCCGGAGCATCAAGATCGCATCCGACACCCGCCCCGGCACCGTCGCCGACCTCTTCGAGGGTTACGTCGCTTCGCTCAAAGCCGCTGGCAAGCCCTCCTGGAAGGAGACGGAGAAGGGCCTCAACAAGATCGCCAACACCCTTGGGCGCAACCGCCTCGCCCGCGAGATCGAGGCCGAGGAAATCGTCGAGCTAATCCGCCCGATCTATGAACGCGGTGCCAAGTCGATGGCCGACCATGTGCGTTCCTATATGCACGCGGCCTTTGGCTGGGGCATGAAGTCCGACAACGACTATCGGCAGCAGTCGGCTCGCCGCTTTCGCATCCCCTTCAATCCGGCGACAGGTATTCCGACCGAACCGAAGGTCAAGGGCACCCGCTGGCTCGACGAAGACGAGTTCGTGCAGCTTTATCGTTGGCTGGAATGCCCCGACACGCCGGTTCATCCGCCCTATACCCGCGCCGTCAGGATCATCATGCTGACCGGCCAGCGCGTCCAGGAGATCGCGAGCCTCCACATCGACCAGTGGGACGCCAAGGAAAAGATCATCGACTGGTCGAAGACCAAGAACGACCAGCCCCATGCCGTTCCGGTGCCGGAGCTGGCCGCAGAACTGCTCGCATCCATCAACGTCAACGAATACGGCTGGTTCTTCCCATCGGCCACGGACCCGTCCAAGCCCGTCAGCCACGGCACACTTTACTCGTTCATGTGGCGCCAGCGGGACCGCGGCGTGATTCCCTATGTGACGAACCGCGACCTGCGCCGGACCTTCAAGACGCTGACCGGCAAGGCGGGGATCTCGAAGGAAATCCGTGACCGCCTTCAGAACCACGCTTTGCAGGACGTCAGCTCGAAGCACTATGACCGCTGGCACTACATGGCCGAAAAGCGCGCAGGCATGGCGAAATGGGACAAGTTCGTCCGCGCCATGCTCGCCAAGAAGCGCCTGAAAGCGGCGGCATGAGCCTCCGGCTCACCATAAAAGGCGGAAGTGAAAAACGACTATGCGTATCGTAATGGGGCTGGCCGTGCTGGCGGCACTGACCACGGCGACAGCGGCCAAGGCCGATCCCTGCAAGGCCATTCC
>CAZECZ010000079.1:0-19906 GCA_964510815.1 uncultured Aestuariivirga sp.
ATCGGCTGCAATCAGGCCTGCATCGGGCATTTCCAGCTCGGCATTCCGATTTCCTGCATTCAGCACCCGGAAACCGGCCGTGAGCTGCAGTTTGGCACGAAGCCGCGGGTCACCGCCCGCCGCCGCATCCTGGTCGTGGGCGGTGGTCCCGCCGGCCTCAAGGCCGCCGCCGTCGCTGCCGAGCGTGGCCACGACGTGCACCTCCACGAGCGTGACGCCCAGCTGGGCGGACAGGCACGGCTTGCCCAACTCCTCCCCACCCGCGCCGAGTTTGGCGGCATCATCACCAATCTTACCCGCGAGGCCGAACGTCACGGTGCCACTATCCACCGCCGCAGCGCTGTGACCCGGGAAATGCTTGAACGCCACCGGCCCGATGCTGTGATTCTCGCCACCGGTTCGCGCCCCCACGCGCCACCGGTGGAAGGGGAGGCGGCCCAGATGATCCATGCCGCCGATCTGCTTGCCGGGACGGCCACAACTGGTAATCGCGCCGTGGTCTATGACTGGCATGGCGACTGGCTGGGCTCAGGCATCGCCGAGCGTCTGGCCGCCGATGGCGTTCATGTCCGCCTTGCTGTCAACGCCATGTGTGCCGCTGCCAACATCCAGACCTATGTGCGGTTCGAGATCATTGCCCGCCTGCACCGGCTGGGCGTCGAGGTGCTCCCATGGCTCCGGCTCTACGGCGCCGATGGCCGCACGGCCTATTTCATCCACACCCCGTCGCGCGAAGCGGTGGTGATGGAGGATGTGGATACCATCGTCCTCCATGCGCCGAACATGCCAGACGATTCGCTCAGCCCCGCCCTTGAGGAGATGCGAATCCCATACCATCTTGCTGGTGATTGCCTGGCGCCGCGCACCGCGGAAGAAGCGGTTTACGAAGGTCTGAAGGCCGGGCTTTTGGTGTAGTCCACCTGTGCTGCGCTGCACCGTGTGACCTGAATGCAACAACTCTCCGATTTGTTGAACATGTCCAAATGTGGCTGAGTTTCAATCTTTTATCCGCCCAATTTGCCCCATACCGTCTGTCATGCACGGGCAGGGCAGCCCTTGCACACGAATGAGAGGGTACTTTTGGAATGCGTGGCCAACCTGACAGCCGCCGGAACCATGACCGGCGGGGCGGTACCATTGCTTCCGTCTCCTTTGGCTCGTGCGGAAGTTGGATTGAGAGAGACGGTAAGTTGAGTGAGATGGACGTGCCGCTGAACCACCAGGGTAAATGCGAAGGCACCTGTCTTCGGTACATGGGCTTTGACGCAGCGTGCAGGTGAGTCTTCCCCACGGACTGGTCTTGACCCGGTGCTTTTGCATCGGCGCCGTGCTTCGCCGCCTTGCAGTTCTCGTGTTTGCTGTCGCTGCCGTGACGGTCTCGCCGCAGGCGGCTGACCGTGAAGGGCCTACGGCGGATTTCTACTCCTATCTGCCGGCCGCACCGGACATCAGCCTGCCTGAAATCGATATTCCCTTCTGGACCGACGATCTCAAGAAGGCGCGGCGCGCCTATCGCGATGGCCGTTACCGGAGGGCCCTGAAGTTCTTCCGCCGCTCGTCGGAGGACGGCAACATCGTGGCCGACTGGTATCTGGGCCACATGTATGCCAATGGCCGTGGCGTGCAGCGCGACGATTCGACGGCCTTTACCTACTATTCCCGGGTTGCCGACCACTATGATCCCGACGAGCGTGACAAGAAGCGCTTGAAGATCGTCGTCGACGCCATGCTGCGGATTGCAGACTATCAACGGACCGGCGCCGAAGCGGCGGGAATCAGGCGTAACCCCCAGGCCGCGCTGCGGACCTACATGCGGCTCGCCACTGTCTACGGGCATCCCGCCGCGCTCTATGGACTGGGTGTCATGAACATTGACGGCGTGGCGATGAAGAAGAACCCGCAACAGGGCCTGAAGTGGCTGATTGCGGCCGCCCGCAAGCGTCACGCCCCGGCCGAAGCCTATCTGGGCGAACTCTATCTGGAAGGCCGTATCGTGCGCGCTGACCGCACCCGTGCGCTCATGTGGTATCTGCTGGCCCGGCAGTCCGCCCGGCCCGAAGAAAATCCCGAGATCTTCGACCGCACCCTGCAGATCGAGGCAAACACATCTGAAGACCAGCGGATCGAGGCCGAAGCCAGGGCTCGTGTCTGGGATGGGCAATATCCGGCGCTCGCCGCCCGGCGCTAGTGCGTCATGCGCCAAGACGGAATCGTCTTGGCGAAGCAATGACGCACCAACCTATTGATGAGCGAGCAACTTATCTGACTTTTGATGGTTCCATCAAAAGTCAGGTTGCTCTAGATCAGCCGAATTTGCCGGCAGCAAGAAACCCCGTCAGTGCTGCGATCGACGCCGGCTAGGCCGCGTGATGATGAAAATGGCAACTGCGGCCATCACGGTGGCAGCGCTCGCGACCGTCCACGGCGGCGGCTTGGCCACGAAATGGAGATAGGCCAGCATGGCCGCCATCATGACCACCGCAATGATCTTGGCCTTGACGGGGATGACGCCTTCATCCTGCCAGTCACGGATATAGGGGCCGGCAAGACGGTGGTTGCGAATGCGCTCCGCCAGTTCCGGGGATGATTTCGAGAACGCCCAGACGGCAACCAGCAGGAATGGTGTGGTCGGAAACATCGGCATGATGATCCCGATGATCCCGAGGCCGACGCACATCCAGCCGGTACCGATCAGCAATGGCTTGGTCAACGCCCTCATTGACGCGTTCCGCCCTTGTGTCTTGCAGCAGCACACCGCTTCATGCGATCACAGCATCCTATGGCGAGGAAATCCCCATCTCCGGAGCAAATGAAGACGGTTGATGTCGAAATCAAGACGCAATCTTCCATCTTCGGCAGGTTGCGAGCCTATTTTTTCACCGGCCTCGTCATCACGGCGCCAATTGCCATCACGGTGTGGGCCACCTACGCGGTGGTCACCTATTTCGATGCGTGGGTGAAGCCTTTCATCCCGGCGGCCTATAACCCCGATACCTATCTGAGCTTCAAGGTCCCGGGATTTGGCCTGATCTTCGCACTCATTGCCATCACCCTGATCGGTGCCATGGCGGCCAACCTGGTCGGACGCAGCATGGTGGCGCTGTGGGAGATGATCCTCAACCGCACACCGGTGGTGCGCTCGGTCTACAAGGGCTCCAAGCAGATCTTCGAAACCCTGTTTTCCCAGAAGGGTGCATCGTTCCGCTATGTCTGCCTTGTCGAATGGCCGCGCAAGGGCGCCTGGTCGGTCGCCTTCGTGTCGCGCGAGGTCGACGGCGGCGACGTGGGGCTGGAACCGGGCCGGGAAATGTATGCGGTCTACGTCTCCACGACACCCAACCCAACCTCAGGTTACATCTTCTTCGTCGATGTCAACGAGGTGAAGATCCTCGACATGACGGTGGAGGACGGCCTCAAGCTGGTGATTTCCATGGGGCTGGTCTTTCCGGATCAGCCGCTTCCACCGGCGGAAGAGCGCGATACCGGTCAAGCAGGCGAAAGACGCCGCAAAACTTAAGAAGTTGCCGTACACAGCCACCTTACGCGTAAAGGACCGATTCACCGCTTCTTAGGGGTCGTCCCCTATGGTTCGGGCGATCGATTTGCCCCAAGTCCTTGCGACCGGGGGCGAAACAGTTGGAACGTGCATCGTGGCAGACCCCTGGACGGCAGATGAGAGAAGGGCCTCGGCCCGGCATCAGACGTTGATGTCGGCGGCGGTCGTGGATCCGCAACAGGGCATGGCCGGCAAGTGCGTGGTCCGCAACCTGTCTCGGACGGGTGCCCAGCTGCATTGCCGGGAGGATGTCGTGATGCCAGACATCTTCTGGTTGCGCGTCGATGGCGAGGCCAACCTGCGCTACTGTACCGTAATCTGGAAGGACGGCCGGGTCATGGGCACCGACTTCGCCGCGGAACGGGCCATTCGGGCCGCGGAAGAAGAGGCCCGCAAGATCCGCAAGCGGATGACGCTGCATCGGTCCGACAAGCCACGTGGCATGTTCTGGCAGGCAGAGTCGTAGAAGCCGATGATCCCCACCAATTGGGGCCTTGAGTTAACCCGCATTCAGCAGCCGCACCGCTTCGTCGCGCTCGAACAGATAGAGTAGCACCCGCAGCGCCTCACCGCGCGGTGTCTTGAGGCCGGGATCGCGCGTCAGGATCAGCTGCGAGTCGTCCCGCGCCGCCTGCAGCAAGTCGCCATCGGCGGCCAGATCGGCCATGCGGAACAATGGCAGGCCCGATTGCCGCGTCCCCAGCATTTCACCTGCACCGCGAAGCCGCAGGTCTTCCTCGGCGATCCGGAACCCGTCCTCCGTCTCCCGCATGATGGCCAGCCGGTCATGGGCCGTCTGCCCCAAAGGCTCTTGGTAGAGCAGCAGGCAGGAACTCTTGGCCGCCCCGCGCCCGACGCGCCCTCGTAGCTGATGCAATTGGGCCAAACCGAAACGCTCGGCATTCTCGATCACCATGACAGTGGCCTCGGGCACGTCGACGCCCACTTCGATCACCGTGGTGGAGACCAGAAGCGAGATCTCGCCCGACTTGAAGTCCGCCATCACCCGGTCCTTGTCCGCACCCTTCATGCGGCCATGGACCAGCCCCACATGGCCCGGAAACCGCGCCGCCAGGGCCTTGAACCGCTCCTCGGCGGCGGCAAGATCGACCACCTCGCTGTCTTCCACCAGCGGGCACACCCAATAGGCCCGGTTGCCGTCGGCCATGGTACGGCTGAGACCTTCGATCACGTCTTCCATCTTGGCGACCGGCATCACCCGCGTGTCGATGGGCAGACGTCCCGCCGGCTTCTCCGTCAGTTTGGACACATCCATGTCGCCATAGACGGTGAGCGCCAGGGTGCGCGGGATGGGCGTCGCCGTCATCACCAGCATGTCCGTGGCACCGCTGGCCTTGGCCTGTAGCGCCAGCCGCTGGTGCACCCCGAAGCGATGTTGCTCGTCGATCACCACCAGCGCCAGGTCCTTGAATGCGACATCTGCCGTAAACAGCGCGTGGGTGCCGATCAGGATCTGAACGGCGCCATCGGCCAGCCGCGCCAGCAACTCGTCCCGCGCCTTGCCCTTTTCCCGGCCCGTCAGCAGAGCGACCTCGATTCCAGCTGCCGCGCACAGCTTGGACAGCCCGGCGAAATGCTGCCGCGCCAGGATTTCGGTGGGCGCCATCAGGGCCGCCTGTGCGCCACTTTCGACCACCGTCGCCATGGCCATCAGGCCCACCACCGTCTTGCCGGCGCCCACGTCACCTTGCAGCAACCGCAGCATGCGGTCGGGTGAGGCCATGTCGCGCAGGATCTCGTCGATGGCGTTGCGCTGCGACTGGGTCAGACGATAGGGCAGGGCGGCGATCAGCTTCGCGCGCAAGGTTCCCGTCCCCGGCAGCTTGCGTCCCGCCGTCCGCTTCATGTTGCGCCGTATGAGCGACAAGGCCAGCTGGTTCGCCAGCAGCTCGTCATAGGCAAGCCTTCGCCGCGAGTGCGACTCCGGCCCCAGTTCCGCCACCGTCTGCGGGTGGTGTTGTGCTCTCAGCGCATCCCCAAACGCCAGCCACTGGTGGCGCTGCAGGAAGGCCGGGTCCTGCCATTCCGGCAACTCGGGCAACTTCTCCAGTGCCGCCCGGATTGCCTTCACCATGACCTTGGCGGAGAGCCCTTCGGTGAGCGGATAGGTCGGCTCGATCAGTGGCAGGTGCGCGAAGTCGTCCGGCGAGACCACATGATCCGGATGCGGCATCTGCGGTGCGCTGCCATACCAGTCGATGGCCCCCGAGACGAAGCGCCGCTCGCCTTCCGGCAGGCTGCGTTTCAGGCTGTCCGCATAGGCATGGAAGAACACCAGCGTGAGCGAGCCCGTGTCGTCGAACACCTCGACCCGGTAGGGTACCCGCTTGTTGCCGGGCGGCGGGGGCTTGTGGCGCCCCACGGTCACCTCCACCGTCACCACGCCCGACATCGGCAGGTCGGCGATGCGCGGCCGGAAGCGCCGGTCCACCAGCCCGCGCGGCAAGTGGAACAAGAGGTCGAGAATGCGCGTCGTTTCCCCCGGCACCCCGTGGGCAGGACGCAGGAACGAAGCCAGCAGCTTGTCGAGCTTGGCCCCGATTCCCTTGATCGAGGCGGCCCCGGCAAACAGCGGATTGAGAAGCGGCGGACGCATGGCCCAATTTCGATGGGAACCGGTTGCGGTGCAAGAGTGGATCGGGCAAACAGGCGCCGCAATGAACAACCTATCCGGCGATGACGCGGTGCGCCGCAAGCGCCTGCTCTGGCGCGCCACCCACCGGGGGATCAAGGAAATGGACCTGATCCTCGGCGGCTTCGTCGCGCGCCATCTCCAGGAGTTCGACCCTGCCGAACTCGATGAACTCGAAGCCATCATGACGTTGCCCGACCAGGAGATGCTCGCCTGGGCCACCAAACAGGTGGACATTCCCGCTGCTGACGCTTCGCCGCTGATGCTCCGCATTCTCGATTTCAAGCCATGATCGATCTCGCTCCCCTCAAGCCGCGCCTGAAGCACCCGGGCCGCATTGCCGTCTCCGGCGTGCCGCAGGGCCTCGATGCCATGCTCCTGCCGTTGATCGCCGGCGAAGCGGGCAAGCGGGTCGTCGTTCATGTGGCACTCGATGATCAGCGCGTGGCGGCGTTGCACGACCAGTTGGAGTTCTTCGCCCACGGCCTGGAGATCCTGCGGTTCCCCGCCTGGGATTGCCTTCCTTATGATCGCGTCTCGCCGGTGCCGGACATCGTCGCCCGCCGCCTCGCCACCTTGTCGCGGCTCACGCGTTCCATCGACAAGCCGCTCATCGTGCTCACCACCATCAACGCCGTACTGCAGCGTGTGGTGCCGCGCGAGATGCTGGAGAAGCACACCTTCACCGCCGCTCCCGGCAACGCCGTCAATAGCGACAAGCTGATTGCCTTCCTCTCCGAGAATGGCTTCTCCCGGACCGGCACCGTTGTTGACCCCGGCGATTTCGCCGTCAGGGGTGGGATCGTCGACATCTTCCCGCCCGGTGCCGACGCCCCCGTCCGCCTCGACTTCTTTGGCGACACGCTGGAATCGATCCGGAGCTTCGACCCCGAAAGCCAGCGCACCACCCATACGCTAAAGGCTTTTGCCCTCAATCCCGCCAATGAGGTGCTGCTCAACGAGCACGCGATCGGCCATTTCCGCAAGGCCTATGCCGAAGCCTTCGGCGGCCTCGACATCCACGATCCGCTCTACGAGAGCGTCACTGCCGGCCGCCGCTATCAGGGCATGGAACACTGGCTGCCGTTGTTCCACGATCACCTCTCGACACTGTTCGACTATCTCGACGATCCGGTCGTCACCATGGATTACGAGGGCGACGAGGCGATCAAGGCCCGTCACGAGCAGATCGACGAATTCTACCAGGCCCGCCGCGAGGCTCTGGAGAAGAAGGAGACCTTCGGGGCCGCGCCCTACAAGCCGATCCGCCCCGATACGCTTTATCTGCCTACGGACGAATGGTCCGAAATCGTCTCCAACACCACGGTTCTGGCGCTGTCGCCCTTCGAGAGCCCTGACGCCAGCGCCATTTCGTTCGGCGGCCGCCGTGGCCGGAGCTTCGCCGCCGAGCGCGCCCAGGCTGGCGGCAATGTCTACGAGGCGGTGAAGGCCCACACCGATGACATTCGCAAAGGCGGGCGCCGCGTCGCCATCGCCTCATGGACGGAAGGCTCGCGCGAACGCCTTGAGACCATCCTCAAGGATCACGGCGTCGCCCCGCTGGCCGCCGCCAAGAGCTGGAAGGACTTCCTCGCGTGGGAGAAGGTCATCGCCGGCCTCATCGTGCTTGGTCTGGAGGAAGGCTTCGAGACCGGTGAGTTCGTCATCATCTCCGAGCAGGACATCCTCGGCGACCGTCTCGTCCGCCGCACGCGCAAGCACAAGAAGGCCTCCGATTTCATTTCCGAATTGTCGGCGCTCAGCCCCGGCGATCTCGTCGTCCACGTCGATCACGGCATCGGCCGCTTCGAAGGGCTGAAAACCATCGAGGTGCAGGGCGCTCCCCATGACTGCCTGTTCCTCACCTATGCCGGCGGCGACCGCCTGTTCCTTCCCGTCGAGAACATCGAGCTCCTGTCGCGCTACGGCTCCGACGAGCAGGGCGTGCAGCTCGACAGACTGGGCGGCGGCGCCTGGCAGGCCAAGAAGGCAAAGCTCAAGGAGCGTATTCTCAAGATCGCCGAAGGGCTGATCCGCACCGCCGCCATCCGCGAACTGAAATCCGGCGACATCCTGCCGCCGCCCGAAGGCGCCTACGAGGAATTTGCCGCGAGATTCCCCTACGAGGAAACCGAGGACCAGCTCACCGCCATCGACGCCGTGGTGGAGGACCTGCAGAAGGGCCGTCCCATGGACCGCCTGATCTGCGGCGACGTCGGTTTCGGCAAGACCGAGGTGGCGCTGCGCTCGGCCTTCGTCGCCGCCATGAACGGCAAGCAGGTGGCCGTGGTCGTGCCCACCACGCTGCTGTCGCGCCAGCATTTCAAATCGTTCTCGGAGCGCTTCAAGGGCCTGCCGCTCAACATTGCGCAGGCCTCGCGCATGGTGGCGCGCAAGGACCTCGAGAAGGTGAAGGAGGGCCTCGCCGACGGTTCCATCGACATCGTCGTCGGCACCCATGCGCTGCTGGCCGAGTCGATCAAATTCCGCGACCTCGGCCTTCTCATCATCGACGAGGAACAGCACTTCGGCGTCAAGCACAAGGAGCGCCTGAAGGAGTTGCGCTCCAACGTCCACGTGCTCACCCTCACCGCCACGCCGATCCCGCGCACGCTCCAGCTTGCATTGTCCGGCGTCCGCGAGCTGTCGCTCATCACCACCCCGCCGCTCGACCGGCTGGCGGTGCGCACCTACATCTCGCCCTTTGATCCCGTCATCATCCGCGAGAGCCTGCTGCGCGAGCATTTCCGCGGCGGCCAGAGCTTCTATGTCTGTCCCCGCATTTCCGATCTTGACGAGATCGCGGCGTTCCTGCGCGAGAACGTGCCGGAAGTGAAGTTCCGCATGGCCCACGGCCGCATGCCGCCGACCGAACTCGAAGACATCATGACCGGCTTCTACGACCGTGCTTTCGATGTGTTGCTGTCGACCACCATTGTCGAATCCGGCCTCGACATTTCCACCGCCAACACGCTGATCGTCCACCGCGCCGACATGTTCGGCCTCGCCCAGCTCTACCAGCTGCGAGGCCGCGTCGGCCGCGCCAAGCAGCGCGCCTATGCGCTGCTGACGACGCCCGCCAACCGCACGCTCACCCCTGCCGCCGAAAAACGCCTGAAGGTGCTGCAGTCGCTCGATTCACTGGGCGCGGGCTTCTCGCTGGCCAGCCACGATCTCGATTTGCGCGGGGCGGGGAACCTGCTCGGCGACGAACAGTCCGGCCATATCAAGGAAGTGGGCTACGAGCTCTACCAGCAGATGATCGAGGAGGCGGTGGCCAAGCTCCGCACCGGCGAGGATGCGATGGAGGTCGAGGGCCAATGGTCGCCGCAGATCAATGTCGGCACCTCCGTCCTCATTCCGGAAAACTATGTCGAGGACCTGCAGGTGCGCCTGGGGCTCTACCGCCGCCTCGCCGACCTCCACGACCAGCAAGCGGTCGATGGCTTCGGCGCCGAACTGCACGACCGCTTCGGCAAGGCGCCGGACGAGGTCCGCCACCTCCTCGAGATCGTGTCGATCAAGCTGCTCTGCCGCGCCGCCAATGTCGAAAGCGTTGATGCCGGCCCCAAGGGTGCGGTGATGAAATTCCGCGGCGATGCCTTCCCCAATCCGCCCGCCCTCATCCAGTGGATCACAGGGCAGGGCACCCACGCCAAGCTCCGCCCCGACATGAAGCTCGTCATCATGCGCAACTGGGACAGGCCCGAGGACCGCCTGAAAGGCACGCGCCAGCTGATGCAGACGCTGGTGAAGCTGGCAGGGTGAATTTACCGCGTTGACCGCCTGTTGAGCGGTTGCCCTTGGCAGTCACGTCAATTCCCGGCATAGTTTCACAAGCAGCGGCGGTCTTTGGATAACGCTGTGCAGAAATGTGCAGGGTTGGGCGGGGCATCCCCGCCTGCGACGACGACCTGAGCATACAAGGCGTTACCGCCGCTGGGCTTCACCCAGGTGGGGTAACGCGAAACGAAGATGAGCAAAGACCGTCCGCTGCATGTCTGTCGATTGAATGGATAGCAAGAGCCTCGCCCGCAATCTGGCTCAGAGCCTGGCCATGGGACCATGGTCAAGGCAGTTCATTCGGGCGACGCTCGTCCGCAGGTTGCCGCGGCAGCTTCATCGTATGATCGCCGGCCTCAGTGAAGAACTGATCAAGTCGCTGCCCTGTGCCTATGCCCCGAGTGTCAAGACCGTTGCCGGCGCGCTGGGGCGAAGTGACAGATTCGAAAAGATACTGCGCCATTGCATCCGGCATGACGTCTGGCCCGATCCCGACCTGTCGTCGCCGGCCATGGCTCCGGTTGCGGCCTTCGCCACGCTCGACCTGCCGCAACTTGCCACCCTGGACGCGCTGGCCGAGTGGTTGTTCTTGCCGCCGGACCGGCTTGAATACCTGGCGGACAAGGACTCTCGATATGAGGAACACCGCGATGCCGCCGTGCACCACTACCACTACATCGAGAAAGTCAAGGCGTCCGGCGGCGTGCGCATCATCGAGGCGCCGAAGCCCCATCTGAAGGCCGCACAGCGGCGGATCTTGCGCGGCATCCTCGACAAGGTGCCGGTTCATGCCGACGCCTTCGGTTTCGTCAGCGGACGGAATTGCCTGAATGGCGCCAACCGGCACGTGGGCGAAGACGTCGTGGTCTGCTTCGATTTGCGGAACTTCTTTCCTTCGATTGGGTTGGCACCGATCTTCGGCCTGTTCCGGTGCATCGGTTATCCCCACGAAGTGGCGAGGCTGCTGACCGGCCTTTGCGTGACGACGACACCCATGCACGTGGCGAACACGCTCACGACTGTGGATCGGCAAACCTATCGGCGTCCCCATCTGCCGCAAGGCT
Source organism: uncultured Aestuariivirga sp. (assembly GCA_964510815.1). Taxonomy (GTDB): domain Bacteria; phylum Pseudomonadota; class Alphaproteobacteria; order Rhizobiales; family Aestuariivirgaceae; genus Aestuariivirga. The sequence goes on from CAZECZ010000079.1 coordinate 11,057, forward strand.
CGCCCGCGTCACCCGCATTGGCCAATCTGGCGGCATTCCCGCTCGACCGGCGTCTGTCGGGTCTGGCGAAGAGTCTGGACACGAACTACAGCCGCTATGCCGATGATCTGAGCTTCTCCGGAGACCGGGAAAGTGTAGGAGCGTTGCTGCGCGCCGTTCCCGGCATCGTCGCCGATGAAGGCTTTGAGCTGAACCAGACGAAGACCCGCATCATGTCCGCCACATCGCGCCAGATGGTGACCGGCATCGTCGTCAACGATCACCTCAACATCGACCGCCGCGAATTCGACCGCCTGAAAGCGATCATCCACGCCTGCGGCAGACCCGGTGACACCCGCCTTGCTGATCCCGTGTTTCGCAGCGCGCTCCTCGGCAAGATCGCCTGGGTCGAGGCAGTCAATTCCCAGCGCGGGCAGAAGCTGCTTACGCTGCTGTCCCTGTCGATCACAAGCCGGCACGCATGATCTCGGCCACCACGCGAGGGGCTTTGGCGCAGAATTGCCAGATCACCTGGGCGTTTGGACAGTGGGGCCTCGCAAGACATCGGCGCGGGTCTGGATTTCGATTGGCGAGAAGCTGGTCAAAGTCCGCGCCGCTTCTTGACAAGGATCAAGGCCATGGGGTTTGCGCGTGCCTAGAAAATCAGCATATAGTTACAGGAATGATTTTTGCACTGGAGGAACGGACCATGAAGAAGATTTTGTGTGCGACAGACGGAACTGATCACTCGGCCCATGCCATCGATCTGGCGGCTGCCTTGGCCGCGAAGCAGGGCGCCGAATTGGCGATCTGCATTGTCAACATCGCACGCGGCGGCACGCGTGGCCCGCTGATCTATAGTCTGGGCGATGACGAGGTGAGGAAGGTGCTGGATGGCGCTGCGAAGCGGGCGCGCGACACGGGTGCAAGCAAGGTGGAAGAGGTTGTGCTCCGCAGCCGCGATGCCGGCGCGGCCGTCGTCCAGTATGCCGAGGAGAATGGCTTCGATCACATCGTGGTCGGCACAGGCGACAAGCATGGCCTGTCGCGCCTCGTGTTGGGCTCGGTGGCGGCGGATATTGCCGCCCGTGCCCATTGCTCGGTCACGGTGGCACGCTAACGCCGAGCGGTTGACGGCGCGTGGGGAGACTGCCCGGCGGCATTTTTGCGCGGGGCAAATCCTCGCGGTATCGCAATGGAAACGGCTGCCAAAACGCGCAGGCGAGGACAAGCGGCCTTGCATAGACATACCATTGGTCGGCCCAATCGTGCCAATTGAGAACCAATCTTGACCAATTGCGTGTAATGGTCTCAATATCAGGCCCAACACGTCGAATGAGGGATGAACGAGAAGACCCCGACTGAGGGGAACAACAAGGAGGAAGCCATGGACCGTCGTCATATCCTGAAATTGAGTGCCGCGTTGCCCGCTGCGGGCCTTGCCATGAAGGCAATGATCGGCCGCGCTGAGGCCGCGTGGCTCCAACAGCCAACCGGCAGTGAACCAGAAGGGGAAACGATCAATGTTGGCTTCCTCGCCGCCCTCTCTGGGCCGGACGCGGGCTGGGGGCTTCCGGGGCTCACCGGCAACCAGATGTTCATCGACGAAGTGAACGCCGCGGGCGGCCTGCTGGTCGACGGCAAGCGCCACAAGCTCGAGATGCACGCGTTCGATGACGAAGCTGTGGGCTCGAAGGCCTTGCAGGGCGCCAAGGAACTGGTTTTGCAGAAGAACGTGAAGTTCATTTCCGCCATTGGCGGCAACCCGGCCGACGCGACCCATCCCTATCTGACGAAGTCCAAGGTCATCTACGGCAGCCTGATTTCCACCGACATCAAGCCGGACCGGCCGTATCTTCTGGCCGGTGGCGACGTGACGCCGCGCATCGACATGATGCGGCCCTTCTACCACAAGCTCACCGACCCCCATTTGAAGCGCTGGGCCGTGTGTTCGCAGGACGACACCATTGGCCAGACCTGCCAGGCCTGGGAAGTGGGCTCGGCCATGGCCGATGGCTGGGAAATCGTCTACGACAAGCATTATTCGCTCGAAACTGCCGACTTCGCGCCGATCGTGACCGCCATTCTCGCGACCAATCCGGATGTGGTCAGCCTCAACCTGTCCTATCCGACATTCGTCACCCTGATCATCGAGCAGCTTCACCTGCAGGGGTTCAAGGGCAAGATTTCCGCCAACTATCTCGACACGGAAGCGATCCTGCAGAAGGTGCCGGTGGACTATCTTGCCGGCGCTGTCGACAGCTTCCCGCTATTCGACGATCCCTGGTGGGGCGAGCCGAGCTTCCAGTCGACCTTCTATGCCGAGTGGCTCAAGCGTTATGGCCCCGGTGGGCCGGAGGACGTGAAGCGCCACATCACCGGCATTGACTGGGACCATGTCATCCTGCTGCGCATCTGGGCGCAAGGTGCGCAGCTCGCAGGCTCCTTCGATCCGGACGCGGTCATCGAAGCGCTGCGCAAGCAGACCCAGATTCCGACAATCATCGGTCCGGCCGTCATGTCCGGCAAGGATATGTGGGGCATCGACAACATGTTGTCGCCGCCAATTCCGATCTGCGAAGTGCGCGGCGGCACCAAGCGCATTCAGGCCCATGTCAGTTTCGAGAACTGGTTCCGTGCCCGCAAGGATGACATCATCAAGGTCGTCCGCGACAAGGGCCAGATGTGGGATCAGCGCGGCTGACGGCTTTACGGCCGGCATCGCGGGCTCAGACGTCTGCGGTGCCGGCCGGCTTCATCACTTCCAATTCGCTTGGCACGACAGTGGCCGCCCACCGGGATTGATCGATGGATTTCCCAACCTTTCTTCAGACCGTTGCCAATTCCGTGGTCCTCGGTTCGATCTATGCGACGGTCGCCGTTGGTCTGGCGCTCGCGTTCGGCGTCATGCAGATGGCAAACTTTGCCCATGGCGAGCTGTTCATGGGTGGCGCCTATGTGGTCTATGTCCTCTATGCGCTGGGTGGCGTTCCGTTTCCGCTGGCGGTGGTGGCGGCGTTCCCGATCATCGCTTTGCTGGGCATGCTGACTGAGCGCTTCATTTTCCGGCCGACGCGCGGCAATGTTCTTGCGGGCTTCATGGCGACCGCTGGGCTGGCGCTCATTCTCCAGGTTCTCGTCGGCCAGACCTGGGGCGTCGGGTTGATGCGGTCGATCCCCACGCCCTACATGGCGATTGCCGAATTTGGCCCCGTCCGTCTCGGCTGGCAGCGGCTCATCATCATCCCTGCTGCCTTCATCATGATGGGCGGGCTTTGGCTATTCCTGCACAAGACCAAGTGGGGCAAGGGACTCAGGGCCTGTGCACAGGATCCGGAAGCAGCGGCCATCAACGGGATCGGCAACAACAAGATGGCCTCGCTGTCGATGCTGATTGCAGGCGGGTTTGCCGGCGTGTCAGGCGCCTTGATGGCGCCGATCCTGGCGGTGACGCCCTATATGGGCCACGGCATCATCGTCACCGCTTTCGTGGTGGTCATTGTCGGTGGCATGGCGTCGATCGAGGGCGCGGTGCTGGCGGCCTTTCTCCTCGGCTTCATTCACACCTTCACCACCACGCTGTTCGATGCGGTGGTCTCCACCATGGTGGGGGTGGCGTTCATGGCGTTGGTGCTGGTCGTGAAACCCACGGGCCTCCTCGGCCGGGTCAAACAGTAGGAGCGGGCGGGCATCATGCGAATCCTTCTGCTCATCGTGGTCGCTGCGCTGGCCGTTGCCGCGCCCTATCTGGTTCCGGAGTACTATGTCGAGATCCTCGTACTCTTCCTGATCAACCTGCTGCTTGCATCCAGCTACCGGTTGTTGACGACGACGGGCGACTGGTCCTTGAGCCATGTGGTGCTCATGGGAGTAGGCGCCTATGCGACGGCACTCGCCGCCAAGCTGCTGGGCTGGCCGTTTTGGCTTGGTCTTCCACTCGCCGGCGTCGCCTCTGCGGTCATTGCTGCGGCGCTCGTCTATCCGCTGCTGCGCACCAAGGGCTTCGGCTTCTTCATCGCGTCTTTCGCGTTCGGCGAATTCGTCCGCCTCATCTGGGTCAAGTTCACCAATCCCTTCGGCGGGCCGCGCGGCATGATCAACATTCCGACGCCGGAACTGGGCTCGATCGATTTCTTCTTCGCCACGCCTTATTATTACCTGACGTTGGTTATCGTCGCCCTGTGCCTGTGGATCCTCTATCGCATCGACAGGGCGGCCCTCATCGGCGACGTCATGAAGGCGATCTACATGGACGAAGACCTGGCCCGTTCCATCGGCGTAAAGGTCAATCACTATCGCGCCATGGCCTTCATCACCGGCGGCTTCTTCGCGGGCATCGCCGGCGCCCTGCTGGCTCACCGGCTCGGCGCCATCGACCCCAAGAACTTCGATATCAACGTCATGGTCTACCTCGTCATCTGGGTGGTGGTCGGCGGCACCAAGACCTTTTGGGGGCCATTCCTGGGGGTCATCGTCATGACCATCATCTTCGAGACGAGCCGGCCGCTGCTCGAATGGCGTCCGCTGCTGTTCGGCGGCATCCTGATTTTCTTCCTGATCTTCATGCCGGGCGGACTTGAGTCGCTGCTGCCGAAACGATGGACGAGCAGGGGCTCCTCAGCCACGGAGGTGACGGGATGACGGCAATCCTGCGCACAGATGCCGTCACCATGCGCTTTGGTGGCGTGACCGCCGTGGATCAGCTGACCATGGAGGTGATGGAGGGTGAAATCCGCGGCCTCATCGGCCCCAACGGTGCTGGCAAGACCACATCCTTCAACCTGATCTCGGGCGCCCTGAAGCCGACATCGGGCCGGGTGTTCTTCCGCGATCAGGAAATTTCCGGCCGTGACGCCGCCGACATTGCCGAACTGGGTGTGGTGCGCACCTTCCAGCGGCCCGCCCTGTTTGGCGATTTCACCGTGCTGCGCAACCTCATGGTGGCCCGCCATCTTCACGCCCGCGAAAGCCTGCTGCAGGCGGTCCTTGGCTCCGGCCGCGCCATGGAGGCCAAGAACGAAGGCATCGCCATGGACATCCTGCGCTTCATCGGCCTTGACAAATATGCCGGCATGGAAGCCGCCAACCTGCCTTACGGCCATCAGCGCGCCCTCAATGTGGCGGCAGCACTGGCGACAGAGCCGAAGGTCCTGATGCTCGATGAACCGGTGGCCGGCATGAACCCGGTCGAAAAGGAAGCCATGACCGGACTGATCCGCCGGCTGCGCGACGAGCGCGGCATCACGATCATCCTGGTGGAACATGACATGCGCACTGTCATGGGGGTCTGCGAAAGGGTCACCGTGCTCGATTTCGGCAAGAAGCTGGCGGAAGGCACGCCACGCGAGATCGCCAGCGACAAGCGCGTCATCGAGGCCTATCTTGGCTCGGAGGAAAGCGTTGCTTAAGATCGACAGGCTCACGGTCCGTTATGGCAAGATCACCGCGGTGCGCGAGGTGTCGATGCACGTCGGCGAAGGCGAGATCGTGACATTGATCGGCACCAACGGTGCTGGCAAGACTACGCTGCTCCGCACCATCTCCGGCCTCAACAAGCCTGCGGAAGGCGATATTCTGCTTGGCGGCCAGTCGATCTCCGGCCTGGCGCCGGAGCGCATCAACGGTCTCGGCATCGCCCATGTGCCGGAAGGCCGGCGGCTCTTTCCGCATATGTCGGTCTTCGACAATCTCGAACTTGGCGCCTTCCAGCGCAACGATGTCGATGGCGTCCGCCGCGACATGGACATGGTGATGGAACATTTTCCCAAGCTGCGCGAGCGCCGCGAGCAGATGGCGGGATCATTGAGCGGTGGCGAGCAGCAGATGGTGGCCATGGGCCGGGCCATCATGTCGTCACCCAAGGTGGTGCTGATGGACGAGCCGTCGCTCGGCCTGTCGCCGATCATGTGCCAGGAGATCGCCAAGATTATCCGCCAGATCCACGAGATGGGCCGCACCATCGTCCTGGTTGAACAGAACGCCCGGCTGGCCCTGTCGCTCGCCCAGCGCGCCTATGTGATGGAAACCGGCAAAGTCGTCCTCGAAGGCCCGGCGAAAGACCTCAGCAGCGACCCCAATGTGCAGAAGAGCTATCTCGGATTGACTTGAAGTACCGGGGGCGCCGCCAGTTCAGGGGCATTCGCCTGCATGGCAGAAGTGGTTGAAACGGGAAATCCGGCCGGCTTCGGCTCAGACCGCAGGCTGCTTCGTGGATGCGAGCGGAGTGTGATATGAATTGCGCGCCAATCAGATAGGGGAGATTGCAGCATTGCAAATCCTGCTCTCCCGATGGCTGTTCGTCTTTCCTCGGCACCCGTGTCGGCACGGTGCAACAGCGAGATCAATTGCAGCCAAAGGCCCAATACTGGTGCAGGTCCGCCCAGCCCCGGGTGATGAATCTCGAAGCGGTCACAGAGTTCGAGACGCAATAGGCTCAGCTTTTTTGTGCTGCAGGTAGGGAAACCCCTACATCATGTCCGCCAGCCTGTGCCGGCTGCAACAGACGCCGGTCAGGCTTGTTGGTTATTGGATTGGGATCGTCTTCAATCGCTGTTCAGCGACAGCCTGGGCTCCTGCAACCTGGTCCGCAGTTAGTTCCATCCCAATCATGTCCCGCAGCCAGATGTTCGTTCGCGCACATTCGAGGCGGCCACTGCTCCAACATCGCAGGGCTGCGGTTTGGAGCCAGACATATGCCTCGAAGGAATCCTTAGTGGTACCTCTGCCTGTAGAGTAACTGAGCCCGATTGACTCGATCCCCTCCATGCTGCCCCGCTCTGCTGCAAGGGCGGCCCAACGGAAAGCCTCTGTTTCGTTCGTGGGAACGCCCTTGCCGCTGCCGTACATCGCCGAAACCTTGAAAGCTCCGTCTGCACTTCCTTTATCCGCAGCCTGTCGATAGTACTCCATTGCTGCTTCATAATCATGGAAGATGATCGAGTCGTCTGAGAGCAAATCCCCCATGGCGATCAGTGAACGAACATGGCCGTGTTCGGCGGCACGCTTGTACCAATCGGCGGCTTTCCTGTGATTCAATTGTGTTCCTAGCCCCTTGTCGGTCATTCGCCCCATCAGAAACTGTGCTTCTGCGTCCCCGGCTTTGGCGAGGGGCATGAGCAGCGTGATCGCCTCGGGATAATGTTTTGCCTCGTAGGCAGCAACGGCATCGTCCAATTGACTGGCATTGGCTGCCTCTCTCAGGAGCATCGGCGTGATGAGAAGAGCTGCCAGTCCGGACCAAATGAATGAAGAGCTGATCAACTTGCGGCCTCTGTCTTTCGGACGTGGCATTGCTTACTCCGCCTCCGCCATTCCCCCCGCCACCCGGCCGATCGCGTCCGCCAGTACCTCTGGCGACTGCGCACCAACCAAAGCGTAGCTTTGCGCGAGGATGAAGGTGGGGACACCGGTGACGCCGATGTTGGTGGCGTGCTGGATTTCGGCCTTCACGTTCTCCACATCCTGGTCGCTGTCGAGGAGCTCGGCGATCTGCGCGGCGTTGAGCCCGGCATCGCCCGCACAGCGCGCCAGCACCGCCCGATCGGAGACGTCCTCGCCATCGCTCCAATAGGCCATGAACAGACGCTCGGCGGTTTCATGCTGGCGCTCCACCGTGTGCGACCAGCGGATGAGGCGATGGGCATCCAGCGTGTTGGGGGTGCGGGTGATGCGCTCGAAATGATAGGGCACGCCCAGTTCCGTGCCCGCCGCGATCAACGGATCATGCAGCGTCGCCAGCGCCTCGGCGCCGAACTTCCGCGAGAGGTATTCGGTGCGGTCCATGCCCTCCGGCGGCAGCGACGGGTCCAGCGCGAAGGGCCGCCAGCGTACCATCACGTCGAGATCGGGCAGGCGTTCCAGCGCCGCGTCCAGCCGCCGCTTGCCCAGGAAGCACCACGGACAGATGACGTCGGAGACGACGTCGATGATGAAGGGATCGGCCATTCTCAGGGTTTCTCCAGCGCCTTGCGCACAAGCTTGCCGTTGGCGGTCCGCGGCAACACAGGCACGAACCAGATCTGTTTGGGGCACTTGTAGGCCGCCAGCCGCTCCTGCACAAACGCCATGATCGCGGCCTCGTCCGGTGTCACATGCGGATGGGGCACGATGAAGGCGGCGACGATGGAGGCGGTCTCCGACACCCGCCATTCGCGCACCCCGCAGTCCGCGACATCCGGGTGCTGCAGGATCACCCCCTCAACCTCCAGCGGCGAAACCCGGAAGCCACCGGCGTTCATCAGGTCGTCTGCCCGGCCATGATACCAGACATAGCCGTCGGCATCGATCTCGGCCGTGTCGCCTGTGGCGAACCAGTCGTCAGTCATCGGCGCCTCGCCCCAATAGCGGAGCAAGAGGCCGGGGTCGCTCCGGTGCACGCCGATCTGGCCGTCCTCCAGGATGCGGATGGAACGTCCGGCCTGCGCCTTCCCGGGCGAACCGCGGCGGATCGGCACCGTGGGCGATGACGAGATATAGGTCGAGATCTCGCTCATCCCCAGCGCCTCGTAGAGGTCCAGCCCGGTCGTCTCGCGCCATCCGTCGAGCAGGGGGAGAGCGAGGGCTTCGCCCGCCGTCAGTCCATGCCGGAGGGTCGGCCCGGGCTTGAATCCGGTTCTCAGGATCTGCCGGTAAATCCCTGGAACGGAAGCCAGAATCGTCGCGCCATGATGGTCGATCAGCCACTGCCACACCGCCGGATCGCGGTGCCCGGTATAGACGATGGAGGTGGCGCCATTGGCGAAGGGGTCGCACAGTCCGGTGCCCAGCGTATAGGTCCAGTTGAAGGCCCCGGTGTGCAGCACGATGTCGTCCACGGTGATGCCGTACCAGCCGCGATACATGGGCCGCCGCCCCCAGATCGCCCGTTGTCCG
>CAZECZ010000080.1:0-19823 GCA_964510815.1 uncultured Aestuariivirga sp.
CGACGGCTTCCTTGTCGCCGTTGACGACATTGAGGATGCCAGGCGGCAGGCCGGCTTCGAGGAAGAGTTCTGCGAGCCGCATCGGACAGGACGGATCGCGCTCCGATGGCTTGAGGATGAAGGCATTGCCGCAGGCGATGGCAGGCGCACACTTCCACAACGGGATCATGGCCGGAAAGTTGAACGGCGTGATGCCGGCGGCCACGCCGAGCGGCTGGCGCATGGAGAACATGTCGATGCCGGGGCCCGCCCCGTCGGTGTATTCGCCCTTGAGCAGATGCGGGATTCCGCAGGCGAATTCGACCACCTCCACACCGCGCTGCAAATCGCCAAGCGAATCGGGAATGGTCTTGCCATGCTCCATCGAAATGAGCTTGGCGATCTCCTCGGCATGGGTGCGGGCCAGCTCGAGGAAGCGCATCATCACGCGGGCGCGCACCTGCGGGTTCTTCGCCGCCCATTCGGGCTGGGCCGCCTTGGCATTTTCGACGGCGGCGCGAAGCTCTGCACCTGAAGCCAGCGCCACCCGGGCCTGAACTTCACCGGTGTTGGGATTGTAGACGTCGGCAAAGCGGCCCGACGTGCCCTTCACATGCTTGCCGCCGATGAAATGTCCGATGTCCTTGACCATGGCCCTGTCGCCTCGCCTTGTGCTGATGAATTTGCAGGCAACCTAGAGCCGGGCTCTCGACACCGCAAGAGACAGACGTCTGGCACTCGCCCGTCCAGTTCAAGGGGCGGGATAACCCAATCTTGGGGAAATTGCGTTAGGACAATGCCATGGATCCGCTCTACCAGCTCTGCCGGGTGAAGGACCGTGGCGGCGACGTCTATCGCCTGAGAGGTCCAGATGGCGGCGAACGGCTCCGCAGCACGTTCAAGCATGCGCTATACCTTCCCGCTGTCGAGCTACGGACACCGGACGGCACCGTGGCCGCAAGGATCAAGCGGGGCAAACTGCTGAATTTCGACATCGTGGCCAGCCAAGGCGACGACAGCCTGCTGTTTCGCATCGCTGTCCCCCGCATTCAGACGATGTTTCGCAAGAGCCCCTTCGCCATGACGGGGCCGAAGGATGAACCCTTGTGCACGCTGATGCCGCGCTCGGCCTGGAAACAGGCCCGCGGCGAGGACTCATCGGTATGGGACACGATCAACGACGACGAACTCGTCCTGCTGCGCGGCCAAGAGGTGCTGGGTCATACCAGCTACAAGGGCGAGGATCCGCCGCCACCGCCGACGGCAGCTCAGGTCGCCACCAACCTTGCCAAATTGCCCTTCGAGATCGGCAAATATGTCTATGACGAAGTGACTGGCGCCAATGACGGCAAGGAAATTCCATCCGGTGCACTCCGCCTTGTGCGCGGCGATCTCGAACGCGCCGATGTGTTCATCATGACGGTGCTGCTGTTCCGGCGCTTCGACTACCAGTCCATGCGCCAGGTCGACTAACGGACAATCTGCCCAAAATGACGCCTGCACGCGGCGCATGGCTGAACATCGGTACGATGACTTGTTCTCGTCACATGCCGCCAGCATAATAATTTCAATATCTGAAATTAAACCGAAGATCGTCAGCCATGGACTCCCCCTATCACATTCGCAAGCTCTGGCCCATCGATGGCGGCGCATTCCGCCGCCATCTGTTGCGGCTTGATCCGGAGACACGGCACCACCGCTTCGGAACGGCCGTCAACGATTCATTCCTCGAAGCCTATGCGGGCACTGCCCGGCGGCTCGGAACGGTCATCTATGGCGCCTTCCGCGGCAGTGAGATGCACGCCTCGGCAGAGTTGCGCGCGCTTCATCCGCTCGGCGATGCCATGGCTGAGGCTGCCTTCGCCGTGGAGCGCGAACACCAGCACCACGGTCTCGGTTCGGCGCTGATGGACCGGATCATCACCACGGCCCAGAATCGCGGCATCGGTGAACTGTACATGATCTGCATCCGCGAGAATGGCCGCATGCAGCGCCTCGCCGAGAAGTTCGGGGCCCGCCTGAAGGTCGAGGACGGCGGTTTCGTCGGTCATCTCGAGTCGCACCAGCCGACGCCTGTGTCGCTGATGGACGAATCGTTCAATGACACGGCGGGCTTCGTCACGGCCATTCTCGACTGCATGGTCCGGCCCTTCGTCAGCGGCCCGCAGGTGCGCATGGCACGGCTGAACGGATAGGCACGGTCAGCGGACAAGCCACGGCAGCGGTTGACAGCCCGCGCGAATTTCCCGAGTGTCGCCAGCCACATCTGGCCGGAGTTGCAGCTTGGAATATCCACGATTTTTTGAATTGTTCGGCGCCGCCTCCCGAACCAAGAATATCCTGTCGGAGGAAGACGCCAGCCTCAAGGCAAGTGGCGTGCGGCAGGCCAACCTCCGGCGCTTCATCCTGCCCCCGGGCGCGCAGCTGCCCAAGGAGTTCATCCGGCTTTGCCCGTGGGAAATGGAATATGTCTTCACCGTTGCGCGGCGCGCGCGCTTCGGCATCCTGGAAGTTGGCCGCTTCAACGGCGGCAGCCTGTTCGTGATGGCTTCCGCCGCCCGCCCTGGCATCCCCATTCATTCCATCGACATCGAACCGCAGGACGATGAATTTCTCTGGGACGTGCTGGACAAGCATTGCCCCGATGCCAACATTAACATCATCGTGGGCGACTCTCAGCACACGACCTATCCGGAAATCGGCAAGGTCGACCTGCTGTTCATCGACGGTGATCATACCTATGAGGGCTGTCTCGCCGACGTCGAGAACTGGTACGGCCACCTGAAGAACAACGGCCATCTCCTGTTTCACGATTCATACCTGGGACCCCACGGCGTTCAGGACGCCATTGCCGATTTCATGGACCGCCACCCGGAATTGCAGGTGATCCAGTCACCCTTCATCGGCCCGGCCTATTGGAACTATCCCGCCGGATCGATCGCCCATTTCATCAAGCGGCCTAGACAACACCGTAATTATCCGGAAGGCCGAGGGGGTCGAGCGGAAAATAGCGCTCCGGTACGGCCGAGAGGTCGCGCAATTCGCTGATCACGTTGGTGCCGGCGTGAAACCGCCGGACGACCTCGCGCCAGATCGCTTCCATCAGGCCGGTCCCCCGCATCTGCTTGGCCATGCGCTTCGCGATGTTGGGGAATACGTCCTGCTTGTCGACATGGAATGTCCAGAGTTCTTCGTAGAGCGGGATTCGCTTGCTCTTGGCTTCTGCAAGCCTTTCCGGGATGATCGGGCCCCGCAGGAATTTTTCCGTCTCCGCCAGCCGCACCAGATTGATGAAATTCGAGATTGCCAGCGCATCGCGCCGTTCCGTCGGATTGCCGAGGTCGGCGAACGTATCGCAGATCGACCGCAGCCACCGCATGGTGAAGGTGCGGATGATTTCATCCTGGTTGACGCGCACCAGCGCTTCCATCTCGGCCCAGTTCGCTTCGACGTCGCGGGAGTTGCGCAGCTCCTTCACCAGATGCTGCACCCGCGCCAGCAATTCACTCATTCCTGCTTACCCTTTGATCGCCATGCCCGGCACCCAGGCATAGCCGTCGTCATCAAGGATAACACATTCCCTCAAGCCATGTGGCTTGTCCATTGCACCTGCCAGCACGGTGAAGCCGAGCGACCGCGCCCGCGCTTCGCAAGCATCCGGGTCACAGCCGTAGATTCGGAGTTCGACGCCAGCGCCGCGGCCCTGGACATCTGCCACGACGCCGGACAGCGGATTGTCCCGATAGGTGTGATCGGCATGAAACATGAACTCGCCGCCATTGAGCCGCATGGCCGCGAAATCCGGGTCATCATAGGAACTCGTAGCTCCCAGCACTTCGGTGGCGAAGCGCACCGAACGGGCGACATCGGTGACAAGCAGGTTGAAGCCGATGCCGCGCAGCATGCGGCCATAGTCAGGTGCGGAAATGGGTGGAACCTTGTCGGTGGGGCGCTTTTTCATGCGCCGAAGAAGACACGCTCCTTGCCATCAAGTCCATTCCACATCACGGTGCATGGAGGAATCCGCTTTGGATCCGTGATCCCGTGAGATTTCATCGCCAGCAGCAGAACCACCGCAGCGTCGGTCACTGCCTCTGTGATGTCTCCGGACGCAAGCCCAAGCTCCATCAGTTCGGAGAGGTGGCTGGCCGCCGCTTCCGTCATCTTCTCGACTTCCGGCCAAGACAACTCGTCGGCGGCATTCCAGCTCTCGAGCAAGTCGGAATAATCGATTTCGGCAACGACATCGGATCCGATGGTGAATGTAAGGTTTCCTTCGGCCCGCGAGGCTCCCGCATGGCCGCGCACACCGCGATAGCCTGGGCATACCAGCGTGAAGGCAGGCACTGAATCATCAAGGCGCATATCAGGTCGCATGGGACACCTCCAATAGGCTGAATTCAGTGTGCGCTGGCCGGGTTTCGAGAGGGTTAACCGCGGTCAGGGCAGCGGTGCCCCGGGATGTGCCATGGTTTTCAGTTTCGTCATGGGATAGGTACAATCGTATTCCCCTTCGGCATAGGAGCCGATGGCATAGGCATCGAAGCTGACGCTGGCCTCGCCTTCCGTGATTTGCCACCGCGCCAGTGTCGCGACGTGTTCGCCGATCACATCGTCGCGGAGGAAACTATCCTCAGCGGGATTGTAGTTTTCGCCGGAAAACCTGCTCCGCTTCTCTGCGATCAGCTGTTCCTTGCAGTCGCCGGTCAGTTGGATCACGGCTGCTTCCGGGAACAGATCACCGATCTCGAGGATCCTGCCGGCCTTCATGTCGATATTGGTGTTGAGCGTGCCGCCATTGCCGTGAGCGCCGCCGAGGTCGGACCAGAAGCTGTCCATGACGGAGATGAGGGATGAAGACGCATAGCTCAGGGTCATGGCCTCGTCGAGCACATAGACATGACCGGCCGTGTCCTCTCCGTGCGGACCGGTCTTCACCCGCTCCGCGATGGTGCCGGCTACTCTGTTAAACAGTTTCTCACCCGCCGTTCTGGGCTCGGCGAAGCGCAGCAAGCTGATGTCGAGTTCATACTGGGTCTCGGTTCCCGCCTGCACGATGAACACGGGAATGATCCGGCCATCGCTTCCAGGTCCGCTCTCCTGCCGCCCGTCGAGCAGGTCGAGGCGCTCCTGGGTCGACTTCCCGATACAAGAATTCAATCCTGCGCCGGCCGAAGCACATCCGGTCTCACGCTCGGCGATCCACGCCTTCTGAGAGCGTGCCAGCATCTTCTGCTCAGGTTTCGATGACAGGGACTTGGCCTCGGCATAGGCCGCTTCCATCCGCGCATCGAGCGACTTGAGGGCTGGTTCGGCGCAGATCGCCTTCTCGACGATGGTGGAGGCCCTGCCGCAATCAAAGGCCATGGCAGGTGGCGCCAGCGCCATCACGAGAGGAACGACGGCAACGGCAAGGCTATAGCGCATAGGCTCTGACCTTCCAGTCCGCGTGATAGTCATGAAGTCTGTCGATCGTCGCCGGCGCCACCTGCTTGAGTGACAATCCGATCGCCGGCAATTGGCCATCATCGATCAGGGCAAGGGTGGCCGCACCCACTGTCGTACCGTCCCGAAGATCCGATGCCAGAACCTTCTGCTCGGGACGGAGCTGCGCCAACAGGGCCATCAGCACGGCATTCTGAGCGAACGGCCCATCCACCACGATGTCGCCGTTCGATGCCACAGCGTCCAGCTGCTCATTGACCATTTGGGCGCAGTAGAGGCCCGCCAGCGACGACCGCTCGGCCGGCGATTCGGGCGCCGGACCCAAGATCCGCCCCTTGCCGCCCTTGCCCGGCACGGGTCCGCCGGAGTCGGTGAAGGATGGCAACGCCACGGTTCCCCGCGCGATCAGCTCCGCCACCTTGTCCAGCGAGGCCGCCTCGGCCGGCGCATCGCCAGCCACCATCTCGAATTCCTTGCCCCCGAAAAACCGGCTGCAACAGACACGCCGGCCAAGGACATCGGTATTGGTATTGGTGTCGCGCGCCGGATCGAGAATATCCAACGACGTCGCGGGATCGAAGCTGATGCTCCACGTTCCCGTCGACACCAATGTGAAATGACCGATCCCGGCGCAGACGTAGCGCATGAAGTTGGCGGTCGAATCATGCACGCCGCCGAGCACCCGCCCCTGGCCGCGAAGCCCCGTCCCGCAGAATTCCGGACGCAGGGTCCCGATGGTCTCCCACGCCTTCGCCATAGGTGGGAACAGCCCCTCCCAGCCGCAGCGCCTCACCAGCGACGACAGCTCCTGCGTACGCGTATCCATCAGATGAGTCTGGCACGACATGCTCGACATCTCGGTCACCGCCCGGCCACTGAGCCGGAAGCCAACATACTGGATCCACGGGACCACGGTAGTGATCCGGGAAAAGTCGGCCGGCCAGGCTCTGGACTGCCAGTAGAGCTGCAGGCCGTGGGTTATGGCCATGGGCAGCAGCGGGCAGCCGGCCTCAAAAAATGACGGCATGATCTCGCGGTAGGCGTCCACGATCTCCGCAGGCGGCTCGCTCATGTAATCCATGATCGGCATGGCGAGGCCGCCCAACCCGTCGAGACAGGCCAGCGCGGCCCCATGGGCACTTGGCACCACGGCATCGACCGGCAGAATGCGGTCGAATTCCGGCAGGACTTCCCGAAACAAGGCGACCATGGGCTCCGGATCGATATGCCGGTAGGGAGGCCCGTCGAGGTGGCGGCTGGCCACTTTCCGCTCGGCCACCGGCTGGCAGTTGCCGTCGAACAGGACCAGCTTGGTGTTGGTGTAGCCAACGTCGGCGGCGACAATGCCGCGGGGTGTCTGGAAGGTCATCATGAATCCCGAATTGCGCGGGCACTCTGCAAATTCGCGGCAGGGAGGTCAATTGCCGCGGTGCCGCCTGCTCAAGAGTCAGACCTGTGAACACGAAGGTATTGTCGGGCAAAGATGCGCTAACCTGGCGTTTCCGGGTTGACTCACACCGATGCGGCAAACTAGTGTCGCTGAACTTTTGTAATTCTAAAATAACAAATGTTACCGGCATGTCATCTTGCCGGGTCCTGGGAGGATAAGAATGACGGCCACCGACGCCAGCTTCACGCCGCGCCATGCGTGGCTGCCGCGCTGGTTGACGTCTGAACATCCGTTCCCTTGGCTGCTTCCCGCCAGCGCCCTGATGATCGTGTTCGGCATCTATCCCCTGGCCTACGCCGTGTGGCTGACGCTGGAGCGCAAACATCCCGTTACGCGCAAGCTGACCTTCCGGCCCGATTACAACTGGGGAAAACTGATTCAAGACGAGCGCGTTCTCAACGCCTTGTTCAATACGCTGATCTACACCGGCGTGGCGCTGGTGTTCCAGCTCGTGCTTGGCATGCTGATCGCCCTGCTGCTCGACTCCGACCGTAGGGGCTATGCATTGCTGCGCGCTCTCATGACCCTGCCGCTGGTCATTCCACCGGCTGTCACCGCCATGATGTTCCTGCTCATGCTCAATGGGTCGTTCGGCGTCATCAGCCGCGGCATCATTGCGACCGGCCTGCTGCCGGTCGGCTTCTCCATCCTGGGCGACGCCAATACGGCCATGGCCGGCGTGCTGATGGCCGAGATCTGGCAGTGGACGCCGTTCATGGTGCTCATCATGCTTGCTGGTCTCCGGTCGCTGCCGAAAGAGCCATTCGAGGCCGCCGCCATCGACGGCGCCTCCAGCATACAGGCTTTCTTCAAGCTGACCCTGCCGATGATGTCCAAGGTGATCGCCATCGCCGTGCTGATCCGCGGCATCGACCTGTTCCGGACCTTCGACTACGTCAAGGTGATGACCGACTCCGGTCCCGGCACGGCCACCGAGACCCTGACCTCCTATGCGGGACGCATCTATTTCGGCAACGCCGATTTCCCCTACGCCTCGACCATCGCGATCCTCACACTCGTCATCGTGATCATCGTATCGACCCTGTTCATGAAGATTTTCAAGGTGAAGCTCTGATGGAACAGTCGCGACCCGTCCGCATCATCCGTGACATCGCAGCCGTTCTGGTGACAGGCTTCTTCATGTTCCCCATCTTCTGGTGGGCGCTGACCTCGATCAAGCCGATCTCCGCCATCTTCGACAAGGACCGGATCAATTTCTTCGATTTCGTGCCCACCCTGATCAACTATGCGGTCACCATTCTCGGCCGCTCGCGCTCGCAACTGGCGATCGACGAAGGCCTCGGCATGGGTGTCGCCGGCGGTGGCGCCTATGATTCGCGCCAGTCGATCCTTGATTCGATCATCGTGTCGGTGGGATCCACCGTAATCACCATGCTCGTCGCGGTGCTCGCCTCCTATGCCCTCTCCCGCATGACCTTCCGCGGCCGCACCGGCTTCCTGAACTGGGTTCTGGGCCAGCGCTTCATGCCGCCCATCGCCATTCTCATTCCGCTGGTAGGCATCTACAACGATGTCGGTCTTCTCGACCGGGTCAGCATCTTCATGGGCTATCTCGGCCTGATGCTGATCTACGCGCTGATGAACCTGCCGATCGCCGTGCTGCTGATGAAGTCGTTCTTCGACGACGTCCCGAAGGATGTCGACGAGGCCGCCATGATCGACGGCGCCACCCGCGCCCAGACCTTCCGCAAGATCGTGCTGCCGATGGTGCGTGGCGGCATTGCCGCATCCGCGGTGCTGGTGTTCATCTTCTCCTGGACTGAATTCCTGCTGGCCCTGTTCCTCACCACCAACATCCGCACGGTGCCGGTCAAGATCCAGACTTTCGTCACATCAACGGGCAATGAATGGGGCTTCATCGCGGCGCTGGGAACGGCCGCTGTGGTGCCAAGCTTCATCTTCATCCTGCTCGTTCAACGCCATCTGGTGCGAGGCCTCACTCTTGGCTCCCTGAAAGAGTGAAACCTCGTGCGAGAAACTGAGCTCAAACCCATGGGAGGATTTCAATGAGCTTTAGAGACTACGACAAGAAGACCTACATCGTTGACACGGCGAAGGACTTCGCAAACCGCCGCATTTCCAAGCGCGCCTTCCTCAAGAAGATGGGCATGGCCGGCATCGGCTTCTCTGCCTTCAACGTGGCGCTCCTCGGCAACATGCGCCGCGATCGCGGCTTCACGCTCGGTCAGGAAGCTCTCGCCCAGGACGCTGAGGTGAACAAGTGGCTGAAGGATGTCTCGGGCCCGTTCAAGGGCGCCAAGATCCGCTACACCTCGGAAGCGACTCCGCCCACCGTGGTGCTCGACAAGCTGAAGGGCGAATTCACCGACGCCACCGGCATCGAGGTCGAAATCGAAATCGTGCCGCTCGAGCAGGTGCTCGCCAAGGCGACGCAGGACGTGCAGGGCCAGCTCGGCACCTACGACCTCTACTACCTCGACCAGTCGTGGGTTGCGACCTTCGCGCAGGACTGCATCGACCCCATCGAGTACTACAACTCGAAGCCGGACCTCGCCATGCCGGGCATGGATTGGGATGACTTCTCCAAGCCGCTGGTCGACGGTCTTGCCCTCTACGAAGGCCGTTGGGGCGGCATTCCGTTCGACATCCCGATCATGACCACCATGTACCGCAAGGACATCCTTGAGAAGCATGGCATCGCGCCGCCGAACACGGTCGACGAGTTCGTCGCTGCGGTGAAGATGATCACCGAGGCCGAGAAGGCCAACGGCATGTACGGCACCGGCCTCCAGGCCAAGTCCGGCCATTACTCGCTGGAATGCGACTGGACCCAGGTCGTTTGGAACAACGGCGGCACCATCTTCGGCGCCGACAAGAAGTTCGCCGGCAACAGCGATGCGGCCGTCGGCGGCCTGAAGATCTATCAGGAACTGCTGAAGAACGCTCCGCCGGAATCCACCAACTCCACCTGGGACGGCCAGTGGCAGATGATGGCCTCCGGTCAGTGCGCCCTCGTCAACTCGTGGGACGAGTTCTTCCCCGGCCTCGATGCCGCCGACTCGAAGGTGCAGGGCCTGTGGGAGTGCAAGCGCCCGATCCGCGGTCCGAAGTATGCGACGACCGCCGAAGCCGGCTTCGGCGAAATCCCCAATGCCGGTCACCAGGGCGGTTCGATCCTCGGCCTGTCGAAGTACTCCAAGAACATCGACGCTGCCTGGATCTTCATGCAGTGGGCCTGCTCGAAGGACATCATGACCCGCTGCACCTTGGGCGGCGGCTTCGCACCGATGCGCATTTCGTCGTTCAACGACCCGCGCGTCAAGGCGAAGGAAGTCGTGGGTCCCGGCACGACGCGCCATCTGCCCGTCGTTCTCGAGACCATCAACAACGACATGGCGTCCGAGCCCGACATGCCGCTGTGGGCCGGCTTCTCGAACAACGAGATCCCGGTTTCGCTTGGCAAGCTGCTCACCGGCCAGGATTACAACGGTGACGCCAAGGCCTGCATGGACGACGTTGCCAAGCAGATCGACGCGGCCGTCGCCGACGCCGGTCTCTGATATTCTCCCTGTCAACTTGCGGAGGTGGCGAGAGCCACCTCCGTCTTTCGAACACCATCAATTATGCGCGGCGACCTCGTCATCGGTATCGATTCCTCGACCACGGCAACCAAGGCGATCGCCTTCGACCGTGGCGGCCGGATCGTGGCTGAGGGACGTGCCGCAGTTCCGCTTTCCAATCCCAAGCCCGGCTGGTTCGAGCAGGACGTCGACGACTGGACCGGCGCCATGACCAAGAGCCTCAAGCAGCTCACCAGGCGGATCGATGCGAAGCGCATCGCCGCAGTCGCCATTTCAAACCAGCGCGAAAGCTTCGCGCAGTTCGACTCTAAGGACAGGGCCCTGCGTCCCGGGACGCTGTGGCTCGACGAACGCGCCCATCAGGAAGTGAAGGACGTCACCGCCGAGCTCGGCGCGGATGTCTTTCATCGCATCTCCGGCAAGCCGGCGGACATGACGCCCTGCCTCTACCGCTGCCGTTGGCTGTCCACCCATATGCCGAAGGTCTGGAACAAGACGGCAAAGACAGCTGAGGTGCATGGCGTCTTGACCCACAATCTCACTGGCCAGTGGGCAACATCCTTGTCCTCCGCCGATCCCATGGGCCTGCTCGACGTCAAGGCCTGCGACTGGTCCGACACGCTGCTGAAGGCCGCCCGCCTGACCCGCACGCAATTGCCGTCCCTCTTCAGGCCCGGCGACATCATGGGCGAAGTCACCGCGGATGCAGCCAGGCGCACAGGCCTCAAGGCCGGAACGCCCGTCGTGGCAGGCGGCGGTGACGGACAATGCGCCGGCACCGGCGCCAACATCTTTGCCAAGGGCCGTGCCTATGTAAATCTCGGCACGGCGGTCGTGTCCGGCAGCTACGGCGAAACCTACGCGATTGACCGGTCGTTCCGCAGCCTCGTCGCCGCTGCCGAAACTGGCTTCAGTTTCGAAACCGCCATCCGCACCGGAACATTCCTGGTGAATTGGCTGGTCGAGCGCCTGTTCAACGTGAACCCCGCCAAGAACGAAGGCATCTTCAAGGCGCTGGAAGAAGAAGCGGCAGCCTCGCCGATCGGGGCCAACGGACTGGCACTCGTGCCATACTGGTCAGGCTGCATGACGCCCTACTGGGACAGCGATGCCCGCGGCGTCATCGCGGGACTTTCCGGAAGCCACAGCCGCGGCGACGTCTACCGCGCACTTCTGGAAGGTGTCGCCCTCGAGCAGACGATGATGACCAACAAGGTGGCCGAGGCGACGAGCCCCATCACGCATTTCGCAGCCGTCGGCGGCGGATCGCGGTCCGACCTCTGGTGCCAGATCCTCGCTGATGCCTCGGGCCGGGATGTGAAGCGGCTTGAAACCGCCGAAGCCTCGGCACTCGGTGCTGCCATGGCCGCCAGCAAGGGCGCCGGATGGCACGGCACGATCGCTGCGGCCTCCGGTGCCATGACCGGCAAGATGTCGAAAACCTTCCGTCCACGGACGAAAAGCCACAAGCGCTATCAGGAACTCCTGTCGATTTATATCGACCTCTGGCCGCAGCTGTCGGAATGGAACCGCAGACTGGTGGCCTTTTCACAAGGGGCCGCCAGATGAACGACTGGAACGCACTCATCACCGATGTGGTGGCCGGCTCGTGGAGGGACCCTCTGACCGGCAAGCCCGCCACCGTTCCCTTCGATGTGATTCGCATCGAGGAGGACCTCGACGGCGGCGAAGCAGACATGATCGCACCGCTCAACCTCGGCAAGCGGCTGACTGTGGTCTCCGACGTCAATACCCATGAGGCCATGGGGCAGCGCGTCGCCAAGCACCTCAAGGGTTTGCGGGCGACCATCGACGAGCTTGTTCTGCCCGGCAACATCCATTGCGACGAACCGACCATCGCCATGGTGCGGGAGAAGACCCGCCACGCCGATGCGCTGGTCGCCGTGGGCTCCGGCTCGCTCTCGGATACCTGCAAATACGCCACTTTCAAGGATGGCCGCAAATACGCGACCTTCGGCACCGCGGCGTCGATGAACGGCTATGCCGCGGCCACCGCATCGGTGACGCTCAACAACGGTTACAAGACCTCGCTTCCGGCCCACGCGCCGCGCGGCATCTTCCTCGATCTGAAAGTGAATGCCGCCGCCCCTCACTGGTTGTCGGCAGCGGGTCTTGGCGACTCGCTCTGCCGCCCCACGGCGCAGGTGGAGTGGTGGGCGTCCCATCGTCTGCTCGGCACCAGCTACACCGAGTCGCCATTCATCCTCCTTCGCGAGGACGAGCCGAAATTGTTCGATGCGGCGGCGGGTCTTAAGACTCATGACGTCGCAGCCAATGGCCATCTGCATCGCGTGATGGTGCTGACAGGCTTCGGCAACTGCATCGTCGGTTCTTCACACTCCGGCTCGATGGGTGAACACCAGGTCTCTCACTGGATCGACATGTTCGCCGGGCCCGCGCACCCCGGCACCACGCACGGCCAGCAGGTCGGTGTCGCCTCCATCGCGCTGGCGCGTCTCCACCACGACTTGCTGTCGCTCGACACCCCGCCGCTCATCAAGGCCACGCATATCGAAGAGTCCGGGTTCATCGAACGCTACGGCACCAATATCGGGCGCATGTGCTTTGCCGAAGCCAGGAAGAAATCCTTCGACCGCGCCGGGGCGGAAGCCTTCAACCGCAAGCTGGCGGAAATTTGGCCGCAACTGCGCGAAGAAGTCCGCCCCATGCTCATGGACCCGGCGGAGATGAAGAAGATCCTCGCCAGTGCCGGCGGACCCACCACGGCCACCGAGCTTGGCCTGCCCCGCAAGATATGGCGCGACGCCATGAAGTTTGCCCGCGATGTCCGCAACCGCTGGTCCTTCCTGGACCTGGCGGATGATGCGGGCCTGCTCGACGATTTCCTCGACCGAGACGAACAATAGGACCCGATAGACCATGGCATCAGTCACCGTACGCAACATCAAGAAGAGCTATGGCAGTGTTGAGGTCATTCATGGCCTGAACCTCGACATTGACGATGGCTCCTTCGTCGTGCTCCTCGGACCCTCCGGCTGCGGCAAGTCCACGCTGCTGCGCATGATCGCCGGCCTCGAGTCGGTCACCAAGGGTGACATCAATATCGAGGGTACGCGCGTCAACGAAGTTCATCCGAAGGACCGCAACATCGCCATGGTGTTCCAGAACTACGCGCTCTATGCCCACATGAAGGTGCGCGACAACATGAGCTTCGCGCTCAACCTGGCCAAACGCCCGCAAAGCGAGATCAACGAGAAGGTCTCCTGGGCCGCCAAGATCCTCAATCTCGAGCCCTACCTCGACCGCTATCCGCGCGAACTCTCAGGCGGTCAACGCCAGCGCGTCGCCATGGGCCGCGCCATCGTGCGCAACCCCGCCGTCTTCCTGTTCGACGAGCCGCTCTCCAACCTCGACGCCAAGCTCCGTGTGCAGATGCGCACGGAGATCAAGGAACTGCACGGCCGCCTCAAGACAACGACGGTATACGTCACGCACGACCAGATCGAGGCCATGACCATGGCCGACAAGATCGTCATCATGCGCGACGGCATCATCGAACAAGAGGGCTCGCCGCTCGACGTCTACGACAGCCCGACGAATCTCTTCGTCGCCGAATTCATCGGCTCGCCATCGATGAACATGATGAAGGGCGAGGTCACCGCCGAGGGTGTGCGAATGCCGGACGGAACCTTGCTGCCCCTGCCCGCCGGCCACAAGGCCAAGCCGGGGCAGAAGGTGGTCTACGGCATCCGCCCCGAACATCTGGATATCGCCAAGGGCATCAAGGCCGTCGTCAACGTCACCGAGCCCACCGGCCCGGAAATGCACATTTATGTGCAGATGGGCGGCCAGGAAGTCTGTGTCATCACCCAGGAGCGAGTGAACCTCAAGCGCGAGGACAACATCGAAGTGGCACCGCGTCTGGACAAGGTGCATCTCTTCGACGCCGCAACCGGAAAGGTGATTGCGTGAGCACCATCACCATCCTCGGCGCAGGCGTCATGGGATCGGCCATGTGCCTTCCCGCCCGCGACCGCGGCCACAGCGTCCGTCTGGTCGGCACCCATCTCGACCGGCACATGATCGACAGCGTGACAGCCACGGGACTTCACCCAAAGCTCAACGTGACGCTGCCCGGCGGGGTCTCGCCCCATCACCATGAAGATTTCGCGAACGCACTGGCCGATGACACGGATCTGATCGTGCTTGGCGTCAGCTCAGCGGGTGTAGGCTGGGCCATCGATCGCCTGTGCGAAAGCTTGAAGTCGCCGGTGCCGGTGGTGATGATCACCAAGGGCATGCAGCCCGCAGCAGACCGTCTCATAGCGCTTCCCGATCAGGTATCAGCCGAAGTGAAACAGCGGACCGGCATGCAGCTCAACATCGCTGCCATCGGCGGCCCCTGCATCGCAGGCGAACTCGCTGTCCGCCGGCAGACGGGCACAGTCATCACCTCGCATGACAAGGATTTCGCGCAATCGCTCTGCGCCATGTTCGAAACTGACTATTATCACCCGCGCATGTCGGAAGATGTGATCGGCGTCGAAATCTGCGCGGCCTTCAAGAACTTCTTTGCGATTTCGGTCGGCTGGGCCGCAGGCCACCTCGAAAAGATGCCTGAAACCCAGAACCGTGCCATCAATCACAATGCGGCAGCGATCATCTTCGATCAGGCCATCCGTGAGCTGATGGTTCTGGTGCGCGCCCATGGTGGAACCGAGCAAAGCGTCTGGGGCATGCCGGGCGCTGGCGACCTCTACGTGACGTGCCAGGCTGGCCGCAATTCCAGGCTCGGAAACAATCTCGGCCGCGGGCTCTCCTACCAGCAGACGAAGGACGGCCCCATGAAAGGGGACACGATCGAAGGTGCGGAGTTGGGCGTCACCGTGGCCGGAACGCTCCGCGCCATGATGAACGCGGGAACCCTCGACACCGCAGCACTTCCGCTCACGTCCGCCCTGCTCGATGCCCTGACCAACGATACCCCCCTCGACATTCCGTGGACGTCCTTCCACCGTAAGATGTGAGCCCCGCCATGGCCGATGCCGATCTCCGCGTCCGCACGTCAGCCCAGCCGGGCTATAGCGCGAACACGCTCAGCATCGACCCTGAAGAACAGATGGCGACACGGGCAGCATGGCTCTATTTCGTCTCCGGGTTGACCCAGGTCCAGATCGGCAAGCGTCTTGGCATCAACCGCATTCGTGTCAACCGGCTGCTGGCGTTCGCGCGCGACGAAGGCCTCGTGCAGATCAACATCACGGGCCGCCTCGCGAACTGTGTCGATCTTGAAGAGCGATTGAAGACTTATTACGGGCTGGACGACGCAATCGTGGTGCCGACACCGCCGGATCAGGACATGGTTCCCCAGGTTATCGCGACAGCGGCCGGGGCAGCATTGACAGAACGGCTGAGGGACGGGTTATCGGTTGGCGTGGGTTGGGGGCGCACTCTGCGCCTCTCGCTTCAGTCGGTGCCGCGCCGGCCGCTCAAGCGCCTCTCCGTCGTCTCGCTGCTGGGCGGGTTGACGCGCGGCGCCGCCATGAACCCGCATGAAACGGCATCGCACCTCGCCGATCTGGTCGATGCACAATGCTACTATGTTGCAGCGCCCGCCTTGACCGACACGCAGACCACCCGCGACATCCTCATTGCACAACCCATGCTGCGCGAGGTGTTCGACAGGGGCAGCCGTGTCGACCTCGCCTTCCTCTCGGTCGGTGAACTGACCCACACCAACACGATGTCGCGCGTCGGCCTCGTCTCACGCACCGATGTCGAAGAACTTTTGGCCGCCGGGGCTGCCGGCGACATCTGCGCCCATTGGATCAATGACGAGGGACACCTCGTCGACCATCCCCTCAATTCCCGTGCCGTCGCCCTGCCGCCAGACCGTCTGCGCGACATTCCCTGTGTGATGATCGCGTCCGGCGGCAAAGCAAAGACGCCGGTGCTGCGCGGCGTTCTCAAGGGCGGCATGGCGGATGTCGTGATCACCGACGAACAGACGGCAAAGGCCGTGCTCGCGATGGAAGGCGTCTGACATGGAGGTGGTACTCGGCATCGACATCGGCACGTCCGGTGTTCGCATCGCTGCGGTGAACAGGGACCTGTCGCTGGCCGGCATGTCCACGGCACCGATCATCGCCCCCCTGCAGGACGGCGGGCGCATCATGCAGGACCCGGCCATCTGGTGGGAGGCCACATCGGCGGCTCTGCGGGGGCTCGATCTGCCGGGGCTCGATGTCAAAGCCATCGCCGTCGACGGCACCTCCGGCACCATTCTACCCATTGACGGCAACGGTACCCCAATGGGCCTTGCCTCAATGTACAATGACGTGGCCGAGGCGGCGCAATTGGCGATCGTCGCAGCTGCCGCGCCGCGAGAGACGGCGGCACTAGGCGCCACATCGCCGCTCGCCCGCGCCATGCCGATGCGCGGCGAAGCCGTTCGCGTCATCCATCAGGCCGACTGGATCATCGGCCAGCTTTCTGGCCGCTACGACGTCACTGATGAAAATAACGCGCTCAAATCGGGATACGATCCCATCGCGCGCCACTGGCCGGACTGGATTGCCAACACGGGCTTCGACACGCGTCTCTTCCCATCCGTCGTGCCGGCCGGCACGAGGGCCGCCACCATCCGCGCCGAAATCGCCGCTCAATTTGGGCTGCCGGCAGACACCGCAATCGTTGCCGGCACCACGGATGGCTGTGCGGCCTTCCTCGCCAGCGGGGCGGCAGAACCTGGCGACGGTGTCACGTCACTCGGCACCACTCTCACCATCAAGCTGCTGTCGTCCAGCCCCGTCTTCGCACCAGATTTCGGCATTTACAGTCATCGCATCGGGGACCAATGGCTTGCGGGTGGCGCTTCCAACACCGGTGGTGCAGCCATCGGCAAGTTCTTCAACAATGCCGATCTGGCGCGCCTCACGCCGCTGCTCGATCCAGATCATCCGACGGGACTTGATTACTATCCGCTGCCCAAACCCGGCGAGCGCTTTCCCGTCAACGATCCGGACTTCCAGCCGCGCCTTCTTCCACGGCCCGCCGATGACCGCATCTTTTTCCAGGCGATCCTCGAGGGCATTTCGCGGATCGAAGCAGACGCCTACGCGAAGCTGGCGGAGCTTGGCGCCTCGCCGCTCGCCTCCATTCGCACGGCAGGCGGCGGCGCTGCAAATGCGGCTTGGACCAGAATGAGGCGCCGCGCCCTTGGCGTACCCGTGAAAGACAGCCTCAGCGAGCACGCTGCCGTTGGCACCGCGCGGCTGGCCTGGCGTGGCATCGGCCATGCGAATTGACGGTCTTTCGGCGATCGCAAGCCAGTTTGATGGCATGCTGATCGACCAGTTCGGCGTCATTCATGACGGGCGGGAACTTTATCCCGGCACGCTCCGTGTGCTGACGGAACTGAAGACTGCCGGAATCCCCGTCGCTGTCATGACCAACTCGGGAAAACGCGCCGGCGCCAATGTCAGGCGTCTGGTCGGGATGGGTGTGCCACGCGACTGCTTCGTCGATGCAGTGTCCTCCGGGGAAGTCGCCTATCAATCGCTTGACGTCCAGCGTGCCTTCCTCATCGGCAAGGACGGCGAGGACTACGGCTTTGACGGCGTCACCTTCGTCGTCGATCCCCGCGATGCAGAAGTGATTCTCATCCTCGGCTCCAACGCGCCGACGACAAGCCTGGATCAATACCGCGACATGCTGAAAGACCTGGCGTTGCCGGCTATTTGCTGCAATCCCGACAAGCAGATGCTGACACCGGCGGGATTGCAACCGGCACCCGGCGCCATCGCAGCACTCTACGAGGAGATGGGCGGACAGGTCACATGGATTGGCAAGCCCTATCCCGCCATCTATGAACAGGCCGCGAAACTGATCGGCAATCCGCACCGCATTCTCTGCATTGGCGACAGTGCGGAACACGATGTGGCGGGCGGCCGCGCGGCAGGCCATGCGACGCTGCTCACGCTTACCGGCATCTCGGCTGGGCTGGATGCAGCAGCACTCAAGCCCGAACCCGATTACATAATGGACGCTTTCACATGGTAGAACTCGATCAACTCCGGAAGCTCTCGGCCCGCGTTGGTGCCGATCCCCTGCTGGTGCAGGCCGCGGGTGGCAACACGTCGCTGAAGGACGAGGGGATCATGTGGATCAAGGCGTCGGGCACATGGCTCAAGGATGCCGGGGACCGCGACATTTTCGTGCCGCTCGCCCATGCAGCCATCCTCGCCGGACTCGAGAAGAATGATCCGGCGTGCGAGAACTGCGTGGCCTTTGTCCGCACCGATCTCAATGCGACGGGCCTGCGTCCTTCGATCGAGACCACGGTCCATGCCCTCATGCCGCAGCGGGTCGTCGTCCACGTCCATTGCGTCAACACCATCGCCTGGGCCATCCGCGCTGACGGCGAGGCGCGTCTCGCCGAAAAGCTAAAGGATTTCAACTGGGCCTATATTCCTTACGCCCGTCCGGGCCTTCCGCTGGCCGGTGCGATCTCGTCACGCTTGCGGCCTGGTGTCGACGTCCTGGTGCTCGGCAACCACGGACTCGTCGTGGCAGCAAACACCGTTGCGGAATGCGAAGCTTTGTTGGACCGCGTGGTGTCGGCCGTCAGGCGGCCTGTCCGTGCAGCGTCCGCGGTTGATCATGCGGCATTGGAGAGTCTTTGCTCAGGAACGGATTATCGTCCTGCCGCCGATGAGGAAACACACGCACTCGCCACCGACAGGCTGGCGCTGACCCGCGGACAACACAAGGTCTTCTACCCCGATCACGTGGTCTTCCTCGGAGTCGGCATCGAAACCGACATCAAGACAGGTGCGCCGCTGGTGGCGGTGCCTGGCGCCGGCGTCCTGATCAAGACGGATGCGAAGCCTGCCATTGAGCCCATGGGCCGCTGTCTCGCCGATGTCATGCGGCGCATCGCGGACGACGATCAACTCGTCGCCCTGACCGATGACGACATCGGCCGGCTGGTGAACTGGGACGCCGAAAAGTACCGGCAAACGCTGAAGACTTAGGCCTTCAACAGCCACGCATGTTCGGGCGCATTGTAGAATTTCCAGGTGCGCTTCGGTCCGGCCATCACATTGAGATAATAGAGATCATAGCCATGCGTCGTGGCACAAGGGTGATAACCTCTGGGCACCAGGGTCACGTCGCCGTCATCCACCGCCATCGCTTCGTCGAGTGAGCGATCGTCCGTGTAGACCCGCTGGAAGGCGAAGCCCTGCGGCGGGTTGATGCGATGGTAATACACCTCTTCGAGCAGCGACTCGGCCGGCAGATTGTCCTCGTCATGCTTGTGTGGCGGATAGGATGACGTGTTTCCGGCAGGTGTGATCACCTCCACCACCAGCAGCCCCTCTGCTGGCTCCCATTCCGGAATG
>CAZECZ010000081.1:0-19517 GCA_964510815.1 uncultured Aestuariivirga sp.
TCCAACTACTTCAGTGCAGCAGGATATGGACTCAATTGACCGCCCGAGGCTCTAGCGTTGGCATTGGGGCCTCGGCCCCAAACGGCTATCCGGACTGCGACTGACAGCGTAACAGCCGGTCTTTGAAAACCGTGCGCCAAGTCAGGCGGTCATAGACCTTCTCAGCTTGTTCACATTGGCGGCAATCTCGCCGAGGTGACGTTCATCGGTTCCGCAGCAACCGCCCAGGATGTCCGCCATCGGGAACCGGCGCGCCACGTCGCCCATCTGCTCGCCCAGTTCAACCGGATCACCATCTTCGAGATGACCGAGCTTGCAGAGGGCGATCTTGTCCATCTTCACGGCATTCGGGCGGATATAGCGGAGCCGGTCAAGCCAGGACCCTTCGTCGGACAGTGCGGCGGCAAATTCGAGGGGATGGGAACAGTTGGTTCCGAACCAGGCCGCAGCGCCGTCCGTCTTCTCCTCGATGGCTTCGACCGCTTCTCGGAGACTCGGACCCGACCTCAGCCGGCCCTCCGGCGTCAAGGTGAGACTGACTCCGATCGGAAGACCGGTCTTCCCGGCTGCACGGACAACGCCCACGGCTTCCGGAATATTGTTGAACGTAATGGCGATCGCCATGTCGGCCGGCGTGCTCTTGAGTGTGGCGAGTTGCACGGCGTGGTAGTCCTCCGCTTCGTCTTCGGATATCTCACCGCCAGTGCCATAGGCGTCACCCCGGGGGCCCACGCACCCCGCGATGTAGACGTCCGTGACCTTGTCTTCATGTTCGCGGCGCATGCTATCGAGAAAGCCGATCGTTCGACGTTGCAGATCCGCAAGTTCTTCAGGCGAGTATCCGAGCTTTGCACCCCAGTCCGGGCTGGCACGGTAATCATGGCCGAGGATCAGCATTCCCGTGCCGTGCTTCGCCGCCACATCAAAGTACCGGCGATAGATGTCCTTCACCACGCGATCAGCCTCGGGATCATCAAGCAGCGGAAACATGGCGAACTCCGGAAGCTTGAAGCCCCACTTGTAAAGGACTTCCGTCTCGGTGCCGCCTTCGGTCAGGTAGAATTTGTTTGCAAGCCTCGGTGGAAAGTCGGGCATCTTCATCCTCCCTTGAACGGGAGAAGTCTAACACGCCTTCATGCAGCCCTGAACATCACCCTAAACGCGAGCCGGGCGAATGTTGCTCGCGCAATTCGGGATTGAAGCAGGTGAAGCCACTCACCTGCACAGGAACGAATTGCTATTGCCTCCCATGTTGTGTTGGGCAAGAGCTTATCGTGCATCGCGCGCCCTCAGTTGCAACGTCTTGTGCCTTGTTTGGCGGCACCTTTGGATCGAAGATGAGGCTGTAAACGCCAAACGGGATGAGACCATGACCAATGCAGATGCCGTCGCTGCCGTGACCAAACTGGTCTGCACATATGTGGAGGCCATGACACGGGGCGACCGGGGTGAACTGGAAAGGCTCTTCTTCGAGGCCGCAAGCGAAGTCGGCCACTACCAGGGCGAATTGCTGTGGAATTCCCGCGACGCCTTCATCCGCATGTGCGAGGACGAAGGCGACACCTCACTCAAACCGGATTGGGTCATTCGAAGCCTGTCGATCCACGGCGATATCGCCATGGTGCATGTCCAGAACGATTGGGCGGGAATGAGGTTCGATGACCTCCTGACGCTTCTGCACCACGAAGGCGCCTGGCGCATCGTGTCAAAGGTCTATCACATCCGGGACTGACCGGAACATCGTCCGATGCGTGCAGGCCGCGCCCCCTACTCGTTCAAAAACGGATTGCTCCGGCGTTCCTCGCCGATGCTGCTGGGGCTGCCGTGGCCGGGGAGGAAGACGACGTCGTCGCCGAGGGGATAGAGCTTCTCCTTGATCGAGCGGATCAGCGTGTCGTGGTCGCCGCGCGGGAAATCGGTGCGGCCGACGGAGCCCTGGAAGATGACGTCGCCCACCAGCGCGAACTTGTTCTCGTCATTGAACAGCACGACGGACCCCGGCGTGTGCCCGGGAGCTTCGTAGATTGCGAAGCTGACGCCGCCGACCGTGACGGTATCGCCCTCCTTCAGCCAGCGGTCGGGCGTCACCGGCTTGGCGTCCATCATGCCGTATCCGCGACCCACCTCTTCCAGCGTTTCCAGCAGGAAGGTATCTTCCGGGTGCGGACCTTCGATCTTCACGCCGAGCGCCTCGCGGAGATCCGCAGCACCACCGGCATGGTCGATGTGGCCGTGAGTGAGGATGATCTTCTCCACCGTGATGCCGCTCTGCTTGATGGCATCGAGGATGCGCGGCACGTCCCCGCCGGGGTCGACGACGGCACCCACCTTGCTCTCGTCGTCCCAGACCAGAGAGCAGTTCTGCTGGAACGGTGTGACGGGAACGATCATGACCTGAAGCTTTGACATGGCGGCGGTGCATAGCTGCGCTGACCGGGAAGCGCAACCCGCCACCCTGCCCTTGCCCCGGCGCAGCCGCGCCGCTACAGCCAGTTGAACAGCGGTTCAAAACACAAGTCATGTCCACCACAACAGCCATAGCCCCGCGCTACGGAAATCTCGTCGCGGCGATCGCAACGATCGCCTGCTGCGATATTGCCACGGGGCTCATGCTGCAGCTCTTGCCGCTGCTGATGAACCGCGAGGGCCTGCCCGCCTGGGTGATCGGCCTCAATACCGCCATGGGGCCCATCGGCATTCTGGTCGGCGGTCCGTTTTTCCCGCGCATCATCGGCAACATCGGCACCAAGCGCGCCGCCTTCATCCTGATCGCCACCATGATCATCTCCATGCTGGCGCTGAAGATGGCGCCCAGCATCTGGTGGTGGTTTCCGCTGCGCTTCTTCTTCGGCGTCGCCACCAGCGCACTCTTCACCATCAGCGAGGCCTGGGTGCTGACGTTTTCGGGCGACGGCAACCGCGGCCGCATCATGGGGCTCTATACCAGCGTGCTGGCCATGACCTTTTCGGTGGGGCCGCTCATCCTGCCGTGGACCGGCATCGACGGCTGGTGGCCGTGGGCCATCGGCATTGTCTGCGTCGCCATGAGCACCATGCCGCTTCTGTTCGTCGAGGTCGATGGCGCTACCTTCAAGCAGGAGAAGGGCGGCAGCTTCTTCGCCTTCTTCCGCAAGGCACCGATGCTGCTGTTCGCGGTGAGTGCCGCGACCCTGTTCGACAATGTCTTCATCTCGTTCTTCACCATCTTCGGCCTCAGGAACGGTCTCGAACTCGACGTGGCGAGCCGTATCCTCGGCGTCGGCATTATCGGCAATGTGCTGATGTTCTATCCGATCGGCTGGCTGGCGGATCACTGGTCGAAGCGCGGCGTGATCGTCCTGACGGCTGTGCTGGCGGTGGTGTTCTCGCTCGCCCTCATCGTGTTCATCGATCACTGGCTGATCTGGATCGTCGTCATCCTGCTGACGTCGTCGGCCTTCGGCGTCTATGTGGTGGCACTTGCGGTGATGGGCGACAGCTTCAAGGGCCCCGACGTCATTGCCGGTGCCGCGGCGATGGCCGCCATGTGGGGCGTAGGCGGCCTCATTGGCCCGCCGATCGCCGGCACGGCCATCGACCTGTTCGGCATCAATGCCATGCCGGTGACGCTGGCGTGCTTCTACCTGTTCCTGCTTGTGGGACTGGTCTTGAGCCGTGGACAGCTGGTGCGGGGTGTGGACCATGGATAGGCAGCGCCTCGTCAACCTGCTGGCGGCCATTGCCGCGATCACGGTGTTCGGCTTCACGCTCGGGCTGATGTTCCCGCTGCTCTCTCTCCTCATGGAGAAGCAGGGCATCCCCTCCGACATCATCGGCTACAACGCGGCGATGCAGCCGCTGGGCATCGTGATTTCGGTGTTCGCCATTCCCTTCACGGTGCGCCGCTTCGGTGCCAAGCGCACGGTGATCGGCGCTGCCATCCTCACTGCGGCGGTGATCGTCACCTATCCCTTCGCACCGGTGTTCTGGTGGTGGTTCGTGCTCCGCGTCATGCAGGGCTTCTTCGTCTCCGTGCTGTTCGCGATCTCCGAGGCGTGGATCGTCAAGTTCAGCGCCGGGCCATACCGCTCGCGCATCCTGGCGCTTTACACCTCGATCCTGGCGGCGAGCTTCGGCGGCGGGCCGGTGCTGATCGGCTTTACTGGCATCGACAGCCCCGCCCCCTTTATCATCGGCGCCATCATCCTGGTGGCCGCCACGGCCCCCATCTTCTTCGTCAAGGACGATGCGGTGGACAGCGAGGACGAACGGCCACTGTCGGTGATCGGCTTCGCCAAGAAAGCGCCGATGCTGCTGTTCGCCGTCGGCATGTTCGCCATCATCGACGCGGCCAACCTGAGCTTCCTGCCGGTCTATGCGGTGAAGAAGGGCTTCGACCAGGAATGGGCGGCCTTCACGCTCACTACCTTCATCATCGGCAACACGGTGCTGCAATTCCCCATCGGCTGGTTCGCCGACCACTATCCCAAGCGCGCCGTGATGGTGGCCTGCGGCGTGGCGGTGGCAACGGCAACCGCGCTGATCCCGCTGGCCTTCGGCACCCTATGGCTCTGGCCCCTGCTCACCATCGCGGGCGCAGCCTCGGCCGGTATCTACACCGTGGCCCTGGGCGAACTGGGCGAACGCTTCTCCGGCCATGAGCTGGTGACCGGCACGGCCTCGTTCTCGACCACCTGGGGCACCGGCGCACTGGCCGGATCGCTGATCGCCGGCTGGTCCATTGCCGCCATGGGGCCGGATGGACTACCCTATACGCTGGCAACCATCTTCGTGATCTTCATCGTGACCGCCGCCACCAGCATGAGACGCCGGACCGCATGAACCCAAGGGCTTTCAGCTACGCGGCTGGCGTGGCCTTCGTGGCAGGCGGTGCCACGTGCTGGAGCCTGGGCGGCGCATTGGTGCGGGCCACCGGCAATGTCGATGTCTGGCAGATCGTCTTCTACCGCTCCCTCATCCTCGTCGTTTGCCTGGGGCTATGGCTCGGCATCCGGTTCGGCCGCGGCTTCATCCGGCAGGCCTGCGACGCCGGCATCAATGCCGTGATCGCCGGCGTCGCCATCGGCACCGCCGGTCTCACCTTCATCGCCGCCCTGTTCTATACCACCGTGGCCGACGCCGTCTTCATGACCGGGATCACGCCGTTCCTGTCTGCCATGCTGGGCCTGTGGATCCTGCGCGAACGTATTCCCGCCGTCACCTGGACCGCCATGACCATCGCCCTCATTGGCATGGGGCTGATCTTCTACGGAAACCGCGGCGGCGGCGCCCTGACCGGCACCTTGCTGGCCCTCTATTCGGCCTTCTGCTTCTCGTGCTACGCCGTGCTGCTGCGCTGGGGGCAGAAGACCGACATGTCGGTGGCCCTCATCTGGAATGCCCTGTTCCTCATGGCCATCACCGGCGCGGTGCTCATGCTGCCGACGGGCCTGCGGGCGGAAACCGGGCCGCAGGTCTTCGCCGTCGGCTGGTGGAACTTCGGCGTGATCTTCGTCATGGGAGCCGTGCAGCTCACGCTGGGCCTCATCCTGTTCACCATCGGCTCGCGCAGCGTGCCGGCGGCCCAGCTCTCCCTGATTGCGCTGGTTGAGCCGACCCTGTCGCCGCTCTGGGCCTGGCTGGTGGCCAGCGAACTGCCGCCGCTCTGGACATTCGCAGGCGGGGCTGTGATCCTGTCGGCCATCGTGATTCAGGCGCTGTTCAGCGCCTCAACGGAGCGCCGCCATGGCCCAAGGACTGCACACCGGACTGCCAGACACCCAGGCCGCAGCGAGCCAGCTTTCGACCGTCCGCGACTTCCTGCGCTGGAGCCTGAGTGAATTCCGCGCCGCGGGCGTGGTCCATGGCCATGGCACCACCTCGGCCCTCGACGAAGCCGCCTTCCTCATCCTCGAAACGCTGAACCTGCCGGTCGACGACATCAACCCATGGCTGGATGCGACCTTGCTGACGAGCGAGCGCGAGCGGCTGGCGGCGATCATCAGCCGGCGGATCACCACGCGGATGCCCGCCGCCTATCTGGTGAAGCGCGCCTATATCCACGGCATTCCATTTTACGTCGACGAGCGGGTGATCGTGCCGCGCTCCTATATCGGCGAGTTGATGTTCTCCGGCATCTTCGGCGGCGAGGACATGAGCCTCATCGCCGATCCGCTGCAGGTCGAGAGTGTGCTCGATCTCTGTACCGGTTCCGGCTGCCTTGCCATCCTTGCGGCAGGCATCTTTCCGGAGGCGGAGATCGACGCAGTGGACCTGTCGCCGGACGCGCTCGAGGTCGCCCGGATCAATGTGGAGCAGCACGGCTTATCAAGCCGGATCAGTCTGTTGGAGGGTAATCTTTTCAGCCCGGTTGAAGGCGCGACATACGATCTCATCATCTCGAACCCGCCCTATGTAACCTCCGAAGAGGTGGCGAGCTTCCCCACCGAATACGGCCACGAACCGGTGATGGCGCATCTGGGCGGCGAAGACGGCCTCGATTTGGTGCGCCGCATTCTCGACGAGGCAGCCGACTACCTGAACCCCGGCGGCGGCCTCATCTGCGAAGTCGGCACCGGCCGGCAAGCGCTGACAGAGGAGTACCCGCACCTCGATTTCCTCTGGCTCGATACCGAGGAAAGCGAAGGCGAGGTCTTCTGGATCACCAGGGAGCAGCTGGTGGAGGAATGACTGAGGTTATCTCCTGAGACCTGTGGAGGTCATCAGGTTGTCGTAGATCTGCCGCGCCATGCCGGCCATCTCTGGCATCAGCGGGTAGGCCTCGCGCACCAGTCTGGGATAGGCGCCGGGACCCAGATGCTTTTCCAGCGTCGCGATGTAGCTCGGCAGCGATGACCACGTGGCGATCGACTGCGGCGTGAACTCGCAATGGAACTGGGTGCTCATGGCATGCGAGTCGATGGCGATGGCCTGAATGCCGGCGCGTGGCGACGACGCCAGCACGCGGGCCTGTTGCGGCGCCCGCTTCACCTCGGCGAAATGCCACTGCATCACCTTGTGGCTGCCTCCGAGCCCCGCCATCAGTTTGTGACTGCGGCCATCATCGCTGACAGTCACATCGAAAACGCCGACTTCACTCTCGTCGGCCAGCGCCACCTCGCCGCCCAGCGCGGTGGCCAGCAGCTGGTGGCCGAGACAGACACCGAAATAGGGTTTGGCGCGGTCCATCACCCATTCGCGGATCGCCTCCTTCTCAGGCTTGAGCCACGGATGCTCGTCTTCCTGCCAGGTATCCTGCGCACCACCCAGGACGAAGAGGAAGTCATAATCCGCGAGGCTGGGAATCTCCTGGCCCTCGAACAAGCGCACGAATTCCGGAATGAACAGGTCCTCGGCGAAGAAATCCAGAAAGCGGCCGGGATGGTCGTGGTCCATATGCTGGAAGATCAAGACGCGTCGCATGGGGCTCCTATCTCACCGGCGGCATGACGAGGGTTTTCGCCCGGCACTGCCGCTGCTCGTTCGGCCCGCATCGCATGAAATTGCCTCGCTTGTCGAGGCAGACACGGAGTTCCGAGAGCCGCGCGCGGTCCCTCGCATTGCCGCATTGCACCGACAGCATGTCGGCCGTGATGTCGCGATTGGTCTTGACGAAATCGGTGACCAGCTGGTCCGGCGTGGTGAGCACGGGCGCCTGCGGCGACAGATAACGCGCAGGGATGCGGATTTTCTCGAACAACAGCCGCGTGCCCCGGAAATAGTCGCGGATCGGCAGGCCGGAACAGCTGCCATGCTTCTTCCACTCGTGGATGATGAGCTTCTTGGACGGCATGATATCGAGCATGCCGTCGATCACCTCGTTGGGCACCCATGTCTCGCGGGTCGGGCAGCTTTCGGGCCAGCCCTCACGGTACTGCGGCCACAGACCATGGACCACGAAGGCAAAGCGCTTGCCGGGCGAGCACTGCTGGGTGTCGCCGCGGCCATCCGGCCCGTCGCAATAGGTGGGCGACCAGGACAGCGAGAGAACGAAATAGTCGAAGTTGCCGGGCCGGTTGTCGCGCGCCAGCGCGGCCTGGCTCAGCAGGATGGCAAGGACGGCACCAAGGATTGCGGCAAGGCCAGTCTGGGCAACGCGGAAGGACGGAAACGGCGGGTTTCGGGACATTGATCGTCGACGATTTTCCAGGAGGTATTGTTGAGCACCATATCGCAGCGCGCCAGCTGGCCGCGAATGCACGTATATTGGCCTTCCTTGAAATCCCGCCCATTCGCGCGGCACGTGCAGTTTTCGCCCGCCTGCGCGATTGCGATCGGGAACAGAAGGCCCATCACGGCCAAGTACAGCCGGGCTACCCCATGTCAACTCCTCTTCGGACGTCCTGCCGGCGCCCGCCGTTCAGATCAGCTGCAGATTGACCGCCTGCGGACCGCGGCCCTTCTTGTCGGGCTGGACCTCGAAGCTGATCTTCATGTTTTCGTTCAGTTCCGGTATCCCCGAACGCTGCACGGCCGTGATGTGGACGAACACATCCTTGCCGCCATCCTCGGGAGAAATAAAACCATAGCCCTTGGCCTGGTTGAAGAACTTCACAGTGCCGTTCTGTCGCATAAGAAAGGCGTCCCCTACCGTTTACTTGGCATATCCCCTCTGCCGGTCGGTGGAACACCGGCACGAGTGAACAAGGCACAGCGGCTTTCTCGTCGGCAGGCACTTCACCCCGAAGTCTTCCGGGGTCAAACACGACCCGGTTCGAACAGCACAGCCGGGGCCCAAATGTTGCCACCTGGACCGGCGAGAATTATGTGCCATGCAGCCTCCGAGGGCAAGGGGGCAGTTTTTTGCAGATCATCAAGGATTGAGCGTGTAACGTGGACCATCGGTGCGGTCACAGGGATGTCAGGGGGACAGCATGAGATTCTGGAATGTCGTTGCAAGCATTGTCCTGGCCTGCGCCATGCCGG
Organism: uncultured Aestuariivirga sp.; assembly: GCA_964510815.1. GTDB lineage: Bacteria > Pseudomonadota > Alphaproteobacteria > Rhizobiales > Aestuariivirgaceae > Aestuariivirga. The sequence continues at coordinate 8,905 of CAZECZ010000081.1, forward strand.
TCACGGCCATGGCCAAGCCAACCTACACCACCAAATACGCCTATTATTCCATCAAGGGCGAAAACGCCGAGGAAGTCTATCGCGCGATGTTGAGCCGCGGCCCCCGGGTCAACGGCGTGAAGGCCTATGCCGCCACAACCGCCACCACGACGCAAGGCGGCCACATGGCGCAAGGACAATCGTGCCGCATCGAAGACTACAAGCTGTCGCTGGATTTCGTCATCAAGCTGCCGAAGATCAGGAACGAACGGGTACTTCCCGCCCGCGACCGCAAGCGTTGGCAGCAGTTCGCGGCCTTCCTGAAAAAGCATGAGGAACAGCACCGGGCCATCTGGCTTGGCTGCGCGGCCGATCTCGAGCGCAAGGTGAAGTCGATCAGGCTGAAGAACTGCGCCGACGCCGACGAGCGGGCCCGCAAACTGTGGGAGCGGATGCGGGCGTCCTGCTCCAAGAAGCACAACGCCTTCGACACTGCCGAACAGAAGCGGCTGATGAAGCACCCCTTCGTGAAGCTGGTCTACAACCGCAAGATTCGCGCTACCCGCGCCGCCTACGCGGAATAATCCTCTATCGCTGAAGAACCCGGCCGGCCACCGCATCGAGCTTGGCCAGCAGGGCCGGATCGCGCTTGTCCGGCGCCGTCATGATGGCAAAGTCCAGCGCCCGGTCCGAGCCCCGCGGGCACGGCGCATGCTGACGCGGAAAATCACGCGCGATGCGGGTGACGAGACGCCTGGCATTGCCGGAATTGGCCTTGAGCACGGCAATGACCTTGGCCACATCGACGGTTCCGTGTTCCTCGTGCCAGGAGTCATAGTCGGTGACCATCGCGACCGTGCAATAGCAAATCTCGGCTTCGCGGGCGAGCTTGGCCTCCGGCATGTTGGTCATGCCGATGACCGACGCATTCCACGAGCGGTAGAGTTGCGATTCCGCCAGGGTGGAAAACTGCGGTCCCTCCATCACCACATAGGTGCCGCCGCGGGCATGGGCGATGCCCTCCGCCTGCAGCGCCGACTCGGCAATGTCCTGAAGGCCGGGCGACACCGGATGCGAGAAAGGCACATGGCCGACGCAGCCGGTGCCGAAGAAGCTCTTTTCCCGCGCAAAGGTGCGGTCGATGAACTGGTCAACCAGCACGAAGGTGCCGGGCGGCAATTCCGCGCGCAGCGACCCGACAGCGGAGAGCGACAGGAGGTCGGTCACCCCTGCCCGCTTCATCACGTCGATATTGGCGCGGTAATTGATGGTGGTGGGCGAATACACATGGCCCCGCCCGTGGCGCGGCAGGAACACAACAGGTAATCCGCCGATCTCACCGCGCCGCACCTGATCCGACGGCTCGCCCCAGGGCGAGGCAATCGCCTCCCAGCGGGCATTGTCCATGTCGATGTCATAGACGCCCGATCCTCCGATGATGCCGAGAACCGATTGGGTCATGCGCGGTCCCTTTCTTCCGGGTCTGAATTTGCCCAAACGCATCAAAAACGAAAAGGCCCGGATCTACCGGGCCTCTTCAAACACGTCTCGGAGATCAGTGGGCGCCGGCCCAGATCTTCTTCTTCACGAGATAGAGCAGCAGCGACAGGATGCCCAGGTAGATGAGCACCTGGAAGCCCAGGCGCTTGCGCTCTTCCATCTTGGGTTCTGCCGTCCAGGCCAGGAAGGCCGCAACGTCGCGGGACATGGCATCGACCGTGTTCGGTGCGCCGTCATCAAATTCGACCTGGCCGTCCGACAGGGGCGGCGCCATGCCGATCCAGTGGCCGTTGGCGAAATAGGGATTGTAGTGCTTTCCTTCCGGCGCTTCCGCCGCAAGTTCGCCGGTCGGCTCTTCGAAGCCCGTAAGCACCGAGTAAACGTACTGCGCGCCGCCGATGCCGTTGATCAGCTGGTTGAAAGTGCCAAACCAGCCGGGACGGTACTTGGTGATGAGCGACAGGTCCGGCGGGAGCGCGCCGCCATTGGCCACGCGCGCGGCCTGTTCGTTGGCGAACGGCGACGGGAAGCGGTCGGACGGCAAGGCCGGCCGGTCGAACATGTCGCCATCCTCGTTTGGCCCATCCTGCACGGTGAAGGTCGCCGCCAGCGCCTTCACTTCCTCTTCCGTGAACTCCGGACCGCCATGGTCGGCGAGATTGCGGAACGAGACGTATTGCATGGAGTGGCAGTTGGAGCAGACCTCCTTGTAGACCTTGTAGCCGCGCTGCAGCTGGGCCCGGTCGAAGTGGCCGAACGGCCCCTCGAACGAGAAGGAGATGTTCTTGGCGTCCTTCTGACCCTCGGCTGCCAGCGCCGGAGCGGCGAGCAGCATAAGGCCAGTGGCCGCGATACCGAGTGTCTTGAGCAATTTCATCTGTCTATCCCCCAAATCACTCAGCCGGCACAACCGCTGGCTTCTTCTTGGCCAGTACGGCATCCGAGATCGACGACGGCAACGGCTTCGGACTTTCAAGCAGCCCTACCAACGGCAGGATCACGATGAAGTGGATGAAGTAGTAGGCCGTCAGGATGCGCGACCACACCACATAGGCACCTTCCGGCGGCTTGGAGCCGAGGTAGCCGAGCGCGATGCAGACGATCACGAAGATCCAGAAGAAGCCCTTGAACAGCGGCCGGTAGCTTCCCGACTTGACCCGCGAGGTATCAAGCCACGGCAGCACGAACAGGATCAGGATCGAGCCGAACATGGCGATGACGCCGCCCAGCTTGTCGGGGATCGCGCGCAGGATCGCGTAGAACGGCAGATAATACCATTCCGGCACGATGTGCGACGGCGTCACCAGCGGATTGGCTTCCTGATAGTTGATGGCGTGGCCGAGGTAGTTCGGAGAGAAGAACACCCAGGCCGCGAAGAAGATCAGGAACACGACAATCGCGAAGGCATCCTTCATCGTGTAGTAGGGATGGAAGGGCAGCGTGTCCTGGCCGCTCTTCACTTCGACGCCCGTGGGGTTGTTGTTGCCCGGCACGTGCAGCGCCCAGATGTGCAGGCCGACGACGGCGGCCAGCACGAAGGGCAGCAGGTAGTGCAGCGAGAAGAAGCGGTTGAGCGTCGGGTTGTCGACCGCGAAGCCGCCCCACAGCCAGGTGGTGATCGACTCGCCGAAGAACGGAATGGCCGAGAACAGGTTGGTGATGACCTTGGCACCCCAGAAGCTCATCTGGCCCCACGGCAGCACGTAGCCCATGAAGGCGGTGGCCATCATGATGAGGTAGATCAGCACGCCGATCATCCACAACACTTCGCGCGGCGCCTTGTAGGAACCGTAGTACATGCCGCGGAAGATGTGGATGTAGACGGCGATGAAGAACATCGATGCGCCGTTGGCATGCAGGTAACGCAGCAGCCAGCCGGAGTTCACATCACGCATGATGTGCTCGACCGAGGCGAAGGCCAGCGACGCTTGCGGCGTGTAGTGCATCACCAGCACGATGCCGGTGACGATCTGCACCACCAGCATGACGGCCAGGATGCCACCGAAGGTCCACCAGTAGTTCAGATTCTTCGGTGTTGGAAAATCGAGGGCCTGGCCCTGCACCAGTTCCATGATGGGAAGGCGCGCATGCATCCACTTCCCGAAAGCCGTCGTGGGCTTGTAATTCGAGGGTCCGCTCATGAGGATTGTCCTTCTTAGCCGATGCGGATCTTGGTGTCGGAGAGATAGGCGTATTCCGGAATATGAAGGTTTTCCGGAGCCGGGCCCTTGCGGATGCGTCCCGCCGTATCATAGTGCGAGCCGTGGCACGGGCAGAACCAGCCGCCCTCTTTCTGCGCCCCCTCGACCACCGCGTAATCGCCCTCGTTGCCGAGCGGCACGCAGCCGAGATGCGTGCAAACGCCCATCTGCACGAGATACTGTTCCTTGCCGCCCACCACGCGGTTCTCGTCGGTCGCCGGCGCGTTGGCGTCCTTGACGTTGGCGTTGCGGGAGATGGGATCCTTCAGATCCTCCATCTTGACGGCTTTGGCCGCGTCGATCTCCGGCTGGGTGCGATGCCGGATGAACACCGGATTCCCGCGCCATTTGATGGTGATGGCCTGCCCTTCGGCGATCGGCGCCAGATCGACCTCGACCGAGGCGAGCGCCAGCACCGAGGCGTCCGGATTCATCTGGTTGATGAATGGCCAGGCCGTCAGCGCTACGCCGACGGCACCGACGGCACCGGTGGCGATATACAGAAAATCGCGCCGGTTGACTTCCGCATGTTCCGCAGTGGACACGTCTGTTTTTCCCTTTTTTGTTGCCGCGCCGGCCCTCTCAGGATCGAGGGCATGGTTCCCCCCGGCGCTTAAACCCGCGACCTTTTGGCATTGTGATCCCTTAAAGTCTAGCCATCAAGTGTCGCACTGCACGGGAATTATCGCAAAATGCGGCGGTGCGCTAAAGAAGCGGAATCATGATCGAAATCGCCCTGTTTCAACCGGACATCGCGCCCAACGCCGCGACCCTCCTCAGGCTTGCTGCTTGTCTGGGACTCAGGGTCCGGATCATCGAGCCGGCCGGATTCGTCTTGTCTGACGCGCAGTTCCGCCGCGCCGGCATGGATTACGTCGACAAGGCCGCGCTCATCCGCGACGCGTCGTGGGAGGCCTTTCGCCGCGATACGGCGGGCCGGCGGCTGGTGCTGCTCACCACCAAGGCCACCCTGCCCTATGGCGACTTCACCTTCCGCGATGGAGACATTCTGCTGATGGGCCGCGAAAGTGCCGGCGTGCCCGACCATGTGCACCAGGCGGCAGACGCCCGAATCACGATTCCGATGCGCCAGGGAATGAGGTCCATCAACGTGGCACTGGCTTGCGCCATGGTGACGGGTGAGGCATTGCGTCAGTTGAGGAGCTTTCCGCAATGACCGACCTGATCGAGACCCGAAAAGAGACCGCGCGCCACTGGTTCGAGCACTTGCGCGACCTGATCTGCGCCGAACTGGAGGCCATCGAAGGTGGCGCCACATTCGAGCGCAAGGCGTGGGAGCGGCCGGAAGGCGGCGGCGGCGTCATGTCCATGCTGCATGGCAAGGTATTCGAGAAGGCGGGGGTGCACTGCTCCACCGTGCACGGCGAATTCAGCCCCGAGTTCAGGAAGCAGATTCCCGGCGCCGAGGACGACCCGCGCTTCTGGGCGAGCGGCATCTCGCTGATCATCCACCCGTGGAACCCCTTCGTGCCTGCGGTTCACATGAACACTCGCTTCATTGTCACGACCAAAACATGGTTCGGCGGCGGCGCCGACCTGACCCCGGTGCTGGACCGGAGGCGGAACCAGGACCACCCCGATACGGTGGAGTTCCATGCCGCCATGCAGGCTGCCTGCGACGCCCACGCCGTCGCCGACTATCCCCGCTTCAAGGCATGGTGTGACGAGTACTTTTACCTGCCGCATCGCAAGGAGCCGCGCGGCATCGGCGGCATCTTCTACGACCACTTCAATTCCGGCGGCTGGGACGCCGACTTTGCCTTCACCCAAGCCGTGGGCCGGGCGTTTCTGGAGGTCTATCCGAAGCTCGTGCGCCGGAACATGGACACGGCCTTCACCGAGGCCGACCGGGAGGAACAACTCATCCGCCGCGGCCGCTACGTCGAATACAACCTGCTCTACGACCGCGGCACGCTGTTCGGCCTCAAGACCGGCGGCAATGTGGAGTCGATCTTGTCCTCCATGCCGCCATCGGTAAAGTGGCCGTAAGACAAGGGGCGCATTTCACCATGGACCTTCGCAACGGCTTCGACATCAAGCGCTATATCCGCACCATTCCGGACTATCCCAAGCCCGGCGTCATGTTCCGCGACATCACCACCCTGCTCTCCAACCTGCATGGCTTCCGCGCCGCGGTGGATGAGCTGGCCTGGCCGTTCCTCAAGGGTGAGATCGATTACGTGGCGGGGATCGAGGCGCGCGGCTTCATCCTCGGCGGGGCCGTGGCCCATACGCTGGGGCGCGGCTTCATCCCCATCCGCAAGAAGGGCAAGCTGCCGCACCGGGTGATCGGCCAAGAGTATCAGCTCGAATACGGCGTCGACACCATCGAGATTCACGCCGACGCCATCCAGAAGGGCGACCGCATCCTGCTGATCGACGACTTGATTGCCACTGGCGGCACGGCGGGTGCCGCCATCGACCTGATCCGCAAATCAGGCGGCGAAGTCGTGGCGGCGGGCTTCGTCATCGATCTGCCGGACCTCGGCGGTGCCGAAAAGCTCCGCGACAAGGGCGTGAAGGTTCACACGCTTGTCAGTTTCGAGGGACATTGATCAGGCCGGGCGCCGCGGCGACAGCACTTTGCCGTCGAAGGAATAGACCAGCTCGCCGTTCTGGTTGAAGCCTTCGCTGATCGAGAACACCATGCCCCACTCAGGGCGCGTGGCGAGTTCGCGCTTGCCCGTCACGCGGGTCCAGTAGGTGATGGTGTCGCCCGGACACACGGGCTTGTGCCAGACGAGATTGGTGAAGCCCGGGGACGGCCCCACCGGGACAGGCTCGCGGCCTGCCGCGCGCAAGGCCGCTTCAGCGCGATGGTTGGCGGCGACGAAATTCTTCATCCAGCCCGCCGCCGTGTGCCAGCCGGACGCCGTGAGCTTGCCGAACGGCCCGCGTTTGGCTGCCTCGTCATCGAGATGGAAATACTGCGGATCGTATTTCTGTGCAAACGCGATGATGTTCTCGCGCGTGAACGTGTAGCTGCCGAGCTCGATCGCCAGGCCGACTTCGACCTCGTCCAGATAAAGCCCCATCATGGCTGGCGCACCCGCATGAAACTGACGCCGACCATGTCGGCCTTCTTCTCGCCTTGGGTGTTGAACAGCTCCCAGCGGCACGAGAGGATTCCCATTTCGGGGCGCTTGGAAGAGACCCGCTTCTTGAGCAACGTCATGTGGCCCGTCAGCGTTTCGCCGGCATAGACCGGCTTCAGCCATTTCACCTCGTCCATGCCCTTGGAGCCCATGGCGGCAGACTTGCCCACATAGGCATCGGTGAGCATGCGAACCAGGATGGCGCACACCTGCCAGCCGGATGCCGCCAATCCTCCGAGCACGGAGGATTTTCCCGCCTCCTCGTTGAGGTGAAAGTCCTGCGGATCGAATTCGCGGGCGTAGTCGATGATCTCGTCGGCCGAGACGTGGTATTGGCCGAGGTCGATCACCTGCCCTTCATGGAAGTCTTCGTAGTGAAGGAGGTCGCTCACCAGTCGCTCCAGGCAATGTCGCGTCCGGGAAATGCCACCGTCTTGAAGGGCCATTCGACAGCAATGAAGCCGCGGAATAGCTCACCCAGCCGATCGTCGAAGCCGGTCCTGAACTCGGCCTCCCGTGCCCAATAGAACGCCATCGCATCGAACTCGGGCCGGTTGCTCGGATAGATGTAGCAGCAGCCCAGGCAGCGGCTCTCATCGTCATTCATGACGGTGTAGGCGAAGGAGTGGCGAAGCGTGAATTCGCGCTGGTGCCACCCCAGATCGATCAGGTTCTCATCGATGGTCAGGCGACGGGGCCAGTCGCCTGCGGGTTCCATGAAGCCCACCAGCCGCGCCTCGCTTTCCATCACGGCCGCGTAGTCCTTCACCACGTCGTAGACGCTGAGCATGCGCAGGTGAAAGCCGTCGCCATCCACACGCTGCGGAACCTCAAAGCCATCTGGAACGAGAGGGCGCTTGTACATGGTTCAATTGGCGAACCGGAAATGCATGACGTCGCCGTCCTGCACGACGTAGTCCTTGCCTTCGAGCCGGAACTTGCCCTGCTCGCGCGCACCCGCTTCGCCATTGCCCGACACATAGTCGCCATAGGCGATGGTCTCGGCGCGGATGTAGCCCTTCTCGAAATCTGTGTGGATGACGCCTGCCGCCGCCGGTCCCTTGGTGCCCCTGGTGATGGTCCAGGCCCGGGCCTCCTTGGGCCCCACGGTGAAGTAAGTGACGAGATGCAGGAGGTCGTAGCCCGCACGGATCACGCGGTTGAGGCCGGGTTCGGCTAGCCCCACGGCTTCCAGATAGTCCTTCTGCTCGGCTTCCGGCAGCACCGCGATTTCGCTCTCGATCTTGGCCGAGACGACGACGGCGACCTCGCCCTCCTCCTCCGCCCGCTTGAAGACAAGAGCAGAGAATTGATTGCCCTTGTCGGCACTCGCTTCCTCGACGTTGCACACATAGAGCACCGGCTTCGACGACAGGAGCCCCAGGCCGCGGAAGGTCTTTTCCTCGTCCGGCGTGCGCTTGACGAGGCGCGCGGGCTTGCCTTCGCGCAGCAGCACGAGCGCGCGGTTGATGAGATCGGCCAGCTCCTTGGCCTCCTTGTCGCCCTGCTTGGCGCGCTTCTCGAGATTGACGATGCGCTTTTCAAGGCTGTCGAGGTCGGCCAGCATCAGCTCGGTCTCGATCGTCTCGATGTCGGCGATGGGGTCGATCTTGCCTTCGACATGGGTGATGTCGCCATCCTCAAAGCAGCGCACCACATGGGCGATGGCGTCGACCTCGCGGATGTTGGCGAGGAACTGGTTGCCGAGGCCCTCACCCTTCGACGCGCCACGCACCAGGCCGGCGATGTCGACGAAGGTGAGCCGGGTCGGGATGATCTGGCCGGAACCGGCGATCTTCGCCAGCACGTCGAGCCGCGGATCAGGCACGGCCACGTCGCCGACGTTGGGCTCGATGGTGCAGAACGGATAGTTCGCCGCCTGGGCCGCCGCCGTCTGCGTCAGCGCATTGAAGAGCGTGGACTTGCCGACATTCGGGAGCCCAACGATGCCACACTTGAAACCCATCAGTTCTCAACTTTCTTCGGCGGCTTCTCCGGCGCGGGATTGAGCGCCAGGTGAACCTTGTTCTGGAACGACCCCTCCTCGCCCCTGACGAGGAGTTCGATGTTGTCGGCGATCGCGTCGATCAGCGGCGCAACCCATTCCTTGTCCGCCTTGGCGAAATCGCTCAGCACATGGGGCTGCACCATATGCTTGTTGCCGGGGTGGCCGATACCGATCCGCACACGGACGAAATGCGGTCCCGCATGGGCGATCATCGAGCGGATGCCGTTGTGGCCCGCCGCCCCGCCCCCCAGCTTGACCCGGACCTTGCCCGGCTCGAGATCGAGTTCGTCGTAGAAGACGATCACCTCGGACGGATCGATGTCGTAGAAGCGCATGGCTTCGCCCACCGACCGGCCGCTCTCGTTCATGTAGGTCATCGGCTTCAGCACCAGCACCTTCTCGCCTGCGAACACGCCCTCGGAGACTTCGCCCTGGAAGCGCTTGCGCCACGCCGAAAAGCCATGGCGGCGGACAATCCCGTCCACCGCCATGAAACCGATATTGTGCCGGTTGCCCTGGTATTTGGGGCCCGGATTGCCGAGCCCCACCACGAGGTGCATGCCGCCCTCCTCGAGTGCGGTTTACTTCTTCTTGGGCGCGGCGGCAGCGGCAGGCGCGGCGGCCTTGGCGCCGGCGGCGGGCGCCGCGGCCGGTGCCTTCTGGGCCGTGGCCGGTACCTCGGCAGAGCCCTCTTCGGCTGTGGGCTCTTCTTCCTTCACCGTCGAGGTGATGGCGCACAGCGTCAGGTCTTCGTGAGACGCCGAGGAAACGCCTTCCGGCAACTGGATCTGGGAGAGATGGACCGACTGGCCGATCTGCATGCCGGCGAGATCAATCATGATCTCCTCGGGGATGAGGTTCTCGGTGCAATAGAGCGGCACTTCGTGCGACACGATGTTGAGCGCACCGCCGAGCTTGAGGCCGGGCGACTGCTCCTGGTTCTTGAAGTGCACCGGGATGTTGACGATGATGCGGGCATTCTTGCCGAGGCGCAGGAAATCCACATGGATGATGAAGTCGCGCACCGGCTCGAACTGGATGTCGCGCGGGATGGCGCGGATCGTCTGGCCGTCGACCTCGAGGTCGATCAGGGTCGCCATGAAGCGGCCGGTCTGCACGTGGGGAAGGACGTCACCATAGGTAAGCGAAACGAGCTGGGGTTCCTTCTTGTCGCCATAGACGACACCGGGAATGAGGCCTTCACGACGGACTGCGCGAGAGGCCCCCTTGCCTGCCCGGGCGCGCGACGCGGCCTTGAGCTGCACGATCTTGGACATTGATATTCTCCTGATATGTCAAAGCCCGCCGAGCCTTCCTCCAGGGGTGAACGGCGCTCGCCGGGCGAGCCGCCTATAGCGGAAGCAGCCGGACATGGCAAGTTTCCCTGCCGGACCTCGTCTCCGGCCGCACGCGTGGCTGGTCAGACGGCCTTGGCTGGCGGCAACCGGCCCTCCGGCGAAATGCGGTCGATGGTCGAAGGCAGGAGATCGGCGAGGTCGTTCAGGACCTCTTCACGGCTCTGGCCCGTCTGCTTCATGAGCCGCTCGATCAGGTCACCGCCCAGAACGTCGGCGACCTCGTCCGGCGACAACCTCTGATTGGTGCCCGTCCCCACCCAGCTGTCAACCGCTGGCCCATGCCCCGCTGCCCGGAACTTCTCGATCAAGCCATGGAGCCCGGTGTTGACATCTCCAGGTGCTGGGGCGGCAAACAGGCCGACCATTCCCATGACGACATCCTCAACGACGCCGGAATGGTGCTCTGGCGTGGCGCTGCTGGCGGACACGCCAGTAGCCGCACGGGCTTTCT
>CAZECZ010000082.1:0-19466 GCA_964510815.1 uncultured Aestuariivirga sp.
TATGTGCAGTTCGTCATGGGGGTGAAGAACGCCATGCCCGCCGACCGCGAGGTGTTCGACTTCTATGTGAAGACGGTGAAGCGGCTGTTCCCCGGAGCACCATGGTGTGCTGCCGGGATCGGCGCCAACCAGATTGCGCTGAACGATTGGGCGATTTCCTCAGGCGGACACGCGCGCACCGGGCTCGAAGACAATGTGCGGCTCGACAAGGCGACGCTGGCGCCATCGAACGCCGCACTGGTGAAGCGGACCGTGGAGATTTGCGGGAAATATGGGCGGCCGGTGGCTACGCCTGCACAGGCGCGCAAGATTCTTGGACTGCGCCCCGCTGCTTAAGATTCGAGCCAGGCCGGATCGGGGTCCGGCAACGGGATGGCGGCGATCAGCGTCCGCGTGAATTCCGTCTTGGGACTGCGGAAGGTTTCCGCCGTGTCGCCCTCTTCCACGATCTCGCCCGCCTTCATGATGACGATGCGGCTGCAGATGTGCCGGATGACCGAGAGATCGTGACTGATGAAGGCAAGCGCCAGACCCATTTCCTCACGCAAGCCTTTCAGAAGGTCGATGACCTGGGCCTGGGTCGATACGTCGAGGCCGGAGACGATTTCGTCGGCCACCACGAAATCGGGTTTCAGCGCGATGGCACGGGCAATGCCGACGCGCTGGCGCTGGCCGCCGGAGAGCTGGTGCGGATAGCGCTTCAGCGCCGAGGACGGCAGGCCGACACGGTCGAGGATCGAGGCGAGGACGGGCTCGCTGGCGTCGAGGCCATGAAGGGTCAGCGCGCCCCGCAGGATGGCGCCGATGGTGTGACGCGGGTTGAGCGAGGACTGCGGGTCCTGGAAGATCATCTGCATGCGGCGCCTGAGCGGCTTCAGTTCGGCTTGCGGCATGTGGGTGATGTCGGCACTATCGAACAGGATCTGGCCCTCGCTCGGCTCGTAAAGGCGGAGCAGCGTGCGGCCGATGGAAGTCTTGCCGGAGCCTGACTCACCGACGATGCCGACCGTCTCGCCGCGTTCGATCGACAGCGACACGTCGCTCAGGATACGGAGCTTCCGGCGCTGACCGAACAATACTTGGTGGCCCATGTCGGGCACGTCGAGCGAGATGTTGCGGGCCTCGATCAGCATCAGGCTGATATCTCCCGCTTGAGTTCGGCGATCAACTCTTCGGGGACGGGCCTGAGGGAGTGTTCCGGCTGGTCGTAGCGCGGATTGGCGGCGAGCAGGGCCTCGGTATAGCGGTGCTGCGGATGGCGGAGGATTTCTGAAGTGGCGCCCTGCTCCAGCACCTTGCCGCCATAGAGCACGGTGAGCCGGTCGCAGATCTGGGCGACGACGCCCAAATCATGGGTGACGAACAAGAGCGTCGTTTTGTGGTCGCGCTGCAATTGGCGGATGAGGCGCAGCACCTGCTTTTGCACTGTCACGTCGAGCGCCGTCGTCGGCTCGTCGGCGATGATGACATGGGGATTGAGCGAGAAGGCCTGGGCGATGAGCACGCGTTGGCGCATGCCGCCGGAGAGTTCATGCGGATAGCGGCGCAGCACCTGTTCGGGATCGCGGATGTGGACGTCGTTCAGAAGCTCCAGCGCCTTCGCTCTGGCATCGGCGCGGCTCATCCTGGCGCGGAGCCGCAGACCGTCGGTCAGCTGATCGCCGATGCGGCGGGCGGGATTGAGCGAGGTCAGCGGGTCCTGCGGGATCAGTGCAATGCGCACGCCGAGGAGCTCGCGCATGGCGGCGGGTGGAAGCTTGAGGAGATCGGCGCCCTCGAAGATGATTTCGCCTGAGGCAATGCGGATGGCGGGCGGCAGAATGCCCAGCACCGCCTTGGCGATGGTGGACTTTCCGGCGCCGCTTTCGCCCACCAGCGCCATGGCCTCGCCGGCGTTCACGGTGAGCGACACGTCGCGGAGGATCGGGATGGTGTGGGCAACCGCCGTGAGATTGCGGATCTCGATCACCGGGCTCATCGCTTCAACATCGGATCGAGCCACTGGCGCAATCCGTCTCCCAGCTGATTGAAGGCGAGCACGGTGAGGAACAATGTTACCAGCGGGAACACCAGCACCCACCAGGCCTGATAGATGATCTGGCGGCCCTCGGCGATCATGCCGCCCCAGGTTGGCGTGTCGGTGGAAACCGAGAGCCCGACGAAGGACAGGATCGCCTCGACGATGACGGCGATGCCCATTTCAAGCGACAGCAGCACCAGAACCACGGGCAGCACGTTGGGCAGGATTTCCCGGAACAGGATGGCGCCGCGGCCCATGCCGAGTGCGGTTGCAGCCTCGGCATATTCGAGCCTGGCCTGCTGCTGGGCTTCGGCCCTGACGACGCGGGCAAAGCGCGTCCAGTCGATGACCACGATGGCGGCGATGACGGAATGCAATCCGGAGCCCAGCACGGCAACGAGCAGGATCGACAGCAGCACCGGCGGGAAAGCCATCCAGATGTCGATCAGCCGAGAGATGACGCGGTCCCACCAGCCGCCGAGATAACCGGCAGCCAAGCCCAGCATGGTGCCGAGCAGGCAGGCGAGTGTTGCTGCGACGAAGGCGACGGTCAAGGCCACGCGGCTGGCATAGATGAGACGCGAGAGCACATCGCGCCCCAGGCTGTCAGTGCCGAGGTAGTAGCCGGGCTCCTGCCCCGGTGCCATGGTGGTGAGCATTAGGTCCTGTTCGAGGGGATCGGCGGGGGCGATCAGCGGTGCTGCCAGCGCGCAGACGATGAGCAACAGGATGAAGCCGCCGCCGAGCCAGATGCGGAGATCCCTAGGCATGGCGGAGCCTCGGGTTGAGCCAGGCAGTCATGGCGTCGACGGCCATGTTGACGGCGATGAAGATGACCCCGAAGGTGAGCACCAGACCCTGGATCAGCGGCAGGTCGCGGTTGATGACGGCGTCGATGGCGAGGTTGCCGATGCCGGGATAGGAAAATATCCGCTCGGTGATGACGGTGCCGCCGATGAGGAAGGTGAACTGCACGCCGGTGAGCGCCAGTGCCGGAACGGCGGCATTGCGCAGCGCTTCCTGCAGCAGAATGCGCAAACTCGACAGTCCCTTGATGCGGGCGAGCACGATATAGTCCTGCACCATGACGTCCATCATGGTGTTCTTGAGGACGCGGCCGATGACGGCGGCGAGCGGGAAGCTCATGGTGCAAGCGGGAAGGATCATGTGCTTCAGCACGTCCCAGACAAAGGCGAGCTTGAGGCGCAGAAGACCCTCGATCAGGTAGAACTGCGTATAAAGCCCGGCATCGATTGTCGGATCGCTGCGGCCAGAAATGGGGAGCAGCGGCACCAGCACGCCCAGGACAAGCACGAAGGTCAGTCCCCAGATGAAGTCCGGCACGGCCAGCATGACGCCGTTGAAATTGTCAATGAAGCGCTGGGCCCATGTGCCCTGCAGATGGGTGGAGACGAGTGCTATGAAGGTGCCCCACACCAGCGCCATGGCGAGCGCCAGTGCTGCCAGCTCCAGCGTTGCCGGCAGGCGCTCGAGGATGATGGTCATGACGTTTTGCTTGAGCGAGATCGAGGTGCCGAAATTGCCGTGCAGCACCTGGCCGAACCAGACCAGGAACTGCTGCCAGACCGGCAGGTCGAGGCCGTAGCGGGCGCGCAGCGCATTGATGTCCGACTCGGACGCGCCCGGAGCGATCATCATGGAAATGGGATCACCCGGCACGACGCGCACCAGCACGAAGACGATCACCATCACGCCGAGCAGCGTGACGATGGCAGACAGCGCGCGCGACAGGATGGTGCTGGCGGACATCGTTAAATGCTCTCTCCATGGCCGCCCTTGCGGCGGCCATCCAGTTCCGTTTGGAGCAAGGCTGGATGGCCGGTCAAGCCCGGCCATGGAGAGTGAAGTGGATTTACGCCGGCGACATCTGCGCGGGCTCGGGCGAGCCGGCGATGTTCGGCGTGACCTTGACCGACGACTTGAACAGGATCGGCTGCTGGTACTGGATCAGCGGGATCACATAGGCGTTCTCGGCGATATACTTGTCGACCGCCTTCCAGCCGGCAATGCGCTTGTCTTCATCCATCTCTCCCCACAAGGGGCCGATCATGGCATCGAGATCGTCGGTGTCCCACACCGAGTGCGGCGAGGGTCCGAACATGGCGAAGCCCGTCGACGTCGTGGGATCGCCGATGGCGTTGCCCCAGTTGTAGAAGGCGGCCGGCGCCAACTGGTCGGCGGCACGCAACTCATAATGCTTGGCGATCTCATAGACTTCGATCTCGGCCTCAATGCCGACCTTGCGCCACATGCCGACGATGGCCTGCACCATCTCATAGTCCTTGGGCTTGAGACCGCGCGTGGTCTGAATCTTGAACTTCGCCGGATTGTCGGTGGAATAGCCCGAGGCCTTGAGCAGTTCCTTGGCCTTCTCCGGATCGTAGGGCACCTTGATCGAAGGATCGAAGGCCGCGTATTGCGGCGCCTCGAGCGTATCGATGGGTGTCGCATAGCCGCGCAGCAGCCGGTCGACGATCGCCTGCTTGTCGATCGAGATGGCCGCGGCCATGCGGACGTTCTTGTCGAGCATGGCGTCGACGTCGTTGAGGAAGATCATGCCGATGTCGGAGACCGGGGTGGCAACGCCGCCGAGCCCATCCTTGGCCTTGAGGCGGTCGAACTCCTCGAAGGGCACGTCCACCGTGACGTCGGACGACCCCGACTCGATTTCGGCGACACGGCTCGTCGCATCGGGCACGAATTTGTAGACGACGGTATCGAAGGCGGGCTTTCCGCCCCAGTAATCCGGGTTGGCCTTGAGGCGCACGAAGGCGTTGCGCTCGAACTGGTCGACCATATAGGGGCCGGTGCCAATGGGCTTGGCCTCGAATCCCTCCGCGCCCACCTTCTCGTAATAGGCCTTGGGCATCACGTAGCCGGTCAGGAAGGCCATCCACTTGAACAGCGTCGGCTCGAAGGAGAGCACGTCTGCAGTGATCTTGTTGCCGCCGAACTTGAAGTTTCCGATCTTCGACCAGATGAAGGCGATCGGGTTGCCACCATCCATCTTGCCGGCGCGTTCCAGCGACCACACCACGTCTTCGGCGGTGAAGGGCGTGCCATCGTGCCACTTCACGCCTTCGCGCACCTTCATCCACACCTGCTTCTTGTCGTCGCTCCAGCCCCACTCGGTGAGAAGGCCCGGCTGGAATTCCAGATTTGGCTTCTGGCCGATGAACTGATCAAACACCGAACGGTAGATCGACTGGATGGTCGGGTTGACGGCGGAGAGCCCCGTGGTCGGGTCCCATGACGGGAGGTTGACGTTGTAGGCGATGGTAATGGTTCCGCCCTCGGCATGGGCCGAGGAGATGGTGAGGCCATTGCCCAGCAGCAGCCCGGCGGCGGAGAGCTGCAGTACCTGGCGCCTCGACAGATTGGTCATGACTTCCTCCCTATTGTGCCAGCACGCATCAAACGGCGCCGGATTGCCCCGCATTTCAAGCGCAATCCCCGAAATATTCAAGTGCATTCTTATTCCATGCGGTGTCCTGCAATAGTGTCCTTGCCAATTCGGGCTTCCTGACGCAGAATTTCGGGAATTATATGCATGCGCAAGCAATTCTGGGCTTGCCACTGGGATGAGACGACATGGCTGAACGCTCATTCGCGCGCGAGGTTGAAGACCTCAAGCTGGGAAACGGCGATGAATTCAAGGGCGAAGGCATTCTTGCCATCACCAAGGCGCTGCTGCAGTCGGGCGTCGCTTACGTCGGCGGCTACCAGGGCTCGCCCATCTCTCACCTGATGGACGTGTTGGCGGATGCCTCCGACTACATGGCGGAACTCGGCGTCCATTTCGAATCCTCGGCCTCGGAAGCGGCCGCCGCGGCGATGCTGTCGGCTTCCGTCATGTACCCGATCCGCGGAGCCGTCACATGGAAGTCGACGGCGGGCACCAACGTCGCGATCGATGCGCTGTCCAACCTGTCGTCCGGCGGGGTCAACGGCGGCGCCGTCATCATCATCGGCGAGGATTACGGCGAAGGCTCCTCCATCATGCAGGAGCGGAGCCACGCCTTCGCCATGAAATCGCAGATCTGGCTGATGGACCCGCGGCCCAACCTGCCGACCATGGTGCACATGGTGGAGAAGGCGTTCGACTTGTCGGAGGTGTCGAACACGCCGGTGATGGTGGAGGTGCGCATTCGCGCCTGCCACGTGCATGGACGGTTCGAGGCGAAGGACAACGTCAAGCCGTCGTACACGCTGAAGCAGGCGCTGGAAGCGCCGGTGCGCGACGTGAACCGCATCGTGCTGCCGCCCGCCTCCTTCATCCACGAGAAGCTCAAGATCGACAAGCGCTGGCCGGCGGCGGTGCAGTTCATCAAGGACAACAAGCTCAACGAGTTCCTCGGGCCAGAGGGCGGCGATGTCGGCATCATGATGCTGGGCGGCATGTACAACGGCGTGATCCGCGCGCTGCAGCAATTGGGGCTCTCGGATGCCTACGGCAATTCGCAGGTGCCGCTCTATGTGATGAACGTCGCCTATCCGCTGGTGGAGGACGAGATCGTATCGTTCTGCCAGGGCAAGCAGGCCGTGGTGATGGTGGAAGAGGGACAGCCCGAATTCATCGAGCAGGCGCTCAACACAATCCTGCGGCGGCGTGACATGCAGACACGTGTGAGCGGCAAGGACGTGTTCCCGCTGGCGGGCGAATACACGGCACAGGTGATGCAGAAGGGGCTTCTCGGATTCCTCGAAAAGTATGCGCCGCGCCTGCTGGGCAATCGCCCGCCCCTGCCCGATCCCTCAGCCGTTCTCAATTCCGACGAAGTGAAACGGCTGGCCACGGTGGTTCCGCCACGCCCGCCCGGCTTCTGCACGGGGTGCCCCGAGCGGCCAATCTTCGCCGCGATGAAGCTGGTCGAGAAGGAATTGGGACAGCACCACGTCTCGGCCGACATCGGCTGCCACCTGTTCTCGATCCTGCCGCCGTTCAACATCGGTGCGACGACCATGGGCTACGGGCTGGGGCCTGCCGCTGCATCCGCGTTCAACGTGAAGGCCGACAAGCGCGTCATCTCGGTGATGGGCGACGGGGGCTTCTGGCACAATGGCCTGGCGTCGTCGGTCGGCAACGCGGTGTTCAACAAGCATGACGGCGTGATGCTGATCGTCGACAACTACTATTCGGCGGCAACCGGCGGGCAGGATATCCTGTCGTCGCGGGCCACCAACAGGAAGCGCAACACCAACAACGCCATCACCGACGCGGTGAAAGGTGTGGGTGCCAAATGGGTGCGCCAGATCGACCGCACCTATGATGTCACGAAGATGCGCGACACCTTGCGCGAGGCGCTGACCACCGATGAGCCCGGCCCCAAGATCATCGTCGCGTCATCGGAATGCATGCTGAACAAGCAGCGGCGCGTGAAGCCGCAGATGGCGAAGGCGGAGGAGAGCGGCGAACGGATCGTGCGCCAGCGGTTCGGCGTCGACGAGGACGTGTGCACGGGCGATCACGCCTGCATCCGGCTTTCGGGCTGCCCGTCGCTGTCGATCAAACATACGAGCGATCCGCTGCGTGACGACCCCGTCGCGTCGATCGACGAGTCCTGTGTGGCCTGCGGCAACTGCGGCGACGTCGCAGATGCGGCGGTACTATGCCCGTCGTTCTACCGCGCCGACGTGATCCGCAACGCCAATGGCTGGGACCGTTTCTGGATGAATGTCCGGCGCGGCATCATCGGCTGGCTTCAGGCGCGCCGCGAGAAGGGCCGCATCATGTTTGAGCGGACGCAGGCATGAACGCGCCAAGCCGCATCACCTTCGACAAGCCGTTGAGTGTGGCCATTCTCGCCATGGGCGGCCAGGGCGGCGGCGTGCTGGCCGACTGGATCGTGGCCGCGGCCGAGGCCAACGGCTGGCATGCGCAATCGACATCGGTGCCGGGCGTGGCGCAACGCACCGGTGCGACGCTCTATTACATCGAGATGCTGCCGCCGCGCGACGGGCAAGCGCCGGTGCTGGCGCTGATGCCGACTCCCGGCGATGTCGATGTGGTGATCGGTGCTGAACTGATGGAAGCAGGGCGTTCCATCCTGCGCGGACTGGCGACGCCGGACAGGACGCTGCTCATTACCTCGACGCACCGCGCCTATGCCGTGGCCGAAAAGGAAAAGCCGGGCGAATCCATTGCCGATCCGCAGGCGGTGAACGATGCCACGCGTGTCGCCGCCAAGCGCGTCATTGCCTTCGACATGGAGCGCGCGGCGCGGCATAACGGAACCGTGGTGTCGGCACCCATTCTGGGGGCGCTGGCGGGGG
Organism: uncultured Aestuariivirga sp.; assembly: GCA_964510815.1. Taxonomy (GTDB): domain Bacteria; phylum Pseudomonadota; class Alphaproteobacteria; order Rhizobiales; family Aestuariivirgaceae; genus Aestuariivirga. The sequence goes on from CAZECZ010000082.1 coordinate 8,315, forward strand.
CCGGCGTGCTGCCCTTCCCCCGGCAATCCTTCGAGGATGTGATCAGGTCCGGCGGCAGGGGCACGGAAGCCTCGCTCAAGGGCTTCGCGGCGGGCTACGCGCGGGCGGCAGAGACCTCCAACGAACTGCCAGATGCGCGGATTGCGCCGGCAAAGGACGAATCCCTGCTGCCAGAGACGCTCGGGAATGCGGAACTCGATCCGCTGCTGGCGCGCGTCCGCGCCCTGCCCTCCTCCATCCAGTCGGTTGCATTGGCTGGACTCAAGCGCATGGTGGATTTCCAGGATGTGGCCTATGGCGGGGAATATCTCGCCAGGATCGAGGGCCTTGTGGCGCTTGACGACAAGGCCGGTGGGGCAGGCCGCGGCCATGGATTCAGCATGGCGGCGGCAAAATACGTGGCGAACGCCATGGCCTATGACGACGTCATTGGCGTTGCCGACCTCAAGACCCGTTCGTCACGGTTCCGGCGCATCGCGGCGGCGATGAATGCCGGAGACGCGCCGCTCTACATGACGGAGTTCATGCATCCGCGTGCGGAGGAACTGGTGCGGCTGCTGCCGGCGGGCCTGGGGCGGTGGGTGATTGCGAAGCCGGGGCTGATGCGGGCCATCGACGGGATGGTGAACAAGGGCCGGCAGGTGCAGACGGCGAAGCTTCGCGGTTTCCTGCAGCTCTATGCCGTCGCGGGCCTCCGCCCACGGCGGCGAAAGCTTCTGCGCCATGCGGAAGAGATGGAGCACATGGAGCACTGGCTGGCGCTCGCCACATCGCAACTCGGCAAGAACTATGCTCTCGCCTGCGGCATCATCTCCGCGCGGCGCCTGATCAAGGGCTATTCCGATACCCATGCGAGAGGCCTGTCGAAATATGACCGCGTGCTCTCAGCCGTGCCACTGCTCCAGTCCCGCGAGGATGCCGAAGTGTGGATGACGCGGCTCGTCAGCGCCGCGCTGAAGGACGAGGACGGCACTGCACTCGACGGCGCACTGGCGACTCTCAAGTCACTCTGAGGCTTCGCCGTTAGAGCAACCGGCGGTCACTTGACCGCCGGTTGCTCTAACACTTTGACTCTAGCGCATCTTTCCGCTCGCAAACGGTTCCATTTGCTCGCCCGATGCGCTGGCCTTCCGAATGTTACGCAGCACCTTGTGCAGTGTACTGACGAATGCGGCGAATTCCGGCTCGCCGATGTCGCGGAACATGGTCTCGTAGCGGGCGAACATGACGGGCCAGAAGCGGGCGAAGGCGCTGCGGCCCTCCTCGGTGATCTCCACCTCGCGGACCCGCATGTCCTGGGGCCTGGCGCGGCGGCGGACCATGGCGCGTTCTTCCAGCGCATCGAGCGTGCGGCTCATGGTGGACTGTTCCGTCACGGTCAGCACGGAGAGTTCGTTGATGGTGAGGCCGGAATTGATGGAGAGCACGGCCAACACGCGCATCTGCGGCGTGGTGAGGTCGAATGTCTTGAGGTCGCCGGCGAGCTCCGTGTTCCAGGTGGCGGCGATGCGGTTCATCAGATAGGGCACGAAATAGTTGAGGCCGATTTCGGCCAGCGACGGCAACGACGTGTCGGACGCCGCCTGGCGGTGAAGCACGCCCTGCAGGAATGCGAGATCGCCATTGCTCATCTAAGCGCACTCGCCAGCAGGAAGCCCGAGCCGCCGCCAAGGCCTGGACCCGGATGGGTGGATGCGCCGATGTGATAGAGGTTCTTGATTGGCGTCGCGTGGTTGGCGAGGCCGCGCATGGGCCGCCACAGGAAGAACTGGTCGATGGTGCAGGCGCCGCCATAAGGGTCGCCACCGACGAGATTGACGTTCATCGCTTCGAGATCGGCGGGCGAATAACAGCGGCGCTTGATGATGGTGTCCTTGAAGCCTTCGATGTGACGGCTGAGGATGGTCTCGATGCGGCCGGCATAGGCTTCGCGTACAGCTTCCGTCCATTTTCCATCCGCAGGCGGATCGATCTGGCTGGCGGCATCGCCCTTGATGACGCGAGGCGCCTCGGGAAGCTGGAGCCACAGGATGGCCTTGCCTTGCGGTGCGCGTGAGGGATCGAAGGCGGTGGGCTGACCAACGCAGATGGTGGGCTCCACCGGCAGTTGCCCGCGTTCGGCTTCGTTGACGGCCTTCGATACGCCGTCGAGGCCGGGGGTGAGATGCAGCAATGCCACCTTTGCAAGATCGGGGTTCTTCCACCGGGGCGGGGCATCGAGGGCATAGTGGATCTGCATGTTGCCCTTGCCGTGGACGAAGCCCCTGGCCTCGGAGCGCTGGGGTTCCACCGCTTTCATGTTCTTCAACAAGCGCCCATAAAGCTGCGCCGGGGTCATGGAACATATGACGCCATGGTTCGCCGCAATCACCTCGCCCGAGGCAAGGACAACGCCGGTGGCACGGCCGGTGGCATCGACAGTCACTTCGGCGACATCGGCGCAAGTGCGAATGCCGCCGCCGTGATCGCGGATCAATTGCTCGAAGGCCTTGAGAATATTAGCCGCACCACCCTGGACGATGGGCGCGCCGGCGGCTTCCAGCGCGAAGGCGATGACCTTGGCCATCTGGCCGGAATACGCCGACTCCGGGCCCAGCCCCGTGTGAAGCACCCAGGGCGCCATGAGGGCGTGGAACAGGTCGGACTGATAGTGCGGTTCCAGCCAATGCCGCGCCGAGATCAACGCTTCGCCAAAGAAGGAAGACAGCGCGCGGGGACCGCGCCGCCACGCCTCGCGCGCCACCGTCTTGAGCATATCCCACGACCACAGGCGGCCACCGAGCAGCGCAAAGAGAAACGGTGCATTGCCGCCGAGTTGGGCCATGTCGCGGGCGAACTGATCACCATCGCCACCAGCCAGTTGGTCGAATGCCGCGACATTGGCGGCGCGGTCCTTCGTCAGCACCAGACTCGATCCATCCGGGCGCAGCACACCGGTGGGAATTTCCGGATGAGCAAACCGGAGCCCGCGCTTTTCAAGCTCGGGCCCCAGGGCGGCATAGGCCGGCGAGAGGAGGAACAGCACGAAGGTGGTGGCCATCACATCGTGGGTGAAGCCGGGGGCCGTTGCCTCCTCGGTGCGGATGCAACCGCCGATGACATCATTGCGCTCGAGCACCAGCACCTTCCTGCCCTTCATGGCCAGGAGCGATGCGGCGACGAGCGCATTGATGCCGCTGCCGGCGATCACATAGTCCGTCATCGGACGGTTTGCTTCTATTTCGAGACGAGGGCCAGCACGCGCAAGGGCGAGCCGGTGCCGTGCTTGATCTTCAGCGGTGCCGCGATGATGATGGCGCCCTTGGCTGGCAGCTTGTCGAGATTGCAGAGGCTGGCCAGCCCATAGCGGTTGTTCTTGTGCATCAGGTTATGGGCGGGGAATGGCGGGTCCATGCCGCCGGCAGACCCCGCATCGGTGCCGACCGTCTCGGACCCCCAGCCGGTGACGCCCTTGCCGATGAGGTAATGCACCGTCTCGGCGGTGGGGCCCGGCGAATGCGGGCCGTTGTCATCGGCGTTGAGGAAGTCCTTCTCGTTGCCGTTGCGCTTGTACCAGTCGGTCCGCATGACGACCCACGAGCCCTTCTCGATCTCGCCGTGCTTGGCCTCCCAGGCCTTGACGTGATCGACGGTGAGCAGGAAGTCCGGATCCTTCTTTACCTCTTCGCTGCAGTCGATGACGTTGACCGGGCCGACGAAGTTCTGCACGGGAATCGTGTCGGTGGCACCGTCGGCATAGTCCTTGCCGGTGATCCAGTGGATCGGGGCGTCGAAGTGGGTACCGGAATGCTCGCCGAGCTTCAGCCAGTTCCACGCCCAGAACGGGCCGTTGTTGTCGTAGTGCGAGATGGTGTGGATTTCGACGGCCGGGGTGTTGACGGCGAGTTCGGGCGGCAGCTTGATGAGCGGCGTTTCGGGGCCGAGCGTCGCCGTGAGGTCAACCACTTCGACCCCTCCTGACAGCAGGGCTGTCGCCAGTTCGGTGACTATTTTTGCATTTGCCATGTTCTTGTCCTCGCCTTGGTCCTTGACTGCCCGGCCCTCGGGGTTCCGGGATCGGCGCCAGACTATTTCTTTCCCATGAATTTGCAACGTTCAAAACGCTCGATTACGCTGCGATTTCGATGTTGCGGCGCGGGAGTACATGCGTTTGCAAGGAAAGCGGTCAGACGGCTTCGGTGCTGAAATTGCCGGGGAGCGAGACTTCGAGCAGTTCGAGATCGGCTGACGGATCGCTGTAGCGCGTCGCCATGCCGGGCGGGATGACGAAGGCATCGCCGCGCGCCAAGCGGTAGGGCTCCTTGCCCTCGCCGTCGAGCGTCATCTTACCTGACATGACGAAATTGAACAGGATATCGGCATCATGCTTCACCCATGGCGAAGGGCCGCCTGAGGGCCTTGCCACCATCACCGAGGCCACCCCCTTGGTGTTGGCGTTGATCGTCGTGTCGCGGGCTTCGAAACCTGACACGCGGAACGGCTTGAACACGCCCTTGGCGCCGACGTTGTGGACGAAGCGCTGGCCCTGCCATTCGCGGTCCGGGCGGCGCTCGGGAGTCGGCAACGTCATCACGTGGTCGATCTCGGTGATGTGCTCGGCAGGAACACCGATCTCGATGACCTCGATGCCGTCGCTGGCTTCAAGCACGCGGTGGCGTATTTCCGGCGGCTGGATGAAGCAGTCTCCGGCATGGAGGCGGATGGGGCCGCCCTGGTCTTCATAGATGACGTCGACCCAGCCATTGACGCAGAAGATCAACTGGAAGCCGACCTTGTGATAGTGGACCATGTCCGGCACGGGGCCGCCATCGGGAATGCGGATGTGCGAGGCGATGACAGCGCCGCCAAGCCTAGTCGGCACCAGGTCGCGGTATTGCATGCCGGCGCGGCCGATGATCCACGGTGCCTGGTCGGCCAAGCGGCGGACGACGAAGGCGTGCTCGGTCTGCGGCAGCACCAGCGGCGGATTCAATTCCTCGATCTCGATCAAGGTACCGTTGGGTGCGGTGAGCCGGCGCTGGCCGTCCGCGAAGCCATCGGGGTCGCCGGTGAGAATGCGGATGGTGCCCGGTGATTCCGATGCCCCCTTCTCGATGCGAAGACGCAGGCCGTGGCCCGACAGCACGGCGATCTGCGGATTGTCGGCCGGGTAGATCAAGTCGAGGCGCATCTTCAGTGTCTTCGTGTAGAACGGCAGGTCGTCGCGGAGCTCATGGGTGGGCAGGCGGATTTCGGCGCGGGTTTCGGTCATCATTTTCCTCCCAGCATCTTGCCCAGCAAATAGCCGGAGCCGGCGCCCGTGCCCGCCCCCGGCCAGGTGGCGGCACCGCACATAAAGAGGTTCTCCACCGGCATCTTATAGCGCGAATAGCCAGCGACCGGACGGAACAGGAAGTTCTGGTTGAGATGGTGGCTGCCGGAGAGGTTGTCGCCGCCGATGAGGCAGGGATTTTCGGCTTCGAGATCATCCGGCGAATAGACGGCGCGGCCCAGGATGCGGTCTTGGAGGCCGGGGGCATATTGCTCGATGATGCCGATGACACGGTCGGCATAGGCGTCCTTGATGCCGGACCAATCGGTGCCCTTGATCTGGCCCGCGGCATCGCCCGTCACATGCTTGGGCAGCACGCGGACCTGCACCCACAGGATATGCTTCCCATCCGGCGCACGGGTGGAATCGATGGCGGTGGGCTGGCCGACCACCAGCACCGGGCTTGCCGGCAGATGTCCACCCATGGCTTGCGTGTAGGCGGCGGTCATGTATTCGAAGGACGGCGCGATGTGGACATAGGCGAAGCGTTGCAACTCTTCACCCGCGTTCCAATCGAGCGGCCGGTCGAGGGCGAGATGCACCATCATGGTGCCGGGGCCGGCGCGGAAGGCTTTGAACTTCTTGTCCACGTCGGCCTTGCCGCTGCCACCGGGCAGGAGACCGCCGAACAGCACGGCGGGCGTCACGTTGGCGATCACCGCCTTGCGGGCCGGCACCTCGGTGCCGTCGCCTAGCACGATGCCGGATGCCTTGCCGTTGCCGGAGCGGATTTCCGTCACCGGTGTGCCGAGATGGAGTTCGCCGCCAAGTTCCATCAGATAGCCCGTCATGGCCTTGATCATGGTGTCGGCACCACCCTTGCCGATGACCATGCCGAAAGACTGGTTGGCCATGGATTCGAGATAGGGAAACAACGCGCCGCCGGCGATATCCGGCGCGAAATCAAGATGCATGCCCCAGGCGGCCAGCGTCGCCTTGACCTTCGGGTTCGCAAAATTGGCGTCGAGCCATTCGCGGGGTGACGACAGCAGGAAGCGCATCATGTCGAGCGTCCAGCCAGTGCCCTTCTGGCGCCACGCCGACCACACAACCTTCGCCGCCGCCCACGACGGCATGACGTTGCCGAGAAGGCCGAAGATGTGGGGTGCGTCGCCGCCGAACTGGCCCAGCAGGCGAGCCCAGGACTCGGCATCCTTCGGGCTCAGCGCGTTAAGACGCGACAACGTAGTATCGAGGGTGTTGGAGACGCCGAAAAAGGTCCCATCGGGAAAGACCGAGGAAAAGCAATGCTCGGCGGGGACGAAGGCGAGGCCGTGGCGGCCGAGCGCCTCGCCATATTCGCGCAGGAATGGCGAGCCTGCGAACATCGAGAGATTCATCGCCGCGATGTCATGGCGGAAGCCGGGCAAGGTCAGCTCGCGGGTCTTTACCGCACCACCCGCTTCCGGCTTCGCCTCGAAGACGCCGACGCTCCAGCCGCGCCTGGCCAGATGGATGGCACAGGCCAGGCCATTGTGGCCCGCACCGACGATCACCGCATCATAGGTCTTGCCTGTTTCCATCCGGCGCTCTCCCGCGTCCGTCATGTTCAAGACGGTTCCGCGGCGCTTGGCGAGAGCGCATCGCCGCGGCCGGATACCATTTCGGCCTTCGTATCTCGAGTTATTTGCGAATGCATGTAACTTGATCTGACATCTTGAGAGACTCATTAGAACAATGAGTTCCAACTTGTGCAATTGAATTTTTCATGTTCAAAATATTCGCGGCCTTCAGGGCCCAACACAGCGACAGCCAAGCGAGGAAACATCAGATGAACCGACACGTGATTGCGGCAATGGCATTTGCCGCTCTGACCACCACGGCGTCTGCGGGCATGCCCGGCATGCGCGGGCATGACCACACCGGCATCACGGTTCCCGACATGGACCAAGCCGTTACTTTCTTCACCGACATCCTCGGCTGCGAAAAGGCAATGTCGTTCGGCCCGTTTTCCGACGACAAGGGCACTTTCATGACCGACCTGCTGGGTGTCGACGCCAAGGCGGTGATCGAGAACATCACCATGATGCGGTGCGGCTTCGGATCGAATGTCGAACTGTTCAAGTATTCCGCCCCGGACCAGCGGACGCTCAACCAGAAGAACAGCGACATCGGCGCCTTCCACATCGCCTTCTATGTCGACGACATCAACGCGGCAAAGGCCTTCCTGGACGAAAAAGGCATTGCCACAAGGCTCGGTCCGCTTCCCGTGGACCAGGGACCGGCCGCCGGTCAAGCCATCCTCTACTTCCAGTCGCCCTGGGGACTGCAGCTAGAGGCAATCACCTATCCGAACGGGATGGCCTATGAAAAGGACGGTGGCACAGTATTGTGGACGCCGAAAACTCCGTCGAACTGACAGGACGCCACATCTCGCCCTGGGCGTTTTCATCGTGTTAGGTGTGGCGCCGGGCCGGGGCCTTATCAGTGCCGCCGTTATCGATTGTCAGGAGACTTGCCATGGCCGTGAGCTACACCACCGACCGGATGCTGCATTTCGGCGACTGCGATATTTCCGGCACCGCCTACTATCCCGCCTACCTGAACCTGCTCAACGGCGTGATCGAAGAGTTCTGGGCGTGGATCGGCTGGCCTTGGCACGAGATCATCTGGAAGGAACGCTGGGGCACGCCGACAGTTCATCTCACCTGCAATTTCTCCAAGCCGTCGTTCTTCGGTGACAAGCTGACCTTCCGCCTGACAGTGACCAAGGTTGGCCGGTCTTCGGTCACCATCGAACATTCGGTCCATTGCGGCGACGAGCAGCGCTGGTCGGGCCATCAGGTTCTGGCGGCCAGCTGGCTTGACGAACATACCTCCATGACCTGGCCGGATGACGTGCGCGCCAAGCTGATGTCGTTCCTGCCGAAGGACGAAGCGGCAGTGGATCCTCGCCGGCCGGTGCGGACCCCCGTGGGAAGCCCCAAGACGCCATAGAAGGGGGTGCCGTTTGGCCCGCGGCCCGCGGCCCGCGGCAATACTTTAAGATCAAAATATCTGTTGTAAACGGCCCGATCTGTGGCAAGCTTCGATCAACTGGCCGGAAGCGAGATGCCATAGGGCCAGACCGGAACAACAGGAGGAGCACCCATGATCTTCACACGCCGTCACGCCCTTGGCCTTGTGGCTGGAGTTGTACTGAGCATTACCGCCGGCAACGCGCTTGCCGCCGATCCCCTGAAGGTCGCATCCTATCCCGCCAATCCGCCGTGGGAGAACAAGACCGAGGCCGGCACCTTCGAGGGCTTCGAGGTCGACATCGCCAATGACATCGCCAAGCGCCTGGGCACCACGGCCGAGTTCGAAGGCATGGATTTCAAGGCACTGTTCGTGGCTTCTGCCTCGGGCCGCGTCGACCTCGTGATCTCGTCGCTCACCATCACCGACGAGCGGCTGAAGAGCCAGTCCTTTACCCAGCCCTATTTCATCGCGTCGCTCGGCATCGCGGCGAAGGAGGGCTCGGACATCAACACCGCGGAAGACCTCAAGGGCAAGACGGTGGGCGCGATCGCCACCTCGACGCCGGAGAAGTGGGCGCAGGAGAATGCCGAGAAGATCGGCTTTGCCGGCTACAAGAGCTATGACACGCTGGCCAACATGCTGACCGACCTGCAGAATGGCCGCGTCGACGCGGTGGTGAACGACATGATCGGGCTTCGCTATGCCGCCAAGCAGACGCAGGGCTTTGTCATCAAGGCCGAGATCGTCACCGGCGAGAAGTTCGCGATGATGATGCCGAAGGACTCGCCCAACCTGGAGAAGATCAACCAGGCCATTTCCGACATCAAGAGCGACGGCTCCATGGCCAAGTATTTCGAACACTGGTTCGGCGTGGCGCCGGCCGAAGGCAGCGTGACCGTGACACCGATGCCGGTGCCGACCTCGGCCGAGTGACGGATCCAGCGGAAGGGACGGCAAACGCCCCTTCCCTTTCTTTCCATCACGACGGTAGTCCGCAGCGAGCCGCGGGGCACGGGGCATGAGCGCAGTCGACATCTTCTTCAATCCCGACATCCTGATGCGGTCGTTCCCCATTCTGCTCAGGGGCCTGTGGGTGACCATCCTGCTGGGACTGGCGTGCATCGTGTTCGGCACGCTGCTGGGCGTCGTCATCTGCCTCATGCGGCTCTATGCGTGGAAGCCGTTCCGCCTGCTGGCCACGGGCTACACGGATTTCTTCCGCGCCATGCCTGTGCTGGTGGTGCTGATCCTCGTCTATTATGCGCTGCCCTTCGTCGGCATCGTGTTGTCCTCCTTCACGGCGGCGACCGTGGCGCTTTCCATGGTGATGGGTGCTTATTCGGCCGAGGTGGTGCGCGCCGGCATCCAGTCGGTGCCCGCCGGGCAGTTCGAGGCATCGTCCGCACTGGGACTGCATTTCTGGCTCACCATGCGCAAGGTGATCCTGCCGCAAGCGGTGCGGATCGTCATTCCGCCGCAGGCATCAAATTGTGTGTCCGCCATCAAGGATACATCGCTCGCCTCCGTGGTGGCGACGAGCGATCTCTTGAAGCAGGCGACCGACACGCAGGCGATCTTCGCCAATCCGACACCGCTGATCGGCGCCGCGATCATCTATGTCGCCATCCTGTGGCCGCTGGTGCGGCTCACGGCATGGCTCGAAACCCATTTCCAGAAGGCCTATGCGCGCTAGGTACGAAGAGGACGCGATGACCGACGGTTCCGGCTATTTCATGTATCACTCGATCGGCCAATATCCCGGCAAGGCCGAAGCGATCGCAGCCAAGATGGCGGAGTTCGGCCAGTCGTGGGGGGCCTGCAACACCGAACAGTGGGGCTATGTGCTGGGCGAGCGGCAGAGATTCATCGACCGCTGGCGCGCCATCATCGGCGCGCCGCAGGGAAGCGTCACGACTACGGAGAACGTGACGCAGGCCCTTCACATGCTGGTGACGGCACTTCCCAAGGGAACACTCAAGGGCAAGCGCGTGCTGGTGGCGGCGGATTGCTTTCCCTCCAACCATTTCCTGCTGACGGGATTGCAGGAACGCTTGGGCTTCACGCTCGACACGGTGGCGATGCGCCAGGGGGCCACCTGGGTCGAGGACGAGGACATGATGGCGCGGTGGGACGAGGACGTGGCGCTGGCACTTCTCACCTGGGTCAGTTCCACGACATCGCACAAGATCGATCTCGAGGCGCTGGTGGCGCATGGCCGTGCCAATGGCAGCATCATCGGCGTCGACATCACGCAGGCTGCGGGGCTCTTGCCGTACGCCGTCGACGCACCGGCGATCGACTTCACCATCTCGACGTCGCTCAAATGGATGTGCGGCACGCCGGGTGCGGGTATCCTGCATGTGGCGCCCGGTCTCATCGCCGCATGCGAGCCGGAATTGCGGGGATGGTTCAGCCAGGACAACCCGTTCAACTGGGCGCTCGACACATTCCAATTTGCTCCTGATGTCCGCCGCTTCGACAACGGGACGCCGGGTGCGATGGCGGCCATCGCATCGCTGCCGGCGCTGGACTGGCACGCGGCCCAGGACAAAGCCCCCCTTCTGGCTCACAACCGTAGACTCTCAGCCAAGCTGATCGCGGCCGCCGACGACCTCGGGCTCTCGCTCGTGACGCCGCGGGCCGAACACCAGCGCGGCGGCAGCATCATGATCCGGCTGCCGGAGGCCAATCCCGCTGCCGATGTGCTGGCGGCGCTGAAGGCCGAGGACATTCATGCTGACGCCCGTGGCCAGACACTGCGGCTATCGCCCGGCGTCATGACGGCGGACGACGGTGTCGAGCGGGCTGTCGCGGCGCTGGCACAGGCGCTTCGCGGCTGAAGCCCCTACCCTTCCGGGATCACCGCCGTCGCTTCGATCT
>CAZECZ010000083.1:0-19211 GCA_964510815.1 uncultured Aestuariivirga sp.
TCTTGTCGCAGCCGCCCATCAGCACGGCACCATCGACGGGGTGCGAGCGCAGCAGCTCCTCCGCCTCCATGGCCAGCATGTTGCGGTAGAGCATGGTAGTGGGCTTCACATAGCTCTCGGAGAGCGACAGGGCCGGAAGCTCGAGCGGATAGCCACCCGCCTGCCATATACCCTTCTTCACATGCTCGACGCGTTCCTTGAAATGCATGTGGCAAGGGTTGGCATCCGACCAGGTGTTGAGGATGGCGACGACGGGCTTGCCTTCCCAATCTGCCGGGCCCAGTCCCATCTGCATGGCCCGCGAGCGGTGGCCGAACGAACGGAAATCATCGGGTGCGAACCACCGGGCGCTGCGGAGCTGGTCATAGGTCTTGCGGCTCATCGGTGTTTCCTTCTTCAAGATGCAAGCCGCAGGCGGGCCTTCTCGTTAGACTGATCCATGCCCTGGCTGGCCGCAAGGGCCGTGACGGTTCTTGCAAAACGTCTTCACATCACGACTTCGATCAGGCGCGGACCTTTTTCCGCCAGGCTTGCTGTCATATGACGCGCCAGTTCGTCCACCGTCTCCGCGCGCCAGGCCGCGACACCGAAAGTCCTTGCCTGTGACACCCAGTCGATCGTGGGATTGTCGATGTCGAGCAGGGCTGAGGCCTTGGGGCCGATGTTGGAGACTCCGACATTGGCCATCTCGTTGCGCAAGATCTGGTATTTCCGGTTGGCGAAGATCAGCGTCAGGATGTCGAGCCCTTCGCGCGCCATGGTCCACAGGGTCTGGGGCATGTACATGCCGCTGCCGTCGCTCTCGAGACAGATCACCTTGCGATCCGGGCAGGCGATGGCGCAACCGGCCGCCACCGGCATGCCGTAGCCGATGGAGCCACCTGTCGGCAAAAGCCAATCGTGAGGCTTCGCCGTCTGTGCGAGCGCGATGAAATTGCGGCCGGTGCTGACCGACTCGTCGACGACGATGGCATTCTCCGGCAGCAGTGCCGCGATCAGGGCGCCGAGCTTTTCCGGCGTGATGTCGCCATGTGGCAATTCGGGAAGCGACAAGGGCGAGACGTAGGGCTTGAGGCGTGTGGCGCCGACTGCATCGGCCAGGGCGTCGAGCGTATAGGCGATGTCGTCTTCGGCGCGGGCGAGAGTGAACACCCTGGTGCCCGGCTGAAAATATTCGCTGGGCTTGCCGGGATAGGCAAAAAAACCTACAGGTGCCTTACCGCCGATGAGGATGATGTTGCGGATGTCCCTGAAGGCCTCGACGGCAAGGCTCCAGGCATAGGGGATGCGCGTCACCGGCACCCGGCCGGCACCGGTCGTTACCCTGGCGGTCAGTGACGGCGTCATGAGTTGGGCGCCGGTCTTGCCTGCGATCTTTCCTGCAACATGGAGCGTCGCCTCGCGCGTTGCCTGACCCGCGAGGATGATCGCCGTTGGCTCGCCCGAGCGCAGAATGCCGGCCGCCGCCGCAATCGCCTCGTCCTTCGGCCTCGCCCGCTGCGCGACAAAGGGCATGGGCACGCAGCCGTCGTTGGGGAGTGGCACCGTCACGTCGTCCCAGGCGGCATCGCCCGGCAGGATGAGGGACGCAACGCAGCCTGGTGCGGCGCGGGCCGCGGCAATGGCCGCCGCTCCGTCTTCGGCGACGCGATTGGCATTTGGCGTGGTGCGTACCCAGTGGCTGAATGGCCGTGCCGCGCCTTCGATATCGGAGGTCAGCGGCGCATCGAGATGGCGATGCCACGTGGCGTGATCGCCGATGATGTTGACGATGGGCGAAAACGCCCTGATCGCATTGTGCAAATTGGATAGCCCGTTTGCGAGGCCGGGACCGAGATGCAAAAGCGTCGAGGCGGGCCGGTCCAGCATGCGGCCATATCCGTCGGCGGCACCGGTCGCCACGCCCTCGAACAGCGCCAGCACGCAACGGATGCCGTCGACGCGGTCGAGGGCTGCGACGAAATGCATTTCCGACGTGCCGGGATTGGCGAAACAGACGTCGATGCCGTTGCCGGCCATGGTTCGGATCAGGCTTTCAGCGCCGTTCATCAGTGGATCTCTTGTGATGCCTTCATGGCGCCGCGGAGTTTCGCCGCGGTGAATCCGGGTGCCGCACAGAGATCGAGGATCACCTTTTCACGGCGCGAAACGAGATCGATGGCGGCCGGCAGTTTCTTCACGCAATCGGCAGGCACCACGACGGCACCGTGAATGTCGGCGTGGATCACATCGTCATGGACTGCCTGCATGCCGAACACATTGACGGGTCCGCCGAAGCCTGTGAGATGCACATGGGCGTGGCTCGGCCCGACGCGTCCGCCGAAGATCTGGAAGCCCTTGGCGGAGGCCGCGAGGTCGCGGAACGAGCCGTTGGTGATGCAGCCTTCAGCACCGAGCCGCATGTGCACATTGGTGTGCACCTCGCCCCAGAAGGCACCGTAGCCGGGGCGGTCGTCAAGGTCCTGGATGACGACGATGGTTTGCAGGTCGGCCTCGGCCACATAGTCATACCAATCGAGACGGTCGGCTACCGGTCCGCGTGGCGCTTCCCTGGCGCGGATGGTGCCGGTGCGGGCAAGGCCAACGATCGGCGCCTTGGCGGGATCCGGATGCAGCGCCACCATGGGTTCGACGGTGAAGCCGATGGCACGGCGCTCCGGCACGATCAGTTCCAGCCCATTGCAGATCGTGGGCGTATCCCACTGGCGGAGCACTTCGAGATCGTCGCGGGTGAAGGGGCGTTGTGGCATGGTCATGGTCCAGAGCATCTGTTGGGGAAGGGTACGGCGCTATTATCTTGGCTCCATCCTAGCGGCCTTGGGTCAATAGGGCAAAGACCGGCACCAGGGCGATGGCGCACAGCACCGTGAAGGCGAGGTTCCAGCCCCAGGTGAGCCGCCGCCCCGGGATTCCCGAAACGCGATCGATCAGCAGCACAACGGTGGCGAAGGGCGAAAACGTCATCGACAGGGCCCAGCCGCAGGAAATCGAAAACGCGATCAGCGTCGGATCGGCCGGCAGCACGGGCAAGGCCGCAAACAGCGAACCGAAGAACACCGCCATCATGATGGGCGACAGCGCCAGCAGGCTAAAGATCGACAACAGCGGCGGGATCAGCGACAGCAGCACGAAATCTGGCATGGCGTCGAGATGCAGCAGGTCGGCGAGCGCCGCCGCCGGCACCTGTCCTGCGGCAGCCCGGCCGATGAAGCCAGAACAGGCCAGCGTGACGGCCACGGGGGCACTCGTCGGCAGGCCGGTCCTGACGATGTGTGCGAGACGCGCCTGCAAGACGTCCGTCTGCGTTGTCCTTGGGAAGCCCGATTGAACCGCGAGCCAGCCCGCCACCATGAAGGGGCAGGCCAGCAGCAGGCCGAAAATGATGGTGTCGCCCGAGAGGGTGGAAATGACCGCGGTCATACCGAACAGCCAGGCACAGGCGGCGAGGAAACGGAATACCGACGCCCAAGGCACATCGACGGGTTGGCGGGGACCCGCGGGCCGCACTTTTTGGAAACGCCAGCGGTCCTCGAACGCGCCGATCAGGAGCATGACGGCAAACAGAGCCACACCATACTCGATCCACAGCAGACGGTTGACGCCCGGGATCAACTGGGCCACGGCAAGCGGCGCCAGAGCGGTTGGCGACCAGACGACACACCACGAAAATCCGCGCAGCAGGGCGGACACCTGCCGGCGCTCGCGAATGGGGTTGAGCGCGTCACCCGGCGTGGTGCGCGCAATGCCGCGCTGGATCAGCGGCACCAGGAAGCTGACGACCCCGATGTTGAACAGGACGCTCAGAAGCGCGGTCCCGATGTTGAGGGCGTAGTAGCGGCGCGCCGGCGGCTGGCGTGTCAGGTATTCACCGCAGGCGGCAACCGCGGGCGACGTCGAAGCCGTCTCGTGCAGCAGGCTCATCAACAGGATGAAGGCCATGAGGAAGCTCGCCTGGTCGAGCGCCTGGCGCAGTTCCCACAGGGGATCGGCGGTTCGAAATACTGCGAGGGCCGAGAGGACAGCGGCAAGCGACAGGAGATAGATTTCCCGCATGCCCAGCTTTCGCCATGACAGTGCGATGACCAATGCCATGGCCATCCATGCGGCATCCTGAATCAACCGCAAACCGGTCATGCGTGCCGCAAGCTCGAAGATCATGACGGCGACGAGCATGATGGACAGCGGCAAGTTGGCAGACCTCGCGGCGGCGGCGGCGGGCGCGGCCGTGGTCATGTTGCCGTCATCTGTTTGGAGCTTGCGGGACACCCGTCCCGCCTAGCGCCCTACCGCGAAGGCGCGCAAGGGTGGACCGCTGCCCCCATGCTGCTGCCTGCCATGCGCGCGGCGCGTGGCGGCGCCCGTCAGCTCGACTTCACTTCCTTCAGCTTGTGGATGCCGACGATATCGAGGAAGGCCTTCTCGTAGAGCGTCTCGCTGGTGCCTTTGCGCATCTTGCGGATGAAGTACTTCTCGAAGGCGATCTTGGCGTTGTGCACCCACTTGCCGGACGACGACCAGTTGACATTGCGCGGCGGAATCTGCGGTTGCGCCACGAAGGCGACGCCGGAGTCACCGAAGTCGGCGAGGCAGACCGCGTTCCACGTGCCCTGGTGCGTGGGCTGTTCGCCGCGCAACAGCTGACCGATGTTACGGGCCGTCGCCGTCACCATGGACTCGATCATGAAGCCGGTCTTCGGCACGCCGCAGGGAACGGGCGTCGGCCCCGTGGGCGCGATGGCGACGCAAACGCCGACGGCAAAGATCTCCGGATACTTCGGATTGCGCTGGTTCTTGTCGACGATGGTGAAGCCGCGGGGGTTGGACAGTCCTTCGATGCCGCGTACCGCCGGCACGCCGCGGAAGGCCGGCAGCATCATGGAGAATCCGAAGGGCAGTTCCTTGGTTGCCTTGACGCTGCCGTCGTCGGCGATCTCTTCCACGGTCATCTTGCCGGCCTCGACCTTCTTCACCTTGGTCGAGGTCATCCATTTGATGTGGTGTTCGCGCATCTCGCTTTCGAGCAGGCCCTTGGTGTCGCCCACGCCATCGAGTCCGAGGTGGCCGATATAGGGTTCGGCGGTGACGAAGGTCATCGGCACCTTGTCGCGGATCTTGCGGCGGCGGAGTTCCGTCTCCAGGATGAACAGGAACTCGTAGGCAGGGCCGAAGCAGGAGGCACCCTGCACGGCGCCGACGACGATCGGTGCGGGATTCTTGCAGAACTCCTCGAAGGCGGTGTTGGCCTTCTCGGCATGGTCGACATGGCAGATCGACTGCGTGAAGCCGCCGAGCGGTCCCAAACCTTCGATCTCGTCGAAGGCGAGTTCCGGCCCCGTGGCAACGATCAGATAATCGTAGCTGATGGAACTGCCGTCTTCCAGTTCGACCGACTTGGCCTCGGGATCGAGCTTCCTGGCCGCGACCGGCCGAAAGTCGATGCCCTTCTTGGCGAACACAGGAGCCAGATCGACCTCGACATTGTCCCGGGTGCGCCAGCCGACGGCCACCCACGGGTTGGAGGGAACGAAATGATAGATGGGGTCCTTGGTGACGACGGTGATCCGGTCATCGGCGCGCAACTGGTCCTTCATCTCGTAGGCCATGATCGCGCCGCCCAGACCGGCACCCAGAATGACAATATGTGCCATAGGCGTATTCCTTTCGGTTGCCTGGACGGCCAATCCGGCCATCCGCAGTTTTGCGTCGCCCGTTCCTATCTACTAATGATGCGATCATGACCCATCTGCTGGCCATGATCGTGATCAAACGATGTCAGAATTCGTGCGTCCATCCAGCCAGCAACTGGACCTGATACATGTGAAGCTCGATGTTGCTGCCCGCGGTTGGGCCCAGTGGCGTCACCTCGGGTCCCGACACCTTCATGTCGGGAACGAACATGCCGCTGAACTCGATGGTGTCCTGGTCCGTGAACTTGAAGGCCGCGCCGCCCGTGATGTGGTGCTGCACGATGCCAGGTGCCAGGATGTTGAAGGTCACATCGGCAGAATTGACGGGATTGGTGCTGTAGGCATAGCCAGCCCGCAGCGTCCACTGCTCGTCAACGCGCCATTCGGCACCGACCTTGAAGACGTCGACATCGTTCCAGCCAAACCCGCGACCCTTCTTGCTGCCGAGCAATGTCGGCAGGTTGGAGGAGTTCGAGACGGCCGGCACACCTTCATAGAAGATGTGCTGGTAGTCCAACATGAGTGTCACATCCGGTGAGACATCTGCGGCGAGGCCCGCGGAGACCGAGGCAGGCACGTCGAACTTGCCATTCTCCGCATAGAGCCCGTTATACTTGCTGAACCGGGTCATATACATCTTGGTCTGGCCGGCGACGCCGAGCCGCAGCCAGTCCGCCAGTTCGATTTCGGCACCGGCCTTGAGACCAGCACCGACCGAATAGTCGTAGCCGCGGTTGGTCAGGCTGCCGGGATACATGGAGCCGGGCGCAAAGGCGGCGAGGCCGTTGGCTTTGAAGCGCTGCACAACGAGGGTCGGTGCAATGCCGACCTTGATGCCGCCAAAGTCACGGGCATAGTCGACTGAGAGAAAGGCCTGCATCAGGTCGACGCCGGCCTTGCCGCCGCAATAGACGCCGGAACCGCCGGGTGGACAGAAGGGCTGAGTGTTGGCCAGGTTCGCATAGGTGGTGTTCATGCCACCGTTGCCGTAGAGCGAGATGCCGATGGTCGAGTCGCTGTCGATCGGCCTCGTGTAGGCGATGTTGGGAATGGCGAACAGGTTGACATCGCTGTCGACCGAGCCCGATCCAGGCGCAATCAAGAGCGTGCCGGAGGCATCGTAGCCGCGGAAGGGCATGAACAGGGCGGCGCCGAGTTGAAATTCCTCACCCATGCCGGCGATGCCCGCCGGGTTCAGCGCCATGGCCATGGCGTCACGCGAGTCGGCGACGCCAGCGCCACCGACTGCATTCTGCCGTGGGCCGAAGCCCAGCTGGAAGTATCCTTCCGTCGCCTGGGCGGCGCCGGCCATCATGGCCATGCCGCAAACCATCGCCGCCTGGAACAGCGTTCCGCGCCGAATCTTTCCCATAGTCCCCTCCACTGCCTGGGATTTGAGCCAGGCTCATTCAGTTGTCAGGACCAGGCCCCCCAGCCCGGCGGCGTTTACGCCACTTTCTTGATCACGAACCGGTATGTTTTACCGTCCTGACCAGACTCGAGCAATTCGTTGCCGGTGGTGCGGCAAAAGGCTTGGAAGTCCGCAACGGCGCCCGGATCGGTTGCCAGGATTTCCAGCGTGTTGCCGGCAGCCATGTCCGTCAGTGCCTTCTTGGCACGCAGAATGGGCAGCGGGCAGTTCAGACCTTTTGCGTCCAGCGTCTTGTCAGCCATAAGTTACTTTCCCTAGATGAAGAGGTTGATGTCGGATTGGGTGGCGATGTCGACCCATGAGGCAGCGCCGCCGAGCACCGGGCCGTCGATCATGTCTTCCTTCTTGTATTCGAAAAGGTCCATGGTCATCTGGCAGGCGATCATCTTGACGTCCGACTCAAGTGCAGCTTCGCGCAGGTCGTCGATGGATGCCACGCCCTTTTTCTTGATCATGTTCTTCATCATGGCGGTACAGGCGGCATCGACGCCCGGCACCATGCCGACCATGTTCGGCATGCCCATGTGCATGCCCATCATCGGCATCTCCATGGCAGGGTTGCCGAGCGGAGTTACCTTCAGATCGAGGTTCTTCTTCAACAGCACAAGACCATAGAAGGTGAAGAACATGGTGACCTTCACGTCCATGGCAGCGGCGGTGGTGGCGAGGATGAACGGTGGATAGGCCCAGTCCAGCGACCCCTTGGTCACGATGATGGACATGCTCTTGGCGTTGGATGGCGTTGTATCGTTTCCCATTTGTCCTCCATGAGACGCATTGATCTCAGGTCAGAAGGCATTAGTATATTCGGATGAGTGAATACTATGACGCAAATCAGGTCAAGGGGAATTCGCCCTTCGTCGCAGGTCTGGAAGGGGATTTCCGATGACTCCGCCGGTGTTCGTCAGCAACCGGATTTTCGAGCAGACTGGCTATACCCGCAATCATCCGCTCTCGATCGGCAGGGTTGGCCCCGTCGTGCGAATCTGCCGCTTGCTGGGGTGGCTTGACGATGCGAATTACCGCGAGAGTGAGCCCGTGGCGCGAGAGGTGCTGGCGCAGTTCCACGATGCCGGCTACCTCGACGCTCTGATCCGGGTGAGCGAAGCCGGCGCCGCCAGCGCCGGGGATCGTGAGAAATTCCGCCTCGGGACCATGGAAAACCCCGTTTTCCCACAGCTTTTCCAGAGAGTGGCGGCATCCGTGGGTGGATCTGTGCTGGCCGCGAGGCTGGTGGCGGATGGCGGTGTGGCGTTCCATCCGGCCGGCGGCACGCATCATGGGCGGCCCGGCCGGGCCAGCGGCTTTTGCTATTCCAACGATCCTGTCTTCACCATCCGCGAGCTGCTGCGCCAAGGACACAATCGCATCGCCTATGTGGACCTCGATGCGCACCATGGCGATGGCGTGGAGGATGCATGTGCGGGCGACGACCGGACGTTGTGCATTTCCATTCACGAGTCTGGCCGGTGGCCCGGCAGTGGAATGTGCTCGGGTGATCGCGCGATCAACATCCCTGTAGCACGCGGGTTTGACGATCGTGGATTTATAAGAGTGATGCACCTGCAGGTCCTGCCGGCGCTCGCAGCGTTCGCGCCAGAGGCAGTGGTGCTAACTTGCGGGGCCGATTGCCTGGCGGGGGATCCACTGTCTGCAATGCAATTGTCCAATGCGGCGCTCTGGGCAGCAATTCTCGACATCGTCGGCATGACGCCCCGTGCCGTCGTGCTGGGCGGCGGCGGCTACAACCCATGGACGACGGTCCGCTACTGGACCGGGTTGTGGGGCCGGCTCAACGGCTGGGCAGCCCCGGCCGAACTTCCGGCAGAGGCCCAAACTGTTCTGCGCGGCCTGACCTGTGACCTCGTCGATGACGAAGATGTTGATCCTGCCTGGTATGTGAGCCTGGCCGACGCGCCGGTGCCGAAAGAGATGGAGATGGAGTCATGAAGCTCATCGAAGATTTACGCGCGGCCACGGCCAAGGCGGCAAGCCCGTTTGCGGCGCAGTTGCTGAAAGAGGATATTGGCCGTCTCGAGCGGTTGGACCAGCTTGCGGCCACGGCTACGGACCCCCGCCAGTTCCGGAAGGAGGCCAAGGTGCTGGGCTGGACCCAGGGGGATCTCCGCACTTTCGAGCTCGATCCTGAACTCGCCGACTTCGTCGATTCTGTCTATGCGCTCAGGCGGGACGGAAACGACAGCGAGGTTTCCGCACGATGGACCGCGCTACACCGGCGGCGGATGTCGCTTCTGGTGGGGTGCCTCAGCCGGCCACGGATCGAGGACTACGAGTGAACCTCAGGCCTGCGCCGTCTTGGTCTTCGGCGTGCAGTAGATTTCGTAGAGGACTTCGATGAGCCGTTTGGCTTTGTCGCTGGCCAGCGAGTAATAGATGAACTGGGCCTGGCGGCGAGTCTTGACCAGCCGTTCCCGGCGCAGCACCGCCAGATGCTGGGACAGGGCCGACTGGCGCATGCCAATCTGGCGTTCGATCTCCTGCACCGGCTTTTCGCCGTCAATCAGGAAGCAGAGAATCTGCAGGCGTGACGGATTGGCGAGGACCTTCAGCAGGTCACCCGCCAGATTGGCCTTCTTGTGCATCATCTCGGCATTCATGGCTTGCACGCCTATCTCAACTGCCCAAATGCTGCAACAGGCAAAGTCTTAACCGGCGCACCCAGCAAATCCATCGGCAGCCATCTTGGCCTCGTATTTCGGTGCCACGTCGGCGCCAGGTGTCAGCGCCGCCTTGGCACCGGCCCAGTCTGCCGGTTTCAACACCACCATCCAGCCGGCGTCATAGGGGTCCTCGTTGGCAATCGAGGGCTTGGCGACGAGCGAATCGTTGATCTGTACCACCTCCCCGGCAACCGCCGACTTGGCGGGGCCGACCCACTTGCCCGATTCAACCGTGGCGCAGGACTTGCCGGCATCGATCGACTTGCCCGCCTTCTTCGGCGTGAAGGCGACGAGCTGGCCCGCGAGGGCGGTGGCCACCGTGGTCATGCCGAGCTTGACCGTGCCATCGCCCAGGTCGCGGAACCAGATGTGGTTATCCACGTCGTAGAGCAGTTCGTCGGGAAGATTGCAGCCTTTGACATTTGGCATGGTCAGCCTCTCTGTTCGAATAAATGGTCGCGTTCCGTGGAGCGGATCGGCCTGGAAGAACAGCAGAACTCGCCGAGCCCTGCAACCTCCAGCTTGCCGCGGACGAAGAGCATGAGATGGTTGGCGACGAGCCCCATCATCATCAGCCGGTGGGCCGAGCCTTCCTCGGGCCCGCCGTGCTTCAGCAGATTGTAATGCCAGGCCACTTCCCGGCAGGTCTCGCGGCAGGCATTGAAGCTTGGATCGTCCTTGGCGCCCAGCCGGTGCAGCCCCAGAAGCCTGAAACCCTCGCGCATGTCGCCGGTGGGTGCAATGCCGTGGGCCGTCAGCCAGTGCTCCAGCATGGCTTCGCTCGCCGCGAGAAGCTGATCCGGTGTCGATGCCGGACTTTCGACGGTAGCTTCGATCACCTCCCAGTCCATCAGGCGATTCCCTTGTCATAGAGGAGGTCCATCGAGTTTGAGATGTTCTCCTGCAAGCCCACCTTGCGGTGCGACAGGCCGAGTGCGATGCCAAGGAGCTGGGTGAAGTAGACGATCTTCACATTGGTCTTGATGCCGAAGCGCTTCTCGGCGCGGATCTGGTGCATTTCCAGTCCCGAATGGCAGGTCGGGCACTCGGTGGCGATCACTTCGGCGCCCGAGGCTTCCGCCGCACGCAGGATGTTGGCGCAGAGCTTGGTCGAGGTATCGGAGTCCGACAAGGTGTGGGCGCCGCCGCAGCACGCGGTTTTCAGCGGGAAGTCGACGTTCTCTGCTCCCGCAGCGGCGAGCAGGTCGTCCATGTAATGCGGCTTGGTGCTCGATTCGCTTTCGGGGCCTGCATCGCGGCCCGGGAAGATGTTGCGCGGCCGCGTGTACATGCAGCCATAGTAGTTGGCGATCTTCAGGCCCTTGAGCTTGCCCTTGGCGCGCTCGCGCAGGCCGTCCTCGCCAATCGTACGCTTGATCCAGTCCAGCGCGTGGATGGTCTCGACCTGGCCTGCCTCGTAGGTCTTGTGCCCCGCCTTCTTGGAAATGCGGTCCACCGTCTCGCGCGACTTTTCCTTGTTGGCGAGATCATGTTCGGCCTTCTTGAGGTTGTGATAGCAGCCGTTGCAGGGCGCCATCACCGTCTTCTGGCCCATCTCGTTGGCGGCAATCGAGAGCACGCGCGAGGAGAGATAGGTCTGTACCTCGTTGTCGATGTTCTTTACCTCCATGGCGCCGCAGCAGTTCCAGCCGGGAATGTCCTCCAATTCGAGGCCCAGTGCACCGGCGAGCGCCCGCGTCGAGCGGTTGTAGCCATGGCCCGAGCCTTCCAGCGCGCAGCCGTGATAATAGGCGACCTTCTTCAGCGTGTTGATGACCTCGGTCATGAATGCTCCTATTCCGCTGCCTGCTGGTAGTGATGGGTCGGCTTCACTTCGGACTTTGCCATTTCCACCAGATCGTCGAGGCCCAGCGCCTTGCGGTGCTTTGCTTCCTTCTCGGCGATGTAGTCCTTGAGTGCCGCACCGGATTTCGCCCAGTTCGACGTGCGCGGCGCGAAGACGCTTTCGAGCCCCATGCGGATCAGCAGGCTGATGGGCAGCTTATTGATCATGCCTTTGACCAACTCGATCATCCAGTCCTGCATCAGCGACTGGCCGGTGCGCTGGAAGAAGCGGCGAATGGTTCGCCCTTCCTCGATCTTGCCGGTGGCGATGATCTGCTCGGTAAACACCGCGTCGAAATGGGTGGAAGGTTTCTTTTCCGTATAGCCCTTGAGTTCCATCCAATGGGCGGTGGCCTTCATCACGCCTTCCGGCACCACGTCGCGCGGACAGGCATTGGTGCATTTATTGCACGAGACGCATTGCCAGATGATATCCTTGTCGCGAAGCAGTTCGCTCTCCATGCCCATGCGGATCAGGTAGATCCAGTAGCGCGGGTTGAAGTCGGGATTCAGCGCATTCACTGTACATGAATTGGTGCAGGACCCGCACTGCCAGCAGCGATGGATGTATTCGCCACCGGGCATGGCGGCGATCTCATCCTGAAGGTTCTCGTTATAATCGGTGACGACGCGCGACTCGATGAAGGTCGACCAGTGGCCCGACACATCGATACCGTCGATGATGAGATTCTCGTTGGTCTTGATATTCTCGGGGCGGATCAGGGATTTTTCATGGATGGGCATGTTTGTTCCCTCTCAACCCAGAAGCTTGACGTCGTCGAGTACGAAGGCGCTGCCGTCGATGGACTTGAGGCGGGTCTTGCCCGAGCGGGGTTCGACGCCATCGAGGCCAAGGAGGCGGCGGGTGTATTGCATGGGGTCCTGCGGCGACGAGAAATCAGCACGGAGATAGCTGCCGCCCTGCGCACAGATGTAGTGCGAATAGACCTGGGCGCAGAGGACGTCGGAATAGTAGAGCATGTCGCGATAGATGCCGTTGGCGGTGAGGAACTGTGACAGCTCCTGACGGAGCACCAGGAAGGTGGCATAGGTGTCGGGCACGTCGATCATCATGTGGTCGACCTCATCGCCGAACCACATCTCGCGCAGTGCGCCCGTATTGGTGCCTGCATCCCATACCCAGCGGCACATCAGCGGATAGAGTTCCGGCATGGTGTAGTGCAGCGCTTCGGCGGCGAGGTCGCGCACGAAGCTGTGCTTACGGTCCTGGGGAAACAGGCGCTCGAAGGCTTCCATGCGCTGGTCGGTGGTCGTGGTGTCGTTGGCGCCGTCGAACAGGATGGCGAAGCCCTTGCGGATGGTGTCGAGGCCCGCCGTGTCGAGATAGGGCGCAATCCTGCGCCGGACCGACGACATGAAGGTACAGAGCCCCATCAGCGCATCGAGCTCGATCGACGACGCCTTGCCGTCGCCCAGTGCATCCTGGAACAGCTTTGCCTTCAGTGCTACGGCTGTCACATAGCGCTCGATGCCGCCCAGTGCCTCGGCACCCGTCGTCGCCGCTTCCAGCGCCAGCGTCAGCGCCGGACCGGAAAGATGCAGCACTGGCGTTTCCCCTTCGAGGGGAAGGGGGCGGCCCTGGGTATATTTGGACTGGGCGTTCACCGTGAATCCTATTCGGCAGCCTTGAGCGAGGCGCCCTGCGCCACGCTGAAGGCGGCGATGGCGGCCGCGTTGGCTTGAGCGATCGAATCGTCGATCGTCTCGGGTCCAGTGGCCGCACCCGCTACGAAGACGCCGGGTCGGGAGGTGGCGCCCATTGTCCCGTAGCTAGAGGTGCGGCCGATGTAGCCGTGCTGCTCGAGATCGACCCCGAACACGGCTGAAAGCAGCATGTTGTCGACGTTGGGGTCCATGCCGATGGCATGCACCACCATGTCGAAGGGTATGGTGATGGGGCGTTTGACCAGCGTGTCCTCGCCCTTGACGATGAGCTTCTCGCCGTTGGAGGTCACCTCGGCGATGCGGGCCTTGATGTACTTGACCTTGAACTCTTCCTGGCTCCTCCAATAGTACTTGGTCTCGTAGAGGCCGAAGGTGCGGATATCCATGTAGTAGACGTAGACGTGGCAGTCCGGCAGCTCCTCGCGGATTTCCATGGCGAGATTGGCGGAGACCGTGCAGCACACCTTCGAGCACCATTCGCGGCCGATCTGGCGGTCGCGGGAGCCCACGCACAAGAGGATCGCCACGCGCTGCGGCTTCCTGCCATCGGACGGACAGCGCACACCGGCGCCGGAAGAAATCATTTGCTCCACCTGTGCCGTGGTCACCACGTCCTCGAAGGTGCCGAAGCCCCATTCCGGCTTGTTGACCGAGTCGAAATGGGTGAAGCCCGTGCACAGGATGGTGGAGGCCGCATCGACCGTGCTGCCGTCACTCAGCGTGGCGGCGAAATTGCCGGCCTCGCCTTTGAACTCCTTCACTGTCGCCGACAACTTGACGTCCACCAGCGGGCTGTTCTTCACCCGGTCGACCATGCCGCCAATGGCGTCCTTGGCCCATTCGCCGGTGGGAACCAGCTTGGCATAGCCCGAGATGATCGGCGCACCGCCGAGAAAGTCGAGCTTCTCCACCAGCACCGACTTCTGGCCGAGCTGGGCCAGGGAGTGCGCGGCGGAGAGACCGGCGGGTCCACCGCCGACGATGAGGATGGGTTTCGTCATGATTGCTGCCCGATTGAGGGGATCTTCTTGTAGCCCGGACCCGACGTGATCATCAGGCGGGGATCGTAGAGGTTCTCCTGGCGGCCGGCCTCGACCTCCTTGAGATAGGCTTCGAACTCGGCCTTCTTGGCCTGCCAGTCGATGCCCATCTTCTCCATGAGCTTCTCGGTGGCCGATGCATGCCAATGCGATTGGACGATCTTGTAGGGATGGGCGCCCAGAGCAAGGGCCGCGAACTGGCAGTCGGCGAGGATCGGCAGTTCATAGTCCTTGCCGGCGGCCTTGCCGATCCACTGGTTCTTGTCGAGCGTGGTGACGCAACCCGTGTCATGGCCGATCATCACATCGGCCCTGGCTTCCTCGACCGCGACCTTGATCTTGCGGTCGATGGCATAGGAGCGGGTGAATTCGCGCTCGGAAATGATGTGGCGGAAGCCGAAGCCGCAGCAATCGTACCAGGTCGAATAGTCAATCACCTGGGTGCCGAGCGACTGCATGATGCCTGTGGATACCGCGACGCGGTTTCCATCCAGCACATCATCGTCGTAGATCACGTCCTGCGGGATCATCTTGTAGACGTGGCAGGCGGGATGGATGGTGGCGCGGATGTTGCTGACGTCGATGGTCTGGCGCTTGGCGATCTCGTGGCGCATCACGTGCACCCATTCCGAGTAGTGCACGATCTCCTCGGGGATCAGCAGCTTGCCGTCGACCAGGCGGCCGAGCTTGGCGAGGATCACCTTCACCCGCTCGCGAAGCTTGGCCGAATGGAGCAAGTAGCCGCGCACTTCCTTGTAGTTGCCAAACGAGGTGCCGCAGTGGACGAGGGGATAGTAATAGCCCTCGGGCAGGCCTTGCGCCTTCGCCGCCACATAGGCCTGGTGGAAATTGCGCAGGAACACGGCGGCGAGGCTTTCCAGATTGCCGATGCCGGAGCCGTGGTAGTTCCACGCCGTGCATGAGGTCTGGTCGGTCTCGTCCAGATATTTGATGTCCATCTGGTTCATCAGCCACAGCAGCGATGCCGGGTAGCCGGGAATGTTGCCACACTGGCCGCAGGATTTGTGATGCCAGAGCTGGGTCGTGGGAATCTTCTTCTCCCAGCCGTAGATGGTCTTGGCGATGACCGGCTTGTGCTCGTCCTTGACGCGGTGGACGACGATCTCGCCGTCCTTCTCAAGCTGCCACATGATATCGCGCACGTCTTCGACGCGATCCTTGCTGGTGAGCATCGAGCGCTTGTCGATCTTCTGCTCGACCCAAGCCGTCGCCGTCATGGCATCCTCTGGGCTCAGGTTGGCCGGGCGCCATTCGGCACCGTGTCCGGTGAAGCGTTCGCCGTTGCCGGGTGACTTGTCAGGTGTCTTCGCAGTCATGGTTATCCTCCCAAGCCGCAGGGCCTCAGTCGTCGTTGTCTTCGTCGTCCTGGTCTTCCAGGAATTCATCCCACTCGTCGCGTTTCTCTTCCATGATGTCGGAGATCACGTCGAAGAGGTTCTGGTCGATGGTTTCGAGCTGGTCGAGCACACCGGTCATTTCCCAGATGGTGTAGAGTTCGACCGAGGTCTTGAGGTTCACTTCCCAGGCCGTTGCCGTGGTGTTGAGCGTCGGCATCGGGATCGCCTTGCGCAGCACCTTCAGCGGCGCGTTGACCTTTGAGATGTTCGGACCCCAGTCGGCAAAGTGGTCCGGGTTGATCATGTCGGGGGCGAGCTGGTTGCCCGTGGAAATCAGTTTCAGCATCACGCGGCTGAACGGGCGAAGCACATTCTTGGCGGAGTCCATGCCGTTCTTGATCGCCGCTTCGCGCATCAGCATGACGAGGCCACCCGGCGAATTGCCGAACGGACAGCGGGCCGCGCAGGTGTAGCATTGGGCACAGGCCCAGATCTTCTCCTGCATGGCGTCGTAGATGCCTTCGAGGTTCTCGGTCCACAGCAGCTGCACGATCTCGCGCGGGCTGAAATCATAGTAGTGGGCGGCGGGACAGGTGGCGGTGCAGATGCCGCAGTTGAGGCAGCCGTTCAACTCGTGGTCGAAGCGGATATCGTCCTGGATGTCCTTGAAGATCGACTCGAGCTTGGCGCGGGGCACCTGCGGCGTTTCCGATACCGGATCGCCGATGAAATCCTGGATGCGCGTGCCGTGAGCGTGGCTCATACGGGCCTCCTCAGTAGGTCAGGACCTTGCAGTCACTTTCCATGATTTCCTCGATCAGATAGGCGCCGCCGACGATACCGGTGCATTCCGGAATGAGGTCGGCCTCGGTCATGTCGAAGAGGTCGAGATTGGGCGAGCAGCACTTGAAGGTCACGCCCGCCTCGTGGGCATCCTTGATGAAGTCGTAGACGGTCTTGGGCGAGCCGTCCTTCACATGCAGTTGCTCGGCCACGCCCTTCTTCATCAGCCGGCCGGAAGTTGCGGTGCAGATGACCTCCACCTCGTATTCCATCGCCGCCGCCACCGTGGCCTGGAAGATCGGGGCGCCGAGTTCCTCGCCGTTGCGGGGGTCGGTGTTTGCCATCACGATCACAAGTTTGCTGCTCATGCCGTCTCTATCTCCCATGGGCCCCGCGGGTCGTGCTGTCCGCCGGCGATCTTGTTGTCCGATTGAATATTAGAATATTCGCATTAGAGAAGGAATTGCAAGCGTCAAATCTCAACGGGATTTTATCGCATCAATCCGGTGAGCTGGATCAATCCGGTCATGATCGGGACCAGCGCATCCTCGATGGCCGAGCGGCGTGCCGAGAGTGCATCGAGGGCCGGTGCAGGGCCGGCAGGGGCGTCTTCGAACTCCATGATGAGGTCTTCCGCCATGGCCCGCTTGAAGCCCGGGTGGCCAGAGAATCCAAAGACATTTTCGCCAATCTGGTAGAGTGCCGGATGGCCGTCTTCATCCTCGGAGAGGATCTGGGCGTAGGCAGGCGGTACCGGCCGGTCGCGCATGTAGACGACGTTGGGATAGTGTTCCGGCAGGTAGCCGTTGAGGGCGCCGGGGATGGTCCTGGTGGCAGTGCCGACGGAGAACTGTAAAGGCGTTGGTTCGCTACCGCCATCTGCGGCGAGGCTGAGAATCTGGGCGCCGAGTTCGATGCCGATCACCGGCTTTCCCGACATGAGGTAGACACGGGTGAGGGCCAGTTCGCCGGCCAGCGTCGGCACGGCGCGCTCGCCCGTGGTGCCCCAGGGGCCGCCGCCCAGAAGCACCAATCCGTCGGCCGCGGCCGAGGACCGGGTGGGAAGCGGCGTTCCCTCGGTGAAGGGGCGGAAATAACGAAACCGGATGCCGCGGCCTTCGAGGTGGTCCTCCATCAGACCGAGATAATCCGCCGAGGTGTGCTGGACGACGTGCAGCAGCTTCATGGGCGAGACGCAATGGCCGCTTCGATGGCGGCGGCGAAATCGTCAGATGCCGCCGTCAGTAGGCCCACTCCGGCGTTGGCAAAGAACGCCGCGACGGTCTTGTGCAGCGCCGCCACTTCGGTGCCGCGCAGTGCCGCTTCCAGATCGTAGACGGTGCGCGGCGGGGTGACGAAGAAGTCGCCGGTGATCACCACTTCGCGGAACCGGTCCTGTTGCGGGCCCTCGAGGCGAACATGGGCTGCGATGGTTCCGCCCTTGCCTGTCACCTGTCCCGAGAGCACATGCGCTTCGGCCTTCGGGTCGTCAATCTCGCGGACGAAATCCTCGGTGCCGATTTCCTCGTCATGGAACTTTCGCGCCAGTGCTTCTTCCGCATCCGTGATGGCGCCCCACTGAGGCGCGATGCCAAGATGTTCGGCAAAGCCGTCGAGGAGGGCCTGCTTTACGTCTGCGACAGGCGGCGGGTTGCCATCGAACAGTTCACGCAGTGTCACGACGCGCTGGGCTGCCGTCTGCGCCGCATGCTTGGCCAGCTTCGCATCGGGGATGTTGAGCAGCGACACCATCCTTTCGACGTCCATGTCGACAAGCGTCGTGCCCTGGTAGAACAGGGTCGTGCCGTCGAAGAAGCCGCCGGTGCCCGAGACCTTGCGGCCGCCGACCTCGATGTCGTTGCGCGGCCGGTAACGGGCGTCGATCCCGAGTTTCGAGAGTCCCGCTGCCGCCGCCTCGCAGATGGCGCGGGCGAGATCGGCGAGCGAGGTAATCCCCAGCGTGTCGCGGTGAAACACCAGCTCCCAGCCGAACTGTCCCTCGTCCAGATAGAGCGCGCCGCCGCCGGTGATGCGCCGGCCGATGCCAACGCCCGCCGCCTTGCAGGCATCGACGCGGATTTCCTGCGACAGCGCCTGGTGGCGGCCCACCAGCACGGTCGGCGGGAAGGTGAGGAAGCGGATGGTGTCCGGGATGGCGCCTTCCTTGTGAAGGTCAATCAGCGCCTGGTCGAAAGCGATCTGGGCCCGGCCGTCACGCACACCGGTGTCGATCACCCGGAATGGTTTCACGAATCGAGGTCCTCGAATTCCTCACCGGGGACGTACGCCTCGCCCGGCTTCTCGCGCCCAAGCTGGCTCCGGATTCGGCGAATGTCGGCCGCCGCCGGCTGGAACGGATAGCTGGCGATGTTGCTCGGCGGGCTGTCGCCATAGGGCCGGTCGCAGGCCGAAATATCCTCGGCGAACTTGCCTGGGCAGCCCGAGGTGCGGAACGCGATCCCCTTGTCGATGATGGTGTCGAGTTCGCCTGCGGCCAAGCCGAAATCGACGACGCGGCCATTCTCGTCGAAGCGCATGTTGTCGACGCGCTGGCCGCAATAGTCGATGAGGTAGCGGCCGAGCTGCACGCGCCGCCACTGGTCGCGGGGCGTTGCGGGCAGGTGGTCCATCAGCGAGCCCTTCTCCGGAAAGAAGCAGAACATGTGGCTGTGGCCGCCGAGGTCGACAGCTGCTGCACC
>CAZECZ010000084.1:0-19097 GCA_964510815.1 uncultured Aestuariivirga sp.
CCTTTGAGGCAACCGCCGAAGAGCTTTCCATCCAGCGACGAAGTCCTGCCGGCATTACGGGCGCTGCAAGGCGCTTATCGCTGGTCCCACAAGGATCAGCACACCGCGCCGGGCAGCGCCCGCGCCTCCCTTCTCTCAACCGAAGGGAGATCACTTCCCCGGAGGGGCAAATGCCACCCTCCTCAAGGATGGCGCGCGTCCACCATTCCGCTGATTGAATTGTTCAGATCGTACCGAAGCGGCCGGTTCCTATTTCACCAGCTGGTCAACCAGCGCCTTCACCATGCGCGGCAGGTCATAGGGGAACCTCGCCGTGATCAGGTTGCCGTCGACCACGCAGGGCTCGTCCAGCACCGTGGCGCCGGCGTTCTTCAGGTCGACCTGGATGTTCCACACGGCGGTGGCCTTCTTGCCGCGCAGGATGTCGGCGCTGACCATCACCCATTGGCCGTGGCAGATGGCGCAGGTGGGCTTGCCCGAATCATGCATGCCGCGCACGAAATCCTGGGCGTGCTTGTCGTTGCGCAGGAAGTCCGGGTTCCAGCAGCCGCCGGGGAAGATGCAGGCGTCGTAATCCTCGACCTTCGCCTCGTCCGTATAGCAGTCGATCTTCAGCCAGCCGGCATTCTCCATCAGGCGGATGGCCAGCACATGGGTCTTGCACAAGGGCGGGAAGCGCAGGCCCAGCGTCGGGTGGAACTCGCCGATGCGCGGCGAAACCACGTGCACCGTCGCGCCGTGCTCGGTCAGCCACTTCATGGCGCCGGTGATCTCCACTTCTTCCACGCCGTTGGAGCAGCAGATGGCGATCTTCTTGCCCTTCAGCAGGTTGGGGTTGGTCGGCGGGTCGAACAGGAAGTGATGCAGCTCGCGATTCAATTCGCCATCGGCCGACACCAGCAGTTCGGTGGAGATCGACGGCACCGGCGAGGGCGTCATGAAGGCTTGGGCGCGCAGCAGCGCGGCATTGGTGGCGGAAGCGGGTTCGTGCGGCTTGTTCATGGTGTCCTCCCTGTGGCGAATTCGCTTATGAAAGACGTATATCAGGAATTGACAACGGCGGCGAGACGGTTTGTCCTGCTGATCTCTGCGGGGAGGACTCACACCTATGAAACTCGGTTTCAATCTGCTGCTCTGGACGCCCCATGTGACGCTGGAGCACGAACCCATACTGAAGGCGCTGAAGAAGACCGGCTATGACGGCGTCGAGCTGCCGATTTTCGAGGGCGACCCGGACCACTATGCGCGCGTCGGCGAGATGCTCGACAAGATCGGGCTGGAGCGGACGGTGGTCAGCGTCATCGGCCCTGCCGGCAAGAACCCGCTGTCGCCCGACAAGGCCGACAGACAAGCGGCGCTCGACTATGCCAAGTGGTGCATCGACAATTGCGCGGCACTCGGCGCCCCGATCCTCGGCGGGCCGATGCATTCGGAGCTGGGCTACTTCACCGGCAATCCCGCCACCGCGGCCGAGCGCAAACGCGCGCTCAGCTTCCACAAGAAGGCGGGTGACCATGCGGGAAAGAAGGGCGTCACCTTTGCCCTCGAGGCGCTCAACCGCTTCGAATGCTATTTCCTCAACACCATGGCGCAGCTCGCCGAGTATGTCCCGGAGGTCAACCATCCCCATATCAAGGCGATGTACGACACCTTCCATAGCAATATTGAGGAAAAGGATCCGGTGGCGGCGATCAAGACCATCAGGCCGCACATGGTGCATGTCCATATCTCGGAGAATGACCGCGGTACGCCGGGCAAGGGCCACGTGCCGTGGGATCAGACCTACAAGGCGCTGCGCAAGGCGAAGTATGATGGCTGGCTCACCATTGAGGCCTTCGGCCGCGCCATGCCGGCGCTGGCAGCCGCGACCCGCGTGTGGCGCGACTTCGCGCCCAATCCAGAGGAAGTCTACAAGTTCGGCTACAAGAACATGAGAGACGGCTGGGCCAAGGCCAAGTGAGCCTTATGAAGACCGTCTACGTCATCGGCACCTGCGACACCAAGGAAGCCGAGTTGCGTTATGCAGTGGAGCGCGTACAGGCCGCAGGTGCAGTTGCCGTACTGGTCGACATCTCGACGACGCAGAGTACCGCAAAGGCGGGCATCACGCCGGAGGCGGTCGCCAAGCACCATCCCCATGGCGCTGACGCGGTGCTCGGTCATTCCGACCGTGGCAAGGCGGTCGCTGCCATGGGCGAGGCGCTGACGGGCTTTCTGCTGTCGCGGACGGAAATCGGGGCCGTGCTCGGCATCGGCGGCGGTGGCGGCACCTATATGGTGACGCAAGCGATGCGTGCGCTTCCCGTCGGCGTTCCGAAACTCATGGTGTCCACAATCGCATCCGGCAATGTCGCGCCCTATGTGGGTCCCACCGACATCACAATGATGCACGCGGTGGCCGATGTGGCGGGCCTCAATACCATCACCCGCAAAGTCATCGGCAATGCGGCCCATGCGGCGGCCGGCATGGCAGTGCATGCGGTGCCGGAGGGCTCATCAGACAAACGTCCCGTCGGACTCACCATGTTCGGCGTCACAACCAATTGTATCTCCCATATCCGCCATTTCATCGAGGCCGACTGCGAGTGTTTCGTGTTCCACGCCACGGGCACCGGCGGTCAATGCATGGAGAAGCTCATCGATTCCGGCCTCCTGACAGCCTGCCTGGACATCACGACCACGGAAATTGCCGATCACCTGTTCGGCGGCATTCTGCCGTGTACCGAGGATCGCTTCGGTGCGGTGATCCGTAGCCGCATCCCCTACGTCGGCTCCATGGGCGCCGTCGACATGGTGAATTTCGGTGGACGCGACACGGTGCCGGCGCAGTTTTCCGACCGTAATCTCTACGTACACAATCCACAGGTGACGTTGATGCGGACCACCGCAGAGGAAAGCCGCATGATCGGCCGGTGGATCATCGAGCGCATCAATCGCATGGAGGGTCCCGTGCGTTTCCTGCTGCCACTCGGCGGGGTGTCGGCGATTGATGCGCCGGGCAAGCCCTTCCACGATCCTGCTGCCGATCAGGCCCTGTTCGATGCGATCCGGTCGGCGTGGTCACCTGCCCCCAATCGCAAGCTGATCGAGATCGATGCCCATATCAATGACGAGGCCTTCGCCGAGGCTGCCGTCCACGCCTTCCGCGAGATTTCATAGGAGAACACCATGGCCCGCGCCTATGCCAGCATCATCCTCAAGGCCCCCGTCGAGACCGTGTGGAGCATGGTCCGCGACTTCAACGCTTTGCCGAAATGGGCCGTGGGCGTTGCCAGGTCGAAGATCGAAGACAAGCTCGACCCGGATGTCGTGGGCTGCGTCCGGTCGTTCAAGCTGGGGGATGGAACGCTGGTGCGCGAGCGCCTTCTGATGCTGGACGACGCGCGCTATACCTACTCCTACAATTTCGAGACACCGGCCTTCCCGGTCAAGAACTACCTCGCCACCCTGCGGCTCTACCCCGTGACCCAGACCAACCAGACGTTCGCCGAATGGGAGGCGACATTCGACGAAGCCCCCGGCGACGAAGGCAAATATGTGGAGATCGTGTCCAACAACGTGTTTGCCGCCAATTTCAAGAACCTTGCGAAGATCATCACCAAGACCAAGCCGAAAATGCCCGCCGCTGCGGAGCGCTGGAAGGGTGGCCAGCCCAACAAGGTGTGGACGTCGCGGGTGATCAAGGCGCCAAGTGATGATGTGTGGAAGATCATGCGCGATTTCGCCGGCATGGGGGCATGGCATGAAGACATCACCAAAATGCACATGCTGGACAAGGCACGCTCCGACAAGGTGTCGGGCACGCGCGACTTCTACTTCGGTGAAGGCCGCCTCCACGAGCAGCTGCTGCACCTCGACGACCTCACGCGCAGCTTTTCCTATCGCATCACAAAGTGCGACATGCCGTGGATGAACTATGTCTCGGGCCCGCGCCTGTGGCCCGTGACGGCGGACAACTCCACATTCGCCGTGTGGACGGGCGACTGGACCGCCAGCCCGCAGGATGACCTCACACTGATGCCCAACACCGAGCAGAACGTCTATCAGAAGGCCTTCGCCACGCTGGAGAAGAAGCTGGCCGGCAAGACGCGAAAGTAGCGGCCATCAATCATCAATCCGTGTGGAAGACATCCTCCATGTCAGCCCACCACTCGCCCTCCTTCCGTGTATCGAAGGGCACCTGCATGGGGTCGGTAATCCTCCACCACTCCTTCATGCGCGGCACATCGGCCATCTTCTGCATGTCGGCGTCGAAATCGCTGCCGTGATATTCCCAATAGGCAAAGAGGATGTTCTCCGGCTCCTTGAGAAAGATCGTATAGTTCCGGATATTGCTGTCGCGAATGGCCTTCAGCACTTCCGGCCACACCGCTGCATGGATGCGCTTGTATTCGGGGATCACTTCGGCCTTGAGCTTTATCACACGACCCATTCTCTGCATGTTGACAGCGCCTCCCAACGCCATTGACCAAATCGGCTTTCATGAGGAAGATTGCCGGAAACAGGAGAACAGACAATGGGCGCGTGGGAAAAAAGATTCTCGCTTGAAGGCAAGACGGCACTGGTGACGGGTGCCACAAAGGGCATTGGGCTTGAGACGGTGAAAGTGCTCGCCGATGCCGGCGCCAACATCGCTGCCGTGGGGCGCGATGCGGCAGGCCTTGAGGAGGCCTCTGCGGCTGTCAAGGCTGCGGGGAGGAAATGCACTGCGATTGCCGCTGATATGGCGACGGCGGACGGACCAGTACAGGCCGCCAAGGATGCTCTGGCCGCCTTCGGAACCATCGACATCCTCGTCAACAATGCCGGTATCGCTCTGATTGACAGCCTGATGGATGCCAAGGTCGAGGACTGGGATGCCACCATGGCGGTGAACCTCCGCGCTCCGTTCCTGCTGGCCCGCGAAGTGGTGCCGGGCATGATCAAGCAGAATGCCGGCAAAATCGTCAACGTGTCATCGCAGGCGGGCGTTGTCGGCCTCGATGGCCACGGCGCCTATTGCGCATCCAAGGGCGGGCTCAACATGCTCACCAAGGTGATGACCGTGGAATGGGCCAAGCACAACATCCAGATCAACACCGTGTGCCCAACAGTGATCCTGACACCGATGGGCGAACTCGTCTGGGGCCAGCCGGAAAAAGGCGGCCCTATGAAGGCCAAGATCCCCGGCGGGCGCTTTGGCAAGCCGATCGAAGTGGCTGATGCGGTGCTCTTCCTCGCATCATCTGCATCTGACATGATCTGCGGTCACGACCTGCTGGTGGACGGGGGATACACGGCGATCTAGGTGCCGGCCCAATCAATATGACGACAGTCAAACCAAGCCTGGCGCAAGGCCAACTTTCAGCTTCGGAATTGATCGATGCGAAGATCAAGGAATTGGAGGGATGGCGGGGCCAAGCGCTTGCGCACGTCCGCAAGCTGATTCACCTGGCTTGTCCTGATGTCGTGGAGACCTGGAAGTGGCGCGGCGTTCCGGTGTGGGAGCATGATGGCATCATCTGTACAGGTGAGACCTACAAGGCGGCCGTGAAGCTCACATTCGCCAAGGGTGCAGCGTTGGATGATCCATCAAACCTGTTCAATTCAAGCCTAGAGGGAAACGTCCGCCGTGCCCTCGACATCCGAGAAGGCGATCAACTGGATGAAGAGGCCTTCAAGAGCCTGATTAGGGAGGCTGCCTTGCTCAACACATCGTCGAAGATGAAGCGGAGAAAGTCCACCAAGCCCTAGTAGGTGGCGCGGCCGCCTGACACATCAAACACGGCACCGGTCGAGAACGAGCACTCCTCGCTGGCAAGCCAGCAGACCAGGTTCGCTACCTCTTCGATCTTGCCAAGACGGCCCATCGGGATCTTCGACAGCATGAAGTCAACGTGGCTCTGCGGGATCTGGTCGAAGATCGGCGTACGCACCGCCGCCGGCGTCACGCTATTGACGGTGATGCCGGTCTTGGCCAGTTCCTTGGCGAGCGACTTGGTGAACCCGATGACGCCGGCCTTGGAGGCCGAATAGGCGGACGCGTTGGGATTGCCTTCCTTGCCCGCGATCGAGGCGATGTTGACGATGCGGCCGTAATTCTGCGCCATCATGTGCGGCACCACGGCGCGGTTGGTGAAGAATGTGCCATTGAGATTGATGGCGACGGTGCGGTGCCAATCCTCCATCTTCAGATCCCAGACGGTGGCCGTCGGTCCGGCGATGCCGGCACTGTTGACCAGGATGTCGATGCCACCCAGTTGCTTCACCGTTTCGGCGGCGGCCGCTTCGACCGACTCCCAGTTCGAAATATCGGTCTTGATGCCGCCGTGCAGATCCCAGACGGCGACTTTGCCGCCCTCGGTCTCAATGCGCTTGGCCACGGCCTCGCCGATACCCGACAGCCCACCTGTCACAACTGCGCGCTTGCCCTGAAATCTCATGATTTAATCTTCCACGTCTTCATGGTGTTGAGCGTATCTTCATATGACACGATGCCGGCGTCGGAACCAAGCCCCGTGGCCACCAGCCCGGCTGAGGCCTGCGCGAAGCGGAGTGCTGTTTCCGTATCCATCTCATGGTGCAGAGCCGCGATAAAGCCAGCGTCAAAGGCATCGCCACAACCCGTGGTGTCGACCACCTCGATATCATACGCAGGAGACTTGAGCCGCGTGCCGTCCTTGTGGGCATAGAATGCACCCTCACCACCGAGCGTGAAGACGCAGCAGGCGGCCCCCTTGTCGAGATAGAAGCTGGCGCAGTCTTCCGGTGACGTCTGACCCGACATGTCTTTCGCCTCTTCGATGGATGGCATGAAATAGTCGATATAGGGCAGCAACGGTTCGACAATGCCGATGGTCTCGGCACTGGCCGCAATGAGATCAAAAGTCACGGTGCGGCCTCGGGCCTTCGCTTCCTTCAGCAGCGTCACGCTGGCAGGACCATCGAGCTCTTTCAGCAGGCCGGTGCCGCCCAAATGGATGATCGGCGCATCGAAGACCTGGTCATACAAGGCAGGCGGCACGTCAAAATGATCCGACGCACCACGCACATGCAAGGCGGGACGATCACCATTTGGCCGGACATTGAGGATTGTCGCAGAGGTCGGCACGCCCTTCAGCCGCTGCATGGCCGAGGTATCGATGCCATGCTTCTGCATCGTCAACAGTACCCAGTCAGCCTTTTCATCATCGCCCACCGCACCGACGGCGAGGCTCCTGAGGCCAAGCTTTGCGGTGTCGACCACCGTGCCGCCAGCCGTACCGGCAACGGTCAGCCGGATTTCCTCGATGAAATCGACGCCACCGCGATCCGGAATGCGAGTGACCGGACGTCCCAGCACATCCAGAATGTAAAGGCCGATGACCGAAACGTCGTAGAGCATATCAGGGCTTGGTCTTCTTCACGATCGTGATCAGGCCGGCCAGCACCACGGCAGCAGCGGCAATCCCCCACACCAGAGGCTGCATGTAGAAGGGCGGCGTGTTCAGCTGAATCTTGCCAAGCGTCGTGTTGGGATCAGGCGGTTTGAGGAAAAACACGCCATAAAGATGTGCTGCGGTAATTGCGATCAGCAGGACGATGCAGAAGATCATCAGAACGACCATGCCAACCGCCACAACACTTCTGACCTTCACACCCGGCTGGGCCAGCGGCAGAAGGTTGTTCATGAGGCCGGCAATGACGACGATGATTCCTCCGATGGCAAATAGCGATACGCTGAATGGCTGAAAGATCAGAATGAGCGCGAAGATGCCTAGCCCGATGATGAAATATTCGAGCCTCAGCGCGCCTGCTGCGGTCATGCCGCCTTTGTCTTGTGTCATGACCGCACGGCCTTTCCGTCATCACCAAACACATGAATCTGCCCGGTCTCAGGCAGCA
Source organism: uncultured Aestuariivirga sp. (assembly GCA_964510815.1). GTDB lineage: Bacteria > Pseudomonadota > Alphaproteobacteria > Rhizobiales > Aestuariivirgaceae > Aestuariivirga. The sequence goes on from CAZECZ010000084.1 coordinate 7,864, forward strand.
AGTGCAGTGCCTCTCCGACTTTGATCTTCTTTTCACGCGGAACCACCATGCGGATGTCGCCGCCGTTCGCAGCACGCGCATGAATTAGGGTTTCTGCACCCATGGGTTCGATCAGCTCGGCAACGGCACCGATCGTATCCGGCGTCGCATCCTGGGAAGGCGCGAAGGCGCGAGGCCGAACGCCAATCGTCACCTTGCCAGGTTTCAATCCACGTACCGCCGGATCAACCGGCACTTTAACCGGGCTGCCCGCAATGCTCATCATGGCAACATCACCTTCGACCTGCCCCAGATCGACTTCCAGCAGGTTCATTTGCGGTGTACCGATGAAGCTGGCGACAAACACGTTGATTGGCTTGGCAAACACCTCGTGCGGCGTTCCCACCTGTTCGATGACGCCGTCTTTCATGATCGCGATCCGGTGTGCCATGGTCAATGCCTCGAGCTGATCGTGAGTGACGATCACGGTCGCCTTGGATAGCCCTTGCAAAACCTCCTTGATCTGGCCGCGCATCGAATGGCGCAATTCAACGTCAAGCCGCGACAAGGGCTCATCGAACAGGAAGCAGTTCGGATCGCGCACGATGGCGCGGGCCACCGCGAGGCGTTGCTTCTCGCCCTCTGCAATGTGACCAGGCATCCGGTCAAGCACGTCGGTGAGATGCATGATCTTCGCCACGTTCATGACGCGGCTGTCGATCTCTGATTTGGAGAGCTTTTCGTAGTGCAAAGGCATGGCGATGTTTTCGCCCACAGTCAGCGCGGGATAGAGCGCATAGAACTGGAACACCATGGCAATGTCGCGCTTCTCGGGCGGCAACTCATTCATGCGTTGGCCAGCGATGATGATGTCGCCCGACGTCGTCCGCTCGAGACCCGCGATCATCCTGAGCGTTGTCGTCTTGCCACAACCGGACGGGCCGAGGAGACAGACAACTTCGCCAGCGCCGACCGAAAGGTCGGCATCACGGACCGCGACAAAGTCTCCGAAGCGTTTGGTGGCCTTCTTGATTTCGATTGTAGACATGTCAGCGCTTTACGGTTCCGAAGGTAACGCCACGCAGCAGATGGTTCTGGAGGAAGAACGTGACGAGGAAGACAGGGATCAGGAACAGGGTTTCAATGGCAGCAAGCAGTGTCCAGTCGGTGCCGCGGCCGCCAGACGAAACAGCCTGGTTCATGGCAACAGGAACCGTGCGGGTATCAGGCCCGGACAGCAAGAGCGCGAAGAGAAACTCGTTCCATGTGAGGATCAGTCCGAAGACGAAGGTGGCGGCAAGTCCGGCGATCACCTGCGGCAGACAAATCTTGAAGAAGACGCGGAAACCGGAAGAGCCATCGATCCGCGCAGCATCCTCGACGTCGAGCGACAATTCGTCGAAGAAACTCTTCATCATCCAGATCGTGAAAGCCAAGTTGAATGCAGTGTAGAGCAGGATGATGCCGAGATACGATCCTGATAGATGCACGACCCGAAACATCAAGATGACGGGGATGATGACGACGATGGCCGGCAGCATACGTGTTGTCAGGATGATGAAGAGATAGGTGTCGTTACCCTTCAGCGGATAGCGCGAGAAGCCGAACGCCGCAAGCGTGCCGATCACCAGTGCCAGCAATACTGACACCGAAGCGATCAGGATGGAGTTGAAGAAGTAGAGATCAAACCCGGTATTTTCCGGTGCACCGCCGGGCGTCATTACCCGGGAGAAGACCGATCCAAAGTTTTCAAAAGTGGGCGAAAACACATACTCATCGGGTATAAGGCCAAAGAGCGTGGTCGGCGAGATTGTCGGTGGCACCGACAAAGCCAGCGTCTGCGGCTTGATGGCCATAAAGATGATAAACAGCACCGGAAGGAAGTAGATGAAAGCGACTACCGCGGCAAACAAGGTGTGACCCCAGCCGGCTTCACCAACGCCGCTTGCCTTTCGAAAACCCAACCGTTCCAGAATTGAAATGTTCTCGGCCATGGATCAGGCTCCCTGGTTGCGGCGGTTCGCCAGGTAGAGATAGAGATTGGTGAGCACGATCACCATGAACAGCATAAGGTAAGAAATGGCGGCACCTTCACTGGTCTTATTCTGTTCGTTGGCGATGCGGATGAGATGGTAGGAGATGGTCAAGGTATCGTTGCCGCCGCGGGTCAGGATGTAGACCAGATCGGCAAGCTTGAAAGCCTCAATCGTCCGGAACAGCAGCGCGAGCATCAGCAAGCCGCGGATATAGGGGAATGTGATTGTCCAGAATCGCCTCCACATGGAGACGCGATCAATCGCGGCGGCTTCATAAAGATATTTCGGAACAGAGACGAGACCGGCCAGTACCAGCAGCATGACGAAGGGCGACCACATCCAGGCATCTGCAAAGACGATGCCCGCCACGGCGCCGACCTTGTTGTCCATAAGAATGAACTGCTCGCCCGTGATGCCCCCGATGACATGGCTGAGGATGCCGAAGGTGGGGTCATAGTAATAGGAAAAGAAGACGCCCGCGGCCACAACAGACAGCATCATCGGCGTCAGCACCATGATGAGAAGATACTTGCGGAGCGGAAACTGCTTGGCGAACAACATGGCAAGCAGGAAGCCGGTGATCATCTGCGCGGCCACCGTGAATACGACGAACATGGCCGTATTGGTCAGTGCGTGCCAATTGGCCTCGGCTGCAAGCTCGTTGGTCAGGACCTTTTGGTAGTTGTAAAGACCAACAAAGCGGATCGACTGCTGGTTCGATTGATAGGCAAAAAACGAGAGCCCCAACGACCACAACAGCGGAAAGATGTTCATTACAAAGAGCACGGCGATCGCTGGAGCCACAAGCAGTCCACCGTAATACTTGCGGCGGAACGCGTTGACCACGAAGCTCAGGGCGACCATCGCCACCATGGCCCCGACGATCCAGAATGAAACAGCCGCAGGCAGGGTCGAAACGGCTGCCACCGCAACGACGAGGCCCACGAGAATGGCCAGTTTCCAATTTTCAGGCGCCACGTTGAACAGAGTTGGCGCAGGCGCTGTCACGGCAGTCATATTTGGTCTTGACCTTGTTCCGGGGAAAAGAGGAACGCGCGGGAGGTGTTCTCGCGCGTTCCCTGTTGTCGTTTGACGACCAGGATTACTGGATCAGCCCCACTTCGGTCAGCAGGTTCTGCTGGAACTTGGCGACGTTATCCAGCGTGGTCTTGGCGTCCTGCTTGCCAGTGATGGCGAGGTCGAACTGGTCCTGCTGCTGGGTGAGCAGTTCGAAGAACTGCGGCACATGCCAGACGTCCTTCTGCCAATCCAGCTGACTTGCCCAGGCACGGTTCCACGGACGATAGGTCACGTACTTGGGATCTTCGTACACTGCCTTGATGGCCGACTGGCCGCCAGCCGCAGCGAACTGGTGCTGGATTTCGGGAGAGAGCCACCACTTCACGAAGCCAACGGCTTCGGCGATCTGGGCGTCGGTCGTCCAGGTGGTCAACACGAAGGGCTGCCCGCCAAGGTTCTGCCAGCGGATGATCTTGCCATCCTCGCCACGCAGGCCGGGGGCTTCACCGAAGACCAGCTTGTCGGAGACCTTGGACGAGTTCGGATCGAGCGAGGCTTCGCCGAGACCGATCCAGTCGATGTTCATCGCGACCTTGCCTTCGCGGAACAACTGGTCGGACACAAAGATGTCCATGGTGCCGGTCTTGGCAACCGGCGGCATGTACTTCACCAGGCGGAGATAGTGATCAAGGCCCTTCACTGCGGCTTCGGAGTTCACCACGCCTTCGGCCTGGCCTTCCGGCACCTTGGTTTCATCCCAGGTATTGCCGCCATACTGCCAGATGAAGCCGTTGATCTGCATCGACGAGAAGTCGTAGCCCTTGCCGGCCTGATAGGCGATGCCGTAGAAATCATCGTCGAGCACCTGGCCGGCGAGCTTTTCGCCCTTCTTGCGCATGAAGAACTCGCCGATATTCTCGAACAGATCCCAATCGATGTCGTCCATTTCCTCGCCGGTGCAAGGAAGCTTCTTGTTGTATTTCGCCTTGAAGGCCGCCTGTTCTTCCTCGTTGCAGAGCACGTCCTTGCGGCCATAGGTGACCAGCACGTCCGGGAATTGCGGGAAGCCGTAGAAATTCTCGGACTTGTAGGGGTAGGTCGAGTAGGCGGCGAGGAAGGCCGGATGAATCTGGTTCATCGTGGCCTTGAAGTCCGGGTCAGCATCAAGAAGGTCGTTAATCTTGCGATAGTAGCCGCCTTCCACGAAGGCGCCGAGCCACTGCGAGTCGGAGACGATGAAGTTGTACTTCTGTTCGCCAGAGGTCAGCGATGCGTTGACGCGGGTGTAGAAATCCGGCCACGGGATGAAGTCGACATCGAGCTTCACGGTGTTGCCGCTGGCGGGCTTGTACTGTTCGTCGAAGAACTTCTTCATGACGCGGGTGGGCGGCCAATCCGGCACGGCCATCGTCAGCGTCACTTCGTCGGCTGATGCGAAGGTCGCGCCTCCAACCATCAGCGTGGCTGCGAAGCCTGCGGCTGTCGCGAACCCTTTCACTTTCGTCATCACGGTCATATCAGGTTTCCTCCCATGGTTAACCGTATTACTTCTCAACCGCCTGCATCAGGCTATGGCCTGCCCGCCGGCGGCGCGGAAGATGTGGATCTTGGCGGCGTCTATTGTGATTGGAACGGTGTCGCCCACCTGCATCGACTGCGCGGCGGCCTCCGGCAGCACAATGCGCAGCGTTTCACCGCCAGCCTCCACGGAGACGACGGTTACATCGCCCAGCGGTTCGACGAGGTGAACTCTCGAGGCAATCGCTGCCTTGTCGTGCGGCACCACGCGAATGTCGCTCGGGCGGATACCCATCAAGGTGGCTTCTCCGGCACTACCGGCTTGCACCTTTCGCGGTGAAATGATCTTGCCGAGCGGCGTGTCGAGAGTCGCGAGGTCATGTCCCAGCGTCGCCTTCAGCATGTTCATGTGAGGCGAACCAATCTTGCCGGCGACATAAGTGTCGACCGGATTCTCGTAGAGTTCATCTGGCGTGCCGATCTGCACGACGCTGCCGTCGCGCAGTACAGCGATTTCCTCGCCCATCGACAGCGCTTCAAGCTCATCCGGCGTAGCGTAGACGATGGTCATGCCCAACTGGCGATGAAGGCGCTTCAACTCGGCGCGCATGTCGTGGCGAAGCTTGGCGTCGAGATTGGTCAATGGTTCATCGAGCAGGAGAATCTTAGGGCGGCGAATCAGCGACCGGCCAAGCGCCACCCGCTGCTGCTCACCACCTGACAGCGTGTTGGGCTTCCGCTCCAGGCGATGCGAAAGCTTGAGCATCGCCGCGGTTTCCTTCACGCGCTTGTCGATTTCGTCGCGCGCCACCCCCTCTTCCCTGAGAGGATAGGCGAAATTGTTGTAGACTGTCAGGTGCGGGTAGAGTGCAAAGGATTGAAAGACCATCGATACGCCGCGGCCGGCGATCGGCGCCGTCGTCATGTCCTTACCAAAGATCTCCAGCCTGCCGGCGTCGGTCGCAACGAGACCCGCAATGGTGCGAAGAGTAGTGGTCTTGCCATGCGAACTGGGTCCGAACAGAACGAAGAAACGCCCTTCCGCCACGTCGAAGGTGAGATCGTGCAGGGCACGTACCGATCCGTAGGACTTCGAAATCCCCGAAAGCCTCAGTGCCGTCCCTTCGTTCCCCGTCATTCCCGTTCCCTGTCACGCGGCCTTTCGGCTCTCGATTTTCATTTCAGACTAGCGCCTCCCTCACGATTTGCAAGACGCCTCTCACGCCGCATTGCGAAGTCGCTGCCTGTTCAGATTTCAGGCAAGTCCTGTCAACCCTTGGCGCTTTCCCATTGGCCGGTGCGTGCCGACTTGAGCACCGCATCAGTGACAAGGTCGGTTGCGAGTGCGTCCCGGAAGGTCGGCGCGGCAGGTTTCCCGCCGGCCAGGCCGTCGATGAAGTCGGCGGCCTGATGGACGAACGTGTGCTCGTAACCGATTTGCAGGCCCGGCACCCACCACTTGTTCATATAGGGGTGATCACCATCGGTGATATGAACGGACCGCCAGCCGCGCACGCGGCCCTCGTCTCGATGGTCGAAATATTGCAGACGGTGAAGGTCGTGCAGATCCCAGAAGATCGAGGCGTGCTCACCGTTGATCTCAAAGGTATAGAGCGCCTTGTGGCCGCGGGCATACCGTGTCGCTTCGAAGCTCGCCAGGGAACCGTTGTCGAAACGCGCCAGGAACAGGCTGGCGTCGTCGATGCCGACCTTTTCCGTCTTGCCTGTGATGTTGTGGTGACGTTCCTTGATGAAGGTCTCGGTCATGCCAGAGACATTCGTGATACCGCCGTTGAGCCACATGGCGGTGTCGATGCAGTGCGCCAGCAGATCGCCGGTCACGCCCGAGCCGGCCACCCCGACATCGAGACGCCACAGTCCCGCACCGCCCTGCGGCAGGTCGGCCGAGATCGTCCAGTCCTGGAGAAACTTGGCGCGGTAATGAAAGATCTTGCCAAGACGGCCTTCGTCGATCAGTTGCTTGGCGAGCGTCACGGCGGGCACACGGCGATAATTGTACCAGACCATATTGGCAACGCCGGCCTTCTCGACCGCATCGACCATTTTCTTCGATTCCGCAGCTGAACGGCCAAGCGGCTTCTCGCACATCACCATCTTGCCCGCTTCCGCGGCCGCGATGGCAATTTCCATGTGTGTGTCGTTCGGGCTGGCGATATCGATGAGATCGATCGACTTGTCGTCGATCAGCTTGCGCCAATCGGTAACGCTCGACTCGTATCCCCATTGGTCTGCAAACGACTTGGCTTTTTCCGCGTTGCGCGCGCAGATCGTCTTGAGCACTGGCTGGTAGCCGAGTTCGAAAAAGTGCGGCGCCTGGCAGAATGCGTTGGAATGGGTACGGCCCATGAAGCCATAGCCCACCATGCCGATGTTCAGTTTCTTCCGGCTCATTTCAGGCCACCCATCCGTGCGCGTCGCGAACCTTGATCATCATCCCCAGGATGTCGTTCCAGGTCTGCTGCTTCATCATCGTTTCATTGGGGAACATGCAGCCATCCCAGCAGATATGCTGGAAGGCCTTTGTCAGGTTGCCGTCACCATCGCGCAACCAGTAGCCTGCGTGCTTCGGGACATCGAGACGCCCATTGGGATCCGTCACCATGCAATGGCGCCCGGTCTTGTCATGATAACCCATGCCCTTGACCGTGCCGTCGTTCTGGGCGACGTGGAAGTCGATGGTCCAGGGGCGGAGCGCATCGGTCATCTTCTTCAATGCCGCGTCCAGGACGCTCTTGTCCTGCCAGTCGTAGCCGGCCGGCAGGAGCGCGGCTTCGGGAGCATTGTAGCCCATGGTGTAAAGCAGCGTATGGGCCATATCGGCCTGGAACCCGATGATGCCCGGACGGTCAGTCTGCTCCATGGTGTCGATGACCGCCTTCCACGAATGCATGCCACCCCAGCAAATCTCACCTTCGGCAGCGAGGCGTTCTCCGTAGTCTTTGGCAACATCGCAGGCTTCCCGCCAGGTCTGCGCGATGAGCTTGGTGTTGCCCACGGGGTCTTTGGCCCAGTCGGCAGGGCTGGCAGCGGAATCGATGCGAATGACCCCGTATTTTCGGACGCCATGATCACGCAGCCGTTTTCCGAGTTCACATGATTTGCGGACATTGGCCACGAACTTGGCGCGATCGTCGGCCGAGCCCATGGCCGAGCCTCCGCCAACCGGAGGCCATACCGGAGCCACGATGGAGCCAATCGCCAGACCCTTGCTTCCCGCCTTATCGGCCAGCGCCTTGGCCTCGTCGTCGGTGAAATCGATGCTGGTGTGCGGTGCGGCGTGGAAAATATCGATGCCATCGAACTTGATGCCATTGACTTCGGCCTTGACGGTCAGATCGATCATCGTGTCGAGGTCGATCGGCGGCTCAGAATCTGGGCCCTTGCCGACCAGACCTGGCCACATCGCATTGTGAAGCTTGGGGAAATTGTTTTCGCCCGCCATTGCGTCCTCCCGCGCCGGTTCAACCTTTCTTAGAATCTTAAACAGGAAATGGGCTTGCTGTCCAGAACTGTTATATTAGTATGACAGGATGTCATACAATCTTTCCTCAGTCAGGCTGGATCGAACTCGTCCATTGCGCGACCAGATTTACCCTATGGTGAGGAACCTGTTGCTCACGGGCGCGATCCAACCCGGAGAAGTGATCGACGAGAAAGCGATCGCGGCACAATTGCATGTGTCACGAACCCCGGTTCACGAGGCCATCAAGCGGCTGGCAGACGAACATTTGGTGGAGGTCATCGCACAATCAGCAACGCGCGCGGCACGGATGGACCGGAAGGAGATCGAGGAGTCCTTTCTTATCCGGAGAGCACTGGAAATTGAAAGTGCCGTGCAGGCAGCGCCCCGCATGAACCAGGACCACACGGACAGGCTGGCTGACATTCTGAATGCCCATGCACGGTCCGTGGAGCGCCGGAACTACGTCGACGCCATCTCACGGGATGACGAATTTCACCGCTACATTACGGAAATCAGCGACTTGCCGCGCCTGTGGAGTACCATTGAGATTTCCAAGGCCCAGCTTGACCGGTGCCGCCACATGATGCTCCCCCGCGCTGGCCAAGCCGAAGCGACGCTTGAGCAGCACCGCGAGATCATTCGGGCCCTGAACAGCAGGGATCCCGCCAAGGCCGCGGCCGCCATGAAATCCCATCTGGACGCTGCCTACAGCAGCACGAAATCAGTCATGGACGGTCCCGGACTGGCGTAGTCGACCTGCTTCAATCGACGAGGCCGAGGACCTTCTTCACCCGGCGGCCGAATTTCCCGATTCCATGGGCGGTGTCGCTCACGCTTTCGTCGATCCAATTGATCTGAATGGTGCGGCGGACGCCGCTGAACGGCTTGTGACCGTGCCAGGATTTGTCGGACCGCTTGAACATCAGCAGCGTGCCACCAATTGGGGGAACCTCGGCAATGTAGTTCTCGATGTCCTTGCCATCGCGCAGCAGGCGCAACATGCCACCCTTCGAATCCCAGTTCTCGTTGAGATAGATCAGCGCGGTCACGACCTTCGAAGGAACATCCGTGTGGATGTTGCCGTCAGAGGGCTCGGCAAAGCCGCGGATGGTGATCAGGTGCTTGAGCCCCTTGAGGTTCATGTTGAATTTGCGTTCTATCGCCTCACGGAAGGCGTCACCTCTGATCTCGTCCAGGAATGTCTGGAACTTGGGTCCGTATGTCAGTTTTTCCAGCGGAAAATTACCCGCGCGTTCCATCTTCGGAAAATCCTCGTTGACCGCCTTCAGGGCATCTCCGCTGACAAAGGCTGGCACGGTCAGGAATTCAAAAGGTTCGCGGGTGGCATCCGCTGCCTCGAACTTGTCAATGTCCAGATAGGTCATGGTCTATCTCCTCTGATCTTGCGGTGACCCGCCGGCCGGCTGGCTGAAGCCATAACCGGCGCGCGGATCGAGATTTTGCTCCACCATACGCTCCAACTCGGCAATCTGGCCTGCGTCAAAGTAGTCACGGTAGCCGTTCGACTTGGCGCGACGGACCTTGAAGCTGTTGGGGTCTTCCGGGTTTGCGGCGTGAAGCCGCGGGGTGTTGAATGTGTTCTTGAGTTCGGCGGCGCGCAAGCGTTCGAAAGAGGTGAACTCCACCGCCTCGCGGATATCTTCGTCGGTCACCGGATGGGCTATGAACCGGGCCATTCCGGCCAAGGCCTTCTCACTGTCGGCCAACATGTCCTCGTAGCGCACGACGTGGGCACGGGCCATACTGTCTGCATGGCGAAGGCAGCTGTTGTAGAAGCCGATGGCTTCCATCAAGCCCCAATGCGACGTGATAACGAATTCCATCATCGACGTCTGGCTGAGATCCATTGGCCAGTCATTGAACAGCTTTCGCTCGCGTTGGGCATGCTTCTGGATATGGAAATAGAGCGACACGGTAACGTCGATCGGGTGGCGAAGCAGGAAAATGCAGGCCTTGTCCTTCAGTTCGGCATCCGGCACGGGCCGCGCGACGATCTGCTTCATGTACTCGTAGCCCGCCATGTAAAGCTGCGGAATGGATGGCTCCAATCCGTGCAGGCTTTCGACGTTTGGGATCACGCCCTCGTCGAGACCGTGCTTCTTCTGATAGAGTCTGGTGAGCTGGAACCGGAGCCAGGTGCTGCCGCTCTTCGGATGGGCGATGACGCTGACATCGGCTTTGCGGAACTGGTTTCGCTCCCAGGCCATGCGCGCTTTGCGCTTGATGGCAATACGCGGCCGGTCCGGCAGGATACCGACCACTGCTTCGCCAGCGCGTTCAAGGAAAGAAAACATCATCACCCGATCTTGAGGACCTGCGCCCCCTCCACAGCACTCCGCTGCCTTGGCCCTGCCGCCTTTCACGCAACAAATTCAATGATATCAAACATGCCAGGCGGAATTTGACTGGGCTCATACACCAAAGTCCACGCCGCGGCGACCGGATTTTGCTGCATAGCAGCACAGACACCTGGCCGGCTCAGCTGCTTGCCGCCAGCAATGGCGAGTCTTTGGTGGGCGGCCGGGTTTCAGCCACCTGCCCATCGCGCACGTCATAAAGGCGGCCGGCGATCTGCGCCCAGGCCTCGCGATGGGTGATGATGATAATCGTGTAGCGTTGCGACAGCTTCGCGATGTTCGACACGATTTCACCTTCGGTTGCCGGATCGAGCGCGCTTGTCACCTCATCCAGGATGAGAATATCGGGTTCCGTGACCAGCGCCCGGGCCAATGAAATGCGTTGGCGCTGGCCACCTGAAAGCTTGCCACCGGTTTCGCCAACGTCGGTATCCAGGCCATGCGGCAATCCGGCGATGAAGGCACCGGCTCCAGCGAGTTCAAGCGCCTGCCGGACGCGGTCGTCGGAGATCGCCGTATCGCCCAGGGTGATGTTTTCGCGAACGGTGGAATGCAGCAGGCTCAATTCCTGTGGCACATAACCGATGCGCCGCCGAAGCTTCATGATGTCAACCGACGACAGCGGCAAATTGCCCATCAGAATCTGGCCGGACGACGGCTCGTGCAGGCCGATGAAGAGATCAACGATAGTGGTCTTTCCAGCCCCTGAAGGGCCTTTGAGGACAGTGATGCCGCCAGTGGGGATCACCAGGCTGACGTTCCTCAGTACCGGCGTGTCGCCGTGAGAGAAGCTTACGTCGACGAAACGGCAATCGGCCT
>CAZECZ010000085.1:0-18936 GCA_964510815.1 uncultured Aestuariivirga sp.
CACCAAGCCGCCCTCCGCCGTGCTCATGGTCTTGGTCGCATGAAGGCTGACGACGACCGGAAACGTGCTGTCCGGTGAGGCGTCCACGTCGAGCGTATCGAAACAAGCGGCTGCATCCACGACCACCGCGATGCCGGTGCGCTCGCTGAACCCCTGCCAGGCGCGCACGTCGAGGCAGCGGCCAAGCGGCGCGACCGGCATGACGAGGCCGACACGCTGGATGTCGGGCAGCGTTCGCAGGTTCGATGGATCGAGCGCCCAGGTCTCCGGATCGACGTCAACGATGTACGGCACAAAGCCCGCGAGTTCCGCGGCGATGGCCGTCGCGGCAAACGTGAAGGCCGGACAGATGCACAATGGCTTCTGCGCCGTCGCGCGGCCAGCGGTTCCCAGGATGGCGCCGGCGAGCCCCATCGTTCCGTTTGACGCCAGCACTGCGCAATCGGCGGCGATGCCGAACCGTGCCGCGAGGCGCCAGCCCAGTTCCACGGCTAGCGGGCCATGATTGCTGTAATAGCGCGCCTGATCGATCCGCCGGAGATAGGGCAGCAGAACCTGGGCTTCCGGCAGCTTCGGTCGGCAGACTGGAACCGTTTGCACCTCGGCCTGCCGGCCAAATTCGTCCTCTTGCAACGCCGATGTGTATTCACTGGTAACCGGTGGCAGGACGGCAGTCATCGCATCAACCGGGTCCTTTGGCCATCACGCAGCATTGTCAATCCCGATGTCCAGACAGATCCAATTCGTGGCTCAATAGCTACCGCAGGCTACATGGAATGAGCAATTGATTCTTGTTCGGCATTGATGTCCGGCAGACGCGGAATGGCTTGCGGTTGACCGGATTGGCCGCGACAGATAACCATGAGGGCCGGCATTGCCCGGGGGAGTATCGGCACAATGAAGATATACGTGGGTTACGATTCCCGCGAGGATGTTGCGTGGCAGGTGTGCCGCCATTCCATTCTGCGTCACGCATCGTCGCCCGTGGACATCTGCCCTCTCAAGCAGGCGGCGCTGAGAGAACTGGGCCTCTATACGCGCGGCAAGGACACCGCCACGACGGAATTCTCGTTGACCCGCTTTCTGACCCCCTATCTCGCTGCCTATGACGGCTGGTCGGTGTTCGTGGATTGCGACTTCCTGTTCACCCGTGACATCCACGAGGTGCTGAGACTTGCTGCCCCTGGAAAGGCCGTTCACGTCGTGCAGCACGACTACACGCCATCACAGACCGTGAAGATGGATGGCCAGCAGCAGACCGCCTATCCGCGCAAGAACTGGTCGTCGTTTATCCTGTTCAACGGCACCCACCCGGACGTGAAGGGCCTGACCCCCGAAGTCGTAAATGCCCAATCACCGGCCTTCCTGCACCGGTTCAACTGGATCGGCGACGACGCGCATATCGGCAGCCTGCCACGCGAATGGAATTTCCTCGCCGGCGAATACCCGAAGCCCGATGCGCCGCCGGCAGCCATCCATTTCACCAATGGCGGTCCCTGGTTCGATAACTGCCAGAATGTCGACTTCGCAGACCTGTGGATGGCCGAACGGAGCCTCGTGGAAGTCTCGTTGCGCAACGCCGAACATTGACGTGGCCAAAGCTTGTTCTTCTTCCGTCAAGGACATTCGACTATTCTGAGCGCCGAAAAATTCTCAATGAGGTCGGTCGGCTTGAGTGACTCCCGTCAGCGGCAGAACGAAACGGCGAAAGCCGCGAAGCCTTCAAGCCGTGTCTCCGCAAGGAAAGGGACGGTTGGCCGGCCAACGGCAGAGACCCGCGAGATCGTCATCGTCCTCGGCATGCACCGCAGCGGCACGTCACTCCTTGCCAACATCCTCCACGAACTGGGCGTCGACATGGTCGACGGCCCGACCCACCACAGCATCAAGAACGAAGCCGGCTTCTGGGAGCGGATGGATATCGTGGCGCTGCACGACGAGATCCTCAGCCTCATCGGCGCGCCGGTTGGCAACCCGCGCCATGCCTTACCGTTTCCTGACGGATGGTGGCGGGATGCGGCCGTTGCACCACTGCGGGAACGGCTCAAGGCCACGATGGCAGATCACCTGGCGCGCACCAAGGGCCCATGGGGTTTCAAGGACCCCCGCACCTGCCGTCTGCTGCCGTTGTGGCAAGAGATCCTGAAAGAGTTGAACGTCTCCCCGCGCTTCATCTGGGCGGTGAGGCATCCGGCAGAGGCTTCCCTTTCGATGTCCGACAAGAACCCGGTGCATCGGCCGCTGACGCCAGTCGAATCCGAAATCAACTGGCTCGCCTACAATTACGATATCCTCAGATTTGCGGGCCGCGACATCACCCAGGTCATCCCCTACGAGACATGGTTCGATGATGCCGCAGCAACGGTGACGAAACTGGTCTCTGCACTCCGCCTGCCATCCAACGCCGCGACCAGAGATGTGACAGGCCTCATCCGCAAGGATCTGCGCCATCACAAGGCCACACGCAGCCGGGCAAGCTGTCACTTCGGTGTATCGGAAACGTTCTACCGGCGCATCCTCGGCCTTCCATCTCATGCATTTCCGGCAAGTGACGCGCTGGCCGATACACTGCAGGACATGTTCGATGCGGCAGCTCCCTTTGCCATGGCGGCAGTTGATGCAAAGGCCCTGCGCGAAGAAGTGGCAACGCTCAAGTCGCGCGTCGCCGGGATGGAAGCCCAGCACGACCGCGCGACAGCGCTGAGTCAGCGTCAGCAGGAAAATATTCAAATGCTTCAACGCAAGCTTGAGGGCAACCGCACCAAGCTGACCCGGGAGCGCGAAGCCTACGGAATCCTGAAGAGCCAGCTCGATGCCATGACCAAAGACCACCATACAGCCCAGCGGGATCGGAAGAGGAACCTCAAGTGAAGACCATTCTTGTGACGGGCGGTGCGGGATTCATTGGCCGCCACCTTGTTCCGGGGCTTCTGAAAGAAGGCTACCATGTGCGCATCCTCGACACGCTGTCGGCGCAGGTGCATGGACAGATTCCCGCTGACGTGGCGTGGTTGCAAAATTCGCCGGGACTCGAGTTCCAGCGCGGGAGCGTCTGCTCCACCACCGATCTCCGGCGGGCGTGCGATGGCGCCGATACGGTCATCCATCTGGCGGCCGAAACCGGCACCGGCCAGTCGATGTATGAAATCGGCCGCTACGTGGACCAGAACGTGCTCGGCACCGCCAATCTGATGCAGCAACTGGTCGATGGCAGCGGCAGTGGTGTCAAGCGCGTCATTCTCGCCTCCAGCCGGGCGGTCTACGGCGAGGGCGCCTTCATCCGCGCCGGCGATCCCCATCAGCGCCGGCTGACACCTCCGACGCGTGGCATCGGGCAGTTGCGACACCGGCAGTGGGAGCTGCGCTGCCCGGAAACTGGCGAAGAGTTGACCGCGGTGCCGACCCGCGAGGATGATCGCACCGACCCCGCCTCCATCTACGCCGCGACCAAATTGGCGCAGGAGGATCTCGTGCGCATCGGATGCGCCAGCAAGGGAGTGGGCTTTGCCATCCTCCGCCTGCAGAACGTCTATGGCGAGGGACAGTCGCTCGCCAATCCCTACACCGGCCTGCTGACCGTGTTCTCCAATCGCATCCGGCGCAATCTGCCGCTGCCGGTCTTCGAGGACGGACTGGAGAGCCGCGATTTCGTCCATGTCGCGGACGTGGTGTCTGCCATCACCGCCGCCTGCACGCGCGAGGATGCGCCGAACGCCGTGATCAACGTCGGCAGCGGCGCGGCTACGCCGGTCAAGGATATGGCTCATGCCTTGTCGCGGGCCTTCGGCGTCGAACCCAGGGTCGAGATCACCGGGCAATTCAGGGTCGGCGACATCCGCCATAACTTCGCCGATATCTCACGGCTTCGACAGCTGCTTGGCGTCACACCGCACGTGAGCCTAGAGGCCGGAATTGAGCGGCTCGTTCAGTGGGTCAAGGCGCAGCCGTTGCACGAGGACCGCTCTGCTGCCGCCAATGAGGAACTGCAGCGCCGGAAGATGATGGGATGAGCATGGGGCGCCATTCGCCTCGGGACGGAACACCGCTGCGCTTCCAGTTTGGGGCCGACGATGCCGGGAACGGCTGGATTGCCATCGGCGCGGACCGGATGTTCGATCCCGGCACCGGCTATGGCTGGGCGACCGGCAATCCCCGCCCGATGGAACGGCCCAATGCCGAACCCTACGCGCAGCACCTGGTCTTGAGCCGCGCCCCGGCGGAATTCGCCGTCGCCGTGAAGCCGGGCCGCTATCGCTGTACGTTTCTGGTCGGCGATCCCAAGGGCGCGCCACGGGCCATCGACATCGCCATCCGGGGACAAGAGACGCAGGTGCCCACGGCACGGACAGAGGGGCAGACGTTTCTGAGCGTAACGATTCCTGTCATTGCAATTGACGGGCGGCTGGCCATCCGCTTCAGCTCACCGGATGCGATCTGGGCGGTTTGCCAGCTTGTCATCACGCCGGCTGAACCATCGGAACATATTGAAGCCGGCATCACGCGCTTCCTCGACAACCGCTGGAACCTGCCGCCGGAAACCGGGAATGGTCCGGCAGCCATGTTGGCCCGCTGGTTCGAGGAGACCGGAGAACTGCCGCCGCCTGAAGGGACCAGCCTGACAGGGCAGGATTATCTTCAAGTGATCACCGGCTGCGTCGATTTTTTCCTCCAGCACCAGGACGAAACAGGCGCTATCATCGATCCCTACAAGAAGGTCGAGTTTCAATATGCCACCCCGTGCTTTGCCTATGTGGCCGCGCTTCTTGCGGCACACGCCGGCCGTGCCGGCCTGATTGCGCCAGCGATAGCGGCCTTCGCCCACGCGGCAAAAGCGCTGGCCAGCCGCACCGCCGCAGACGGGCACGAAGATTTCTATCCGGCACCCCTCGCGCATGCCTATCGATTGCTCGCCACCGTCGCCGACCCTCGCGCGCTGGAAGCGGCCGCGGCACCGCTCAAGACCTTCGATCCCTACCGCACCTATCGCAAGCGGCCGGGCGGCACCAAGCGCTCGGGCGCCAACTGGAACTGCAAGGCGCTCGCCGGCCACCAGATGCTGATCCGCCTGGGCCTGGCAGAGGATACCGGCTACGTCACCGACAGCCTGTTGAAACAGGGCTGGCTGTTCAACAACGAATTCGGCCTCTACGCCGAAGGCCCCATGACCTATGACGCCTTCCCCCGCGCCTGGCTGGCCGACATGCTGGCCTGGGGCTACGACGGCGCAGGACGACAGGAACTCGAAGAGGCGCTGGTCCGCGGAGCAATCACGTCACTGTTCATGCAATCGCCCACCGGCGATCTGCCGCCGGGCGGCCGCAGCAGCCATCACTTGTGGTCCGATGCCCTGCAATGCGTAATCTTCGAATGGGCGGCGGGTGGCGCACTTTCTCGCAACGACCAGCGCCTGGCCGGCGTCTTCACGCGCGCCGCCCGCCGCGCCCTCTGCGCCGTGCTGCCCTGGACTCGCCCCAGCGGAGAACTGTCGATCGTCAAGAACCGCTGCGACCCGGCGGAACGCCACGGCTTCGAGGTCTACTCATCTCATTCCCAATACAATCTCCTTGCCATGACGGCGCTCGGATTCGCCTTCGAACTGAGCACAGACCGTGCGGAGGTGGCCGAGCACTGGACGCCAGCCGAACAGGGCTGCTTCAGCCTGCGGATCGGCAGCGGCATCGAGAAGCTTTTCTCCGCGTGCAGTGGGACGCAGGTTGAAGTAGCGACTATGGCGACGCCGTTGCAGACCCCGCGCGGCATTCTGCGGATCAACATGCGGGAGCTGCCGATGCAACTCCCGATGTCCGATGGGGCGCCGGCGGATCCGATGTTCCATCTCGACAATCCGCTCCCGGGCGGAGTGGCCATGGGGCTGGCGTGGCATGATCCAGATGGCAACGGCCAGGACTTGCTGGGCCGGCCGGTGCAGAGCCTCGCAGGTCTGTCCGGTATCAAGGTCATCGCTGATGTCTTGGAAGAGGACCGCGGCCCGGATCGTCTCAACGCCCAAATCCGCTACCGGATCGCCCGCGGCGGTCTCCGCACCATCGAGGAGCGGATCGTCGTCGCGTCCGGATTAGTCGAAGTGACTTGGCACCCTGTGGGGGATGCAGACCGCGTACTTCTGCGCTGGCCGCTCTTTGCCGGAGACGGTCAAAAAGAAGCCCAAATCGACGCCGGAGAAGACACCATCACCGTCGGCTACGATGGCGGCTCCGTTACCTTCAAGCCATCGGGGACTGGACCGGTCCGGATCAGCCAGACCGTCTACCCCTTTCGCAACGGCTTCTTCCGTCTCGCCGAAGCCGACTGCACGGGAGAATGGCCTTCGCTGCGCATCACGGCAGCAGGCGGCGGTATGGAATCGGAAACACCACTCTGTTAAACAGCAAACCGTTCAAATGGTTGCGTGTTCCGGATGAAGTTCAAGGTTGTCATGATGCAGAAGAACGAGGAGCTTCTGCTGCCGGTGTGGATTGCTTATTTCAGCCACCTCTTCGGCCCTGAGAATCTCTATGTTTTCGACAATGGATCGACCCTTCCGGCGGTCATCAGCGACCTGAAGCACGCCGAGGACAAGGGTGTGCACGTCTTCTGGAATCACAACACGGTCGAGGACTTCGCCCGGAAAGGCGACCTGATCGCGGAGCTCATCAAGGATCTCGATCGCACCGACCCCGCGGATTTCTATTTTCCACTGGACTGCGATGAATTCACCATCGTTCACAAGGACGGCAATTACAGCTGCTCGAAATCAGCGCTGGAGAAAATCCTCCGCCCGCATCTCGGCACCCAGGACGTCCTGATGTTCGGCAGCAGCTTCGATAACTACCCCGGCAGACATGGCGGCTTCGTGCGCAAGAGCCGCAAGAAATGTTTCTTCGCCCAAGATACCTGCGACTACCTCGACCTGGGCTTTCACAAGGCGCGTGCGCGGAACAGTTGCGTCAAGAAGCCCGTCCGCGGCGTCTGGCAGATCCACCTGCACAACAAGCCGCTGCACCTGCTGAAGGAACATTCACGCCAGAAGATGATCGGCCGCGTCCCCGATTTCGACCGCGACACGCTGGTCGCCCACCGCGATGCCAGGGGCCAAGGCATGCATCTCATCGACAAGATGCTGCTCGACAGCGAGGCGGACTATCAGGCCTTCGCGGCCGAGAAATACAAGGGGCTGGAGATCGTCGAGCTCCCGGTGTTCCGTGATGCGCTGAGGGCCAGCGGCGTGGAGTTGCCCTATTGACCGCCCCCGCAACTGACTTACCGGCGGTGAATTGAGGATGGCCAGGCGCAGGATCCTCATCGTTGGCAACAGCCACACGGCCATGGTCAAGCGTGCGATCAGGCAAGAGCCCGGTCTCGTTCCAGCCGGTGTCGAGTTGGAGATCTGTTGGCTGATGGCTGGCGGCGCGGGCGGGCATGGGGACACCACGCCGGAGGCTGCCGAGGCCAAGATTCGCGCCCTGGGCCGGGGCGATTTGCTGGTCACCAGTTTCCTCGGCACGCTGCACAACATCTACGGTCTGATCGAGAACGACCTGCCTTTCTCCGTCATGAACGGGACCGCTGGATCTGTCCTGGGTCGAACCCAGATCATTCCGGCCAGCGTCATCGGGAGTCTGGTTGACGGCCATCTCCAGCGGGACACCACGATGAAGCGCTACCTGGAGATTGCGGCCTGCCGCGTTGTGCATTTTATGGCACCGCCGCCGAAGGAAGACCCCGGCCCGCCGCCGCAGCAGCGCAAGGATGGCACACCCCTGCCCAACGCCCGCTGGGCCGAGGCTCAAAGCCGGCTGGCCTTCTGGACCATCGAGGCCGGCAAGGTCTCGGAGTACCTCGAAAGAATCGGCGCCAGCCCCTATCTCACGCCCGGCGGCACGCGCGACAGCAAGGGCTTCCTCGCCGACGCCTATCAAGCCTCTGACGCCACCCATGCCAACGCCAGCTACGGCGCCCTGCTCGTGAGGGATTTCGTGAAGATGTTGGCCGACGATGCACCGTCCCGGCCGACGCCGGTTCCAGCGCGGAAGCAGAAGATGTGGATCATCGGCGATAGTCACGGCGGGGCGCTCGATCTGGCGCTGAAGCAGGGCCTGTTTGCCAGCGATCAGTTCGATATCGAGATCCTGCGGGTTGAAAAGACCAAGCACGGCAACACCGTGGGGGACATCACCTTTCCCGATGTGCTTGCCCTTGTCAGGAAGCTGGGACGCGGCAACGTCGTCGTTTCGGTCATCGGCGGCAATCACCACCAGACGCTGGCACTGGCCCAGCATCCCCAGGCCTTCCAGGTATTCTCCGCCAGCGGCAGCAGCCATCCCCGGGAGAGCAAGGCTCAGGTCGTCCCGCGCCAGGCGATCCGGGATGCGCTCGAGGATCTGATGAACCGGAACGAACTGCGCCGGCTCGAACGCCTTGCCAACAATTGCACCGTGCCACTCTTCCACCTGTTCTCGCCACCGCCGCGCGAGAACGAAGAAGAAATCTTGCGCACCAAGACCACCGGCCCCCTGATCCAGTCGATGCGCGACAATGGGGTGAGCCCGGCACCATTGCGGATGGCTTGCTGGAACGCCTATTGCGAAGCCGTGCGCCAACGCCTCAAGGACACCGGGGTGCTGTTCGTCGATCCTCCGGCCGAGGCCCGCAACGAGCGCGGCTTCATCCTGCGGGACTACCAGGCCAACGACGCCACCCACGCCAACGCCCGCTATGGCGCATTGGCCCTTGCACGACTCTGCGGCCTCGCCGCCATGCAAACCCGTAACGACAGCTGACGACCAGGAGGGAATAGCATCGATGTCCGATCACCCCTACCGCACACTTCCCGCCAAGGCCTTCTGGCGCAAATCCGTGGCCGGCGTTGCCATGGCCGATGTCGATCCGGTCGGCCGCTTCGATCTCAAGATCGGCCCGCGGACCAAGGTGGCGACGGCCGGAAGCTGCTTCGCCCAGCACATCGCCCGCCACCTGCGCGCCGCCGGCTTCAACTACTATGTCATCGAGCCGGGCCACCCCATCCTGCCGGAAGCGGTGCGCGAGAAGAACAATTACGGCACCTTCTCGGCCCGCTACGGCAACATCTATACCGCCCGCCAGTTGCGCCAATTGCTGGACCGCGCCTATGGCCGCTTCACGCCCGGGGAGCCTGCCTGGATCGATGCCGATGGGACGGTTCGCGATCCCTTCCGCCCTGCCGTACAGCCTGGGAATTTTGTCTCCATCGACGAAATGGAAGCCGACAGGCGGCAGCATCTCGCCGCTGTCCGCACCATGTTCGAGCGCCTGAATGTGTTCGTCTTCACGTTGGGCCTGACGGAATGCTGGGTTTCGAAGGCCGATGGTGCGGTGTTTCCGCTTTGCCCGGGCGTCGAGGGCGGCAGCTTCGATCCCGACCGATATGTCTTCCATAACCAGCCGGTCACCGAGGTGATCGATGACATGCAATATGTCCTCTCGGAACTCAAGACGGTCAACCCATCAGCGCAGGTGGTCCTGACGGTGTCGCCCGTGCCATTGATGGCCACGGCTGCAGCCGGCACCCATGTGCTGACAGCCACCACCTACTCGAAGGCGGTGCTCCGCGTCGCGGCCCAGGCGCTTACCGAGGCCAACGACAATGTTCATTACTTTCCGTCCTTCGAGATCATCGCCGGGGCCTACAATCGCGGCAGCTACTATGCCGACGATCTGAGGAATGTAACGGAACACGGCGTGTCACATGTCATGCGGCTGTTCTTGAAATATGCGGCGGGCACAACATCTGCCAGCGCCGCTGCCAAGGGCTCCACCGTCCGCGAGGACGGCGACCCGAAGCAGGACGAGTTTCTGGCCCGCGCCAAATCCTTCGTCGAGGTGGAATGCGAGGAAGCGGCCCTCGACCCGGATGAGCCTTGAGCGTCAGGCGATGCGCTGCTGAAGCGGCATTGCCTTGCTGGCGAACGGACCCGGCAGTCCGTTGCCCTGTTCCTGCGTGCGGGCCGCCACCTGTGCTTGTCTGGCTTCGGCAAAGATGGTCAGCACCTGCTCCTCCAGCCGTTCCACACTATACTCGCTGGCGACCTTCACCTGCGCCGCTCGGACCATCTCGTAACGGCGGACCGGATCGCGCGTGAGGTCTTCCAGCGCGGCCAGCCATTCGCCGCGCTCCAACAACGCTCCGCAGCCTCCCGAGCAGCAGTCGTCATACACCATGCCGCGCGTGGCCAGCACCGCCGCACCGGCGCAACTGTACTCCACCCACTTCGTGTTGGCCTTCACCTCATTGAAAGGCGTTTTCGCCAAAGGGCAGAGGCCGATATCCCACTGCCGGGCCGCAAACGCCGCCATGAATTCCTCATAGTCGCGAACTGGCGGCACGACATGAACCCGCTCACCGAACTCCTCGAGCTCAACCGGCTTCGGGATGGAACCGAAGAGTTCGAAATTGATCTCCGGATTGCGACGCAAATAGTCCACGAGCTCCGGCAGCACGATCGCGAAATCATGGGCATGGTCGAAGCCCATGTAGCCGACGCACCGCACCGGCCGCTGTTCAGCAAGGCTGAGGATCTTGCCGGAACAATAAATGCCGCCATGCACCATGCTGGTCCGGTAGGAAAGCTGCCGCAGACGCGTTTTGAGCCGTGGCGTCGATGCATAAACGAGATCAGCGCGCCGCAGCAGGGTATTGACCGACATCAGCCGGCTGGGATGGTTGTGCGCGAGGTATTTTTTCTCACCGATTTCCGGTGGGATATTCAGCAGATCGTCATCGATGTGATAGATGAGCGGGACTCCGGCACGCCGCGCATAGCCGGCGATCCGGCCGGCACCGGGCGCGCTGTAGCGGCAGGCGACGATGAGGTCCGGCTCGAAGGCTGCGAGCCGTTCATCCATCCAGTCACCAATCTTGCGCGCCCGCTCTTTTGCATTGACGGCGCGGCCTTTGACCTTGACGGGAAATAGTTCGTTCGCTTCCACCTCGGTGAGGATCTCGTGTGCAATCGTCCCGTCCGACAGAAGCTGGGCCAGCGGCTTGAGAAACGACAGCTGCAACGTTGGAATGAGGCCATTGGCGACGAAGGCGATACGCCGCGGTATCACGGCCGGCCCGACGTCGGCGGCGCTTCTCACCTCGCCGGTCGACGTTGTCGCATTGGCAAACAGGGAGGCGAAACGCCTGTAGACATCCTTGGGGTCGACGAGCATCCGCAGGCGGGCGAGAAACGCCTGTTGCTGGGCAATGATCTCGTCGCGTTTGACGACGGCATCACGCGCGAAGGCAAGCCAGTCGGCTGGCCGGCTGATGGCCACCAGGCCATCGTAATTTGACGCATCCATGATCCCGGCCTCGTCGCGCCACACGGCGACCGGAAGGCCCGCGAGCAGCATATCCAAAACCACGGTAGACGGCGCCGATATGCCAAAGCTGAACGACGACAGTGGAACCTTGTAGATCGGCTGCATGCTGAGCCGCACATTGGACGGCAGAGCAATATTGTTCTTCACCACATACATGCCGCCGGGATGGGGTCGCAGAGACACCGCCTGCCCCACGGCATCCATGGTCTCGCAGAATGACGCGAAGCTGCGCATGAACGACTCGCCATGGCTTCCCGTCGCATTGAGTCTTGGCGAGTGGAGGTTCTCGCAAATGAGGCCGGTGCGGCCGCCGCCGCTGCCCTCACCCGCAGGCTGGCGGCACAGGACGAAGGGCGGGCCCGACACATGAAGCTTCGGCCGCTCGCTGGCCGCCAGGGACGTTAGCGCCGGCGCCTCGCACCACCCGCAGATCACGTCGGCGGCAAACCTGATGTTGAGCCCATGGGCAACGTCGTGCTCGCGATTCTGCAGGAAGCCGACGCATTCATACCCGTGCTGCATGGTGATCTTGAGAAACGACGAAGGCGCAAGACGGAAGACATTGTGCGTATTGGCATGGGCCGTGAGCGTCGATTCACTGGCCGCGACGATAAAGCCCTGCTTGCCCTGCAGCACGGCAAGGGCGTCTGCCGGCGTTTCGTAGATGTGGAGATCGGCCCCTGTTGCGGCGGCAATTTCGCTCAGCTCCCGCTGCCATGTGCGAAGAGTGTCCCGCTCCAGGAAACTGCCTGTGATCAGAAAGGCGAGCCGCACGTCCAGCTCCCGCGCCACGAGATAGGCAAGCGGCCTCAGAACATTCACATCCTGCAGGAGGTTGAACAGGAAGATGCCATGGCGCCGCCGTGTCACCGCGAGAGCTCCAGCCCGGAAAGATAGGGCGACATCTGTTCGGACGCCAGGCACTGGACCGTGCCGCCAAAGAGGGTCCGGACCAGCGCCTCGATCGCACGCATATCGGTCTGGTATCGCCACAGGATGATGCTGTCATGCCGTGATGGTGGCGTGACGGCGTTGGCGACCTGCCGCAAAGCACGATCGGCGATCTCAATCGCCATCATGGCCTTGCCATTGGCGTTCCGGATTGGTGTTGCATTCGCAGCCATTTCCGGGCGCACGTGTTTCATCGCGGCAGCCGACAGATTGACGGTCACCACGCCGTCCGCTGATCCCGGCGCGAGCGTCATGTCATAGTTGATTTCGCGGATGGGGAATGCCCCGGCAATGGAGAGATGCCTCCGCCGTTGAACCGACTTGTGGATGGCAATGCCCGAGTGGCGGCCATGAACCACCGCGTACAGCGGGCTGTCCGATGTGGCCGGTGCGGGAAGGCTTTCAATGAACGACACCAGCGCCTTGGCCTCAGCCGCCGGATTTGCGTGCCGGTCGAGCAGCGCCAAGAGATCAGACAGCGTCTCCTGCCGGAGCAGCGGCCGGCCACCGGCGGCATCGGCGGCAAGATCACCCGCCGACCGGTAGATGAACGGGTCAAACATCGTGTAAAGCGGATAACCGGCGGATAGCACCTGCGCTCCCGCCGTCAGCGCCGTGACAGCGCGATTGAGGGACTTCGCCGTGCTGAACCGCTGCGCATTCACCGGCAGGAAACACGCATAGCTCGCTGCGAGAAGCTGGAGTTCAGCCTCCTCGCTCCATTCTTCCAGGGTCCAGGGAATCGGCAGCCGCGACAGAAGTGCCAGCCGCGCCGGCGTCATGGCACGCCGGTTGGTGAGGATGGTGAGGCGGGGCTGCAAACCATGGCACGCCGCCGATGCAAGCGTGTCACCGAAATACCTGAGATCGCTGAGGCCGACGTCGAAGTAAGGGTTGTCGCCGATGCCGAACCAGCCGATGTCGATGATACCCGTGCGCTGTGTCCGCTCAAGCTTTGCAGCGAGCGCCGGCTCCAGATCATCCATTTCCGCGGCTTCACGGGGATCGTTCATGACGTGAAACGGCAGGCCGGGGAGATACGTACCTGCCGTCTCCTGCATCGAGTGCGTCGAACACAAGCCGAAGGTCAATGAGCCCGCAATCTGGCCGAGCCACTGCCGGAGGTGGACGAAACGGCTGTCACGGAATTGCGTATAGTAATCGTCGAAGAAATCGGCGCCGACCTGGCAGCCACGGCCGCGCAGTTCAGAGGCCAGGATCACGCTGCGGGCGTCGTAGCATTTGCTGATGAGGAAGACATCGGACGGCACGGAAGTGCCGGCGACGATGTCATCCACCAGTTCGACCACAAGTTTGTGGCCAAGGGCGGTGACGAAGGGCGCCAGGCGATGGTAACGGATACGAACACCAGCGGTATGCTTCTGATCCTCGCTGGGAACAGCGACAACGATCCTCATCCGTGAAGGTCCCTGACGTTGGCCGCGTTGGCCAGAATGATTTCCCATTGCTGGGCGCCAAGGACGTCGAGACCGGGCGGGTCGCTGATCTTGCGATGCGGCAGCGGCCCGGACGAAGCAGCACGCACCGCCGAAGTGCACAGGTGGCGGTGCCCGGACGACAGCGCAGCCAGCGAAAAGCCGAGAAAATCTGGATCATCGGCGGCAAGACGGTTTGTCAGCTCTTGCGGCAGCGCTGCTGTGTGGGCCAGCAGGCATCCGGGGTCATTCATGACGACGGGATAGGTCATGTTGGCGAATGCCTTGCGGCAGTCGGGTGCGGCCAGCACCAGCCGGGGCCGCGACAGCAGGGAAACATGTGAGGCAAAATAGCCGCCCGACTCGAACTTGAGGCCGGCCCCCTTGCCGCCCACGATGTCGCGCAACAGGACGCAGGACGCCGAAGCTGTGTTCTTGTGCCGTGCCAGGACTGACAATGCCCCGATCGTGCGTGGATCGTGCAGCACCACGTCATCGTCGAGGAACAGCGTGAATGGCGCACCGAATTCTTCACCTGCGCCCGCTTGACTCCATCGGCCGGGCACGGCGCGGTCCAGCACCGCTGCCAACGCTTCCATGTCGACATGCGCCCGCGTGGGAACCACCCGGACATGGCCCAGCACGGCGCGTCTCTGTGTCAGCAGCGAACCGACGGCCGTTTCAGCCCGCTCAGGACTGGAGACTCGCAGGACGACGTCGAAGATCGACTCGTCATGAGCGCCCTGGTCTTCCACGACGACCGAACCGGCGCTGTCTGGCGCCAATGGCATGAGGAGTGCTGCCGGATGGGTCTCGACATCGGGCGGGAAGCGGATGGCGAGATGAAAATCCGCCGGCTTCGCGCCGCCGGAGCTCTGGCTGGGCTGACCGTCCATTCGGCGAAGCACAGGAAAGCTACGCGGCGCCCAATCAGGTTGCAGGCTCAGCAAATCATCCATGCCGGTAGGCAAGACCACTGAGAGCTGAGGCTGCGCCGTCGCGCGCTCAGCCACATAATAGTGTCCCAGCGTGACTTCGTCTGCCAGTCTGCCGCTCTCCGCCGCGAGCACTGCGAGCGTCGGCACGGCATCGGCGGGAAGGTCGAGGACGTACGGCTCTCCAGCCGATGGCGACGACGTCGCATTGGCAGGCTCAGCAGTTCCCCCCAGCAACATCCTGAGATAGGCCTGACCGTCATCATCCTGGCCAGCCTCTTCGCGAGGAACCACGGCCACGCTGAAGACCTTGGCCATCCATTCGCGAAGTGGCTCGGAAAAAATGGGCTCGGCTCCCGTCGCACCGTTGAGGTCGATATCGATACGGGCCACGAGTCCGCTGCCAGGTGCGGTGCGCATGATGTCAGGCACCAGCCGGTCGGACAACCGCTTCAACTGCTGCAGGGGCTGACTGATATCAGCGCTGCCGACGGTTTCGGCGTAGTGAATCCCGCCCCGGCAGAGCGATGGAAACGGCAAGAGCGAGATGTCGAGGGCTGAGCCATCGACGTCCGAAACGACCAGCAAGACCGGCATAAGCGGATTGTAGAGCGTGACGTCGGCAAAACTTGTCTCGCCTGCCTTATGCAGGGTCTCACCGGCCAGCAAGACGCCCTGGGAGTGGTGCTCATCCCACTGGAACGCCGTTACAGCAAGGGGGCTGGCTGAAGGATCACTGCCCGCCAGCCGCAAGCGCAGCAACCTGTCGCTGGCGTGCCATGCATCGACGATGCGTGCCGGCCCATCCTCCAGCAGACCGCCGAAGCTCCTGAAGCCACGTCCATCAAAGGGGTCGATAGCAATACTCTCCGCACCCTCCATCGTGAGCAACCCAACATCCGGCAATCCGCTCAAGCGCAGAAAAGCAATCAGGCGGTCCGACGTCTGTGCTGCAAGATCGCCAACTGGCGACCATGCGACCATGGTGTGTCCGAGAAAAAGGCTGTTCTTGCCGGGCATCACTTGCAGCTGTGAATGCCGGCGCCAAGCCGATTGATCGGCTGACGCAAGACCGGCGGGCTCGACGAGGGGCCAGTCACCGGGCGACTGCGGCTTGAACTCCCGTCGTGGCGACACGGACTCGAACAGCGCCCGCGGCACGAGACCGGATTCTTTGCCCGTCTTGAGGTAATGCAGCAGTGGATTGGTCGCAGTGTCATGAAGGCCGGGACATTGCTCGGCCACGTAATACTGCGGATCGAAATAGACGCTGGGCGCCCGCAATTCTGCTGCACCAAAGCGCAAATAATGCTCGGCAGCCGGAATGCCGGATTTCGTGACATCCTTGTAGCGGCTTGCGTACCACCCCGCATCGAACAGCGGACTGCTGGCAACGAGGTCGATGTCGTCTGCCGTCACGTCCACGGCGGCCGGCATGGCCTTCGCTTTAGCCGCAGGTTTGGCGGCGGGCTTCTTGCCGCCCGCCGGGGGCGGCTTCACATCCATCGGCCGGATGACCCGGCCCTCGGCCTTGCCGAAGAGCAGATAGTGCACCAGGGGATTGATCTTTGCCGCGGCAATATCCTTGTAGCGAGACAGATAGTCGGCCGCGTCGAACGAAGGACCGGGACTGTGCCCGCGGTCACGCCCATGCATCAGAAAATGACTAGCCGGTGTCAGATCCGATTCGACGGTTTCCGGATAGCTGGCCCTGTACCAGTCGTCGTCGAAGAACCCGCTGTCGGAGATCAGCCGGGCAAAGAACGCGTTGAGGTCCACGGGCTTCATGACCCGCTTCTCGGCCTTGCCGTAGCGCAGATAGTGGAACAGCGGGTTCATGCCGAGCTTTGCGACATCAGCATAGCGCGCGAGATAATCGGCAGAATCGAAGCGCGGTGACGGCGGCCAGCCGGCCTGTCCCCCGGATGTCAAGAAGTGCAATTCCGGCTGAAGTTCCGAGTCTGCGGCATCGGGATGAATGGCCAGATACCACTTGGCATCAAACATGCCGCTCTCATCGATGAGCTTGATCTGTGCCGCCTGCGGGGCCGTCACACTGCGCGCTTTCGCCGTGCGGCCGGAAGACGAAGGGGCAGCAGTGTCTTGACTGGTCACGGACGGCTGAACGCCTTCGCTGCTGGTTTGATCCTTCTCGCTCATCTCACCAATCTTGCAACCAATCGATCTCCGACGTCTCGCCGCAACGATGCGAGGCACACCGGCAACACCGGGCCATGGTCAAAGCACCAAATGGTCCAGAGTCTTCGATACCACCCGAAAATCGTTCCTGTTGCGTTCAAGCCAAATTCGGCGTCAGGAAACCATCTCCCCCGTAAACGCCCTCTTTACAGTGTGACTTGCCGGCATTGCAAGTTTGCGAGGGGGGCGGCGGACCATTCCGCCAGACATGCCGGTGGACTTGGCGCTGCACTGCGCCTAAATGTACGACAATTCGCGGAGGACCCACCATGGCCAATAAGAAAAAGCCCCTGAAGTATCGCTCGCAGAACTGGTTCGACAACCCGGACAACGCCGACATGACGGCGCTCTATCTGGAGCGTTACCTCAATTATGGCTTCACCCGCGGCGAACTGCAGGGCGCCAAGCCGATCATCGGCATCGCCCAGACGGGCTCCGACCTCTCGCCCTGCAACAGGGCGCACATCGATCTGGTGAAACGCGTCCGCGATGGCATCTACCAGGCCGGCGGCATTCCGCTTGAGTTCCCGGTCCATCCGATCCAGGAAACCGGCAAGCGCCCCACCGCCTCGCTCGACCGCAATCTGTCCTATCTCTCAATCGTCGAAGTGCTCTACGGCTATCCGCTCGACGGCGTTGTGCTCACCATCGGCTGTGACAAGACCACGCCCGCCTGCCTGATGGCGGCGGCGACTGTCGACATTCCGGCGATCTGCCTCTCCTCCGGCCCGATGTTGAACGGCTGGTACAAGGGCCAGCGCACCGGCTCCGGCACCATCGTGTGGATGGCCCGCGAAAAGCTAGCCACGGGCGAACTCGATTACGAAGGTTTCGTCGAACTGGTGGCGACCTCGGCCCCGTCCACCGGCTTCTGCAACACCATGGGCACGGCGACCACCATGAATTCGCTGGCCGAAGCGCTGGGCATGTCCTTGCCTGGCAATGCGGCGATCCCCGCGCCTTATCGCGAGCGCGGTCAGATGGCTTTTGAGACCGGAAAGCGCATCGTCAAGATGGTCGACGAGGACCTGACCCCGTCGAAGATCATGACGCGCAAGGCCTTCGAGAACGCCATCGCCGTCAACACCGCCATCGGTGGTTCCACCAATGCGCCAAACCACCTGAATGGCGTCGCGGCCCATCTCGGCATCAAGCTCACGGTCGCCGATTGGGAGAAACATGGCTACGACCTGCCCCTCTTGGTGAACCTGCAGCCCGCCGGCGATTATCTGGGCGAGGATTTCCATCGCGCCGGCGGCGTTCCAGCCGTGGTGGCCGAACTCATCAAGGCCAAGAAGATCCACACGGACTGCATCACCGCCAACGGCAAGACCATCGGCCAGAACTGCAAGGGCAAGTTCTCCTGGGACCGCGAGGTGATCAAGGCCTTCGGCGAGCCGATGAAGGAGCACGCGGGCTTCAAGCGCCTGTCCGGCAACCTGTTCGACAATGCCATCATGAAGACCAGCGTGATCTCGGACGAGTTCCGCGCCCGCTACCTGTCGAACCCGAAGGACCCCAACGCCTTCGTGGCCAAGGCCATCGTCTTCGACGGTCCGGAGGACTATCACGCCAACATCGACAACCCGAAGCTCAAGATCGACGAGAACACCATCCTGTTCATCCGCGGCGTGGGTCCGCTGGGCTATCCGGGGGCGGCCGAAGTGGTCAACATGCGCGCGCCCAACTACCTGCTGGAAAAGAACATCCGCTCGCTCCCCTGCGTGGGCGACGGCCGCCAGTCCGGCACGTCCGGTTCGCCCTCGATCCTCAACGCCTCGCCGGAAGCGGCCGCAGGCGGCGGCCTTGCCATCCTCAAGAACGGCGACAAGGTCAGGATCGACCTCAACAAGGGCACCTGCGACATGCTGATCTCGGCAACCGAGATCAAGAAGCGAAAGGCGGCGCTGGCCAAGGCCGGCGGCTACAAGGTGCCGGCGAGCCAAACACCCTGGCAGGAAATCTTCCGCAACGAAGTGGGCCAGCTCGCCGAGGGCATGGTGCTGAAGGGTGCCGTGAAGTTCCAGCGCATCGCCAAGACCAAGGGCATTCCGAGGGACAATCACTGA
>CAZECZ010000086.1:0-18893 GCA_964510815.1 uncultured Aestuariivirga sp.
TCGTGGGTTCTGTGCGCCATTCGCCATCGTTTTAGCATTTTCCGCCACGTACCTCATCCCTCGTGCAACGCACATCCTACGGCTTCGGTCGATGCATGGGCCAGGCGCGAAATTCGAATGGAATCCGTCCCTCGATCCTGTCCTTGCTCGGCTGGATTCCGAAACGCTCGCGGTAGGCGCGGCTGAAATGCACCTGGCTTGAAAATCCCGAGGCGACAGCGACCTCAGACAACAACATGTCCGTCTGGGTGACGAGCCCCCGCGCCCGGTCGAGCCGTATATTCCGGTAGTAGATCGCGGGCGGACGGCTGACATAGCGGCGGAAGAGCCGGTCGAGCTGACGATGCGAGATGCCCATCTCTTCACAAATACGCGCGACGGACACCGGTTCTTCGAGATGCTGTTCCATCATCTCAATCGCCCGCCTCACAGCGTCCGGAACGCTCCGCCCGAGCGGCTCGACCCCGGCTGGATTCTGGGACGTATTGGTGGTGCGGAGACTGGGGTGAAAGATGTAGCGCGCCGCAGCACTCGCCAGCGCATCACCCGCACTCGCCGCGATGATGTGAAGCGCCATGTCGACAGAGGCCATTCCCCCGCAGCAGGAAAAACGATTGTTATCCTGGACGATGATGTCCTCCGAGACTTCGATATCCGGGTGCAGCTCCTTCAATGCGTCGATGTGTTCATAGTGCACCGTGGCACGCTGGCCGCTCAGCAAGCCGGCGTCAGCGAGGATGAACGCCCCCGTATCGAGCGCGCCGATGATACAGCCCTTCCGCGCCCACTTTCTCAATGCCGCGAGCAGAGCAGGTGTCGCAGCCGTTTCCGGTGCCCAGCTCGATGACATGACGACGATATCGAAGGGCTCGCCTGCGACCGCACCGAGTTTCTGCGTCTCGACGTTCACACCATTGCTGGCGAGGCACGATGTGCCAGTCGATACGAAAGTCCACCGGAACCGCGCAGCACCTTCGAGATAATTCGCCGCCCTGAACGGATCGATGAACGCCATCGTCGCCGCGAGATTGAAATTCGGCGTCACAATGACCAGCAGATGGATCACGGAGTCCAGTCCATGGGATGACCAAATATATCAGTTAGACGGCCAGAATGGTTAAATCAAAGTCTGAGACCAAGCAACTCCTTTGATGCGGCGACGGGTCTGGTTCTTCAGGAGAATCGTTTGTCTCGCGTGCAACGTGGCATTTGCCGGAGTTATGAAACCCCTGCTCCCCGAACTTGCCAAGCTATGCAGATAGTCGTATGACATCATATATTTCAAATCGGACCGAGTGTGTTCAAGCGGAGTGGCGGGCTTGCCGCCGCTGAAACGAGGAAGCTGCAGTCATGAGCGATCAACAGTCGAACGCAGACGTCTTGATTGTCGGCGCAGGTCCTTCAGGGGCAGTGACGGCACACACACTGGCCGAACGGGGCTTCAAAGTCGTCTGTCTTGAGCAAGGCGACTGGGTGAGCCCGACCGACTTCCCAAGCAATCGGCGCGAATTCGAACTTCTCCTCCACAAGAAGTGGAGCTGGAATCAGAACACGCGCGGCCGGCCGGAAGACTACCCGCTCAACGCCGACGACTCGGCGATCATACCCATCATGTTTTCGGCCGTCGGCGGATCGAGCGTCTTGTTCGGCGCACAATGGATGCGCCTGCAGCCGTCCGATTTTCGCGTACACAGTCTCGATGGCATTTGCGATGACTGGCCGATCGACTACTGGGAGCTCGAGCCCTATTACAATCGTGTCGACAAGTTCCTGGGCGTTGCGGGTTTGAGCGGCGATCCCGCCTACCCTCACATCGAATACGACATGCCGCCCCATCCTCTCGGCAAGGGCGGCATGCTGGCAGCCGGGGCGCTGAACAAGCTCGGTTGGCACTGGTGGCCGGGATCTCAGGCCATTCCAACGGCAAATCACAAGCACCTCGCCAAATGCCAGCGCTGGGGCGTGTGCGAAACCGGCTGCCCCGCAGGCGCCAAGGCATCCTTCGACATCGGCTACTGGCCACATGCGATTGCATCGGGCGCAAAACTGATCACGGGCGCACGCGTGCGCAACATCACCACGGATAGCGCAGGCCGGGCAAATGGCGCGCTGTGGATCGACCGGCAGGGGCGCGAGCACCGCCAGAGCGCCAAGGCCATCGTGCTCGCGGCCAACGGCATCGGCACACCGCGGCTCTTGCTGCTGTCGGCCTCATCCAGTTTCCCTGACGGGCTCGCCAATTCATCCGGCATGGTCGGCAAGAACCTGATGTTGCATCCCAACAGCGAGACGATCGGCCTCTATGACGAGCCCATCGAAAGCTGGACGGGACCGGCTGGCCAGTTACTGTACTCCCTTCAGTTCTACGAGACCGATCTGAGCCGCGGCTTTTATCGCGGCTCAAAGATCAATCTCATGCCGGTGCCTGGTATCCTCCGGCTGCTGCAGAGTTTTGGCACCCTCGACTTCGAGAGGTGCTGGGGTAAAGCCGGCCAGGAAATCATTTCCCGCGGCGGACGCGCCTTGGCCTATTCGGCGAATATCGAAGATTTGCCTGAGGAATCGAACACCGTGACGCTCGACCCCGACCTCAAGGATGGAGACGGCATTCCAGCACCCAAGGTGACCTATCGCCTGAGCGAGAACACGCGCAAGAGCCTGCTCTATATGCTGGATCGAATGGCCGAGATGCACGAAGCGGCGGGTGCCCGTCTCATATCGCGAACGCCCCTGTGGCGCGAACAGCCTGGCCACTTGCTGGGCACGGCGCGGATGGGCAACGACCCCCGCACCTCCGTGGTGGACCGGTTTGGCCGGGCTCACGACGTTCCCAATCTCTTCATCGTCGACGGCAGTGTGATGGTGACGGGCGGCGCGGTCAACCCCACGTCCTCGATCACCGCTTTGGCCCTGCGGA
Source organism: uncultured Aestuariivirga sp. (assembly GCA_964510815.1). GTDB lineage: Bacteria > Pseudomonadota > Alphaproteobacteria > Rhizobiales > Aestuariivirgaceae > Aestuariivirga. Next base: position 2,918 of record CAZECZ010000086.1, read on the forward strand.
CGGCAGAACATATCGCCGACACAGCGAGAGACCTGCAGGTGGCCTCATGAGCAAAGCGAACCTCAGCGCCCAGCAGATTGCCCGCCTTGTCGACCTCGCCGATATTCTGATGCCCGCGACGGAAAAGTTGCCCGCCCCGGGAACACTTGCGTCGTACACTGCGCTGCTCAAGACGGCCTTCGTCGCCAGTGGGCTCACCGAGAACGAAGTTCGAAAGGCGCTCGATGCGCTCCCATCCGACCTGAACTGGAATACTGTGACAAGCTTCGGCACACGTCATCCAGCCGCGTTCGAAATACTGGCGTTGCTCACCAGTGGCGCCTACGTGATGGCGCCGGAAGTGCTGGAGACGCTGGGCTATCCGGATGACCGGCGCAACCCTGCGGGACCGATGGACGCGGCCGATGAATACGACACCGGAATTTTGGAGCCGGTCATCAACCGTGGTCCGTGCTATCGCGATCCACGAACGGACGGTGCAGGATAGTTTGGATTGGGGATCCCAGATGTTCGCCCGGCCTCACGGCTTCGCTGCATCATCCGGGTGTCCCCATTTGCAGAAAATGCCACCCTGATACCTGACGGCGGGATCATTGGGATCGCCCTGCTCGGTCTGGGCGAAGACCTTCTCTTTGTAGTCGTCCGCGCTGTCCTTGGGACGGAATCCGAGGATCGACGCCGCCCCGTTGTCCCAGAAGCGCTGGCTGTTGTCAGAGAGCGCATAGGACACCAGAAATCCGACGCGCGGTGCCTCGAGGCAGCACTCGACCAGCCTGCGCAAGTCGCCATAGCTGATCCATGTGATCAGGTGCCGGCGATCCTTCGGTTCAGGAATGCTTGTGCCGATCCTGAGGCAGACGCTCTCGACACCGAACTTGTCGAAGTAGAAGCTTGCCAGGTTCTCGCCGAAGGTCTTCGACACGCCATAAAGACTGTCGGGACGGGTTGGCACCTTCGTGTCGATGGTCTGGTTGCGCTCATAGTAGCCGATGGCATGGATGGAGCTTGCATAGACGATGCGCTTGACCCCATGGCGGCGCGCAGCTTCATAGATGTTATAGGTCCCGATGATGTTCGAATGCAGGACGTCCTCCCAGCCGCCTTCCGTCGACTTTGCCCCCATGTGAACGATGGCATCGCAGCCCTCGACGGCGGCCATGACCGCAGACATGTCATCCAGATCGCAGGGCCGGTCTTCCTCGCGTGGGCCGATGTTGTCCGACGCCACACGGTCCGTGAGGCGGATGTGACGAGCTAGGCGCTCGCCCGATAACCGCAACTCCTTGCCGATCGCGCCGGCAGCACCTGTAATGAGAACGCGATTGAAATGGCTCATTGCGGACTAACCTTTTGTTCTTGGCGGCGCCACTGTTTGGCGCTTGCCTGTGTCTCTTGCAGGCAAGAGCGCCTTGCTCTTGACCCTTTCGCTCAACATGTCATATGTCATCATACAATTCAACCCGGCAGGCCGCCTTGAGGCCCCCCGGTGGCATCTGGAGTAGAACGCCATGGCCCATCACGGCAAGCAGGCGAGAATCGGCGCCGACATCGGCGGTACTTTTACCGACATCGTTCTGGAGGTCGGCGCGGAGATCCACTCCACCAAACTGCTGACGACCCATGCCGCCCCTGAACAGGCCATTGTCGAAGGGATTGCCCAGGTCGCACACAAGGCCGGCATCCCAACGAACGCCATTGATAGTGTCATCCACGGCACCACGCTGGCTACCAACGCATTGATTGAGAAGCGCGGTGCGCGCACGGCCTTCATCACGACCAAGGGATTCCGGGACATGGTCGAAATGCGAACCGAGAACCGCTTCGAGCTCTACGATCTCAATATCGTCCTGCCGCCTCCCTTGATCTCGCGCGAACACCGCTTCGTCATCGACGAGCGTATCGATGCAGCGGGACGTGTATTGAAACCCCTCGACGTATCAGAGGCGGAAAAGCTTGCGGACCGCATTATTGAAGCGGGCTACGAGAGCGTCGCAATCGGCTTGATTCACGCCTACGCAAACGACAGCCATGAACGCCTGGTTCGCGCCACACTGGAGCGCAGGAAGCCCGGCATTCCCATTTCGATCTCGTCCGAAGTATCGCCGCAGATGCGCGAATTTCAGCGTTTCAATACGGTCTGCGCCAATGCCTACGTGCAGCCGGTGATGGCCTCCTATCTGGCCCGCCTCACCGATGGCCTCCGCGGCATCGGCGTCAATGCCCCACTCTACATCATGCATTCGGGGGGCGGCATCATCACCGTCGACAGCGCCATTGCCTTCCCCGTGCGCCTGCTCGAGTCGGGTCCGGCGGGAGGCGCCATCTTCGCAGCGGACATCGCCGCGCGCCACGGCCTCGATCGGGTGCTGTCATATGACATGGGCGGTACCACGGCCAAGATCTGCCTCATCGAGGACGCAACGCCGAAGACGGCCAAGACCTTCGAAGTTGCGCGCACCTACCGCTTCAAGAAAGGCAGCGGCATGCCGATTTCGATCCCGGTGATCGAGATGGTGGAAATCGGTGCCGGCGGCGGTTCCATCGCCAGGATTGACAGCATGCGGCAGATCCGCGTGGGACCGGAAAGCGCAGGCTCGGAACCCGGTCCTGCGTGCTACGGCCGCGGCGGAAAAGACCCCACCGTGACGGACGCCGATCTGGTTCTGGGCCGCATTGACGCGCAAGCCTTTGCAGGTGGAACAATCCATCTTTCGACCGAGGCCTCGGAGGCCGCACTCGTCAAGGGGATCGGCACGACGCTCGGTGTTGATGCGGTGTCATCAGCCTTCGGCCTTTCGGAAGTGGTCGACGAGAACATGTCAAACGCAGCCCGCATGCATGCGGTGGAAAACGGCAAGGAGCTTTCAAACTTTGTGATGGTTGCCTTCGGAGGTGCCGCGCCGTTGCACGCGGCGCGGTTGGGCGAAAAGCTGGGTGTCACCGAGATCATCGTTCCACCGGGTGCCGGTGTCGGCTCTGCCATTGGCTTTCTGAGGGCACCCTTCGCATTCGAAGCTGTCAAGAGCGCCTATGTGCGGCTTGGCCTCTTCGACGCCGGGCGCGTAAACCAGGTCATCACCGAACTCATGAACGAAGCAACCTCGTTCGTGAGAGCCGGCTTGCCGGACGGAGAACCACAATCCGAGCTGACCGCCCATATGCGCTACGTCGGTCAAGGATGGGAAATCCCCGTGGTGGTCGAGATCAAATCCTATGACGCCAATGGCGCGGCGGAACTCGCAGGCCGATTCACGGATGCCTATGTCGCGCAATTCGGTCGTGCCATCGACGGCCTCGATGTCGAGATCGTCAGCTGGTCACTGCGCGCCAGTTCCCCTGCCGCGCCTGTGTTGAAGATCGGCTCCTTGCCACCCGCAGGCGGCGCTTCCATTGCCGGGCAGCGCAAGATATTTGAATCGGAAAGCGGCGACTTCGTGGATGCAGCCGTCGTCGAGCGTAGATCAATGCAGCCGGGCGAGCGTATTGCCGGTCCGGCAGCGATCGTCGAAGCCGAAACAACCACGATTGTCACCCGGAATTACGAGGTCTTCATGCAGCCGGATGGGTGTCTGCTTCTGCGCTCCAAAATGGCGTCGACGACGGAAGGGAATTAGAACCATGACCGAGGCTCTAAGCGACGTCCGCTCCCAGGTGATGTGGAACCGGCTGATCGCCGTCGTCGAGGAACAGGCGGTTGCCCTGGTCCGCACCGCCTTTTCCACCAGTGTCCGTGAATCGGGTGACCTCTCCGCCGGTGTCTTCGACCGCAAGGGCCGGATGATTGCCCAGGCGGTGACCGGCACGCCAGGCCACGTCAATGCCATGGCCGCTGCCGTCGGCCATTTCATCCGCGAGATCGGCGAGGACAACATCTTCGAAGGCGATGACTACATCACCAACGATCCCTGGCTTGGCACCGGCCATCTGCACGACCTCACCATGGTCAGCCCGTCGTTCTACAACGGCAAGCTCGTAGGCTATTTCGCCTGCACTGCCCATGTGGTCGATGTTGGCGGCCGGGGCTTCGGGCCCGATGCCAATGAGGTCTACGAGGAAGGCATCTGCATCCCGATCATGAAGTTCGCCGAGCGTGGCAAGGTGAACCGCGATCTGGTGCGCCTGTTCCACGCCAATGTGCGCGAATCGAACCAGGTAGTGGGCGACATCTATTCGCTCGCCGCCTGCAACGAGACTGGCCACCGCCGGCTGGTCGATATGCTCGATGAATTCGGCATCGATAGCCTCGACGCGCTGGCCGGGTTCGTGTTCGAGCGCAGCCACGCCGCCACCATCGAGCGCATCAAGGCGCTGCCCAAGGGCACCTATCGCAATTCCATGGTGGTCGATGGTTATGGATCGCCCGTCGACATGGTGGTGGCCATGACCGTCGGCGACGATGAGATCACCGTCGACTTCGACGGCACTTCGGGCCAGAGCCCGCGCGGCATCAACGTGCCGCTGATCTACACGACCGCCTATGCCGCCTATGGGCTGAAGGTGGCGCTGGCACCCGACATTCCCAACAACTGGGCCTCGCTTGAGCCGTTCAAGGTCGAAGCGCCGCCGGGCTGCATTCTCAACGCGCAGCGCCCTGCCGCCGTCGCTGTGCGCCATGTGCTCGGCCATTTCGTGCCCGATGTGATCATGGGCGCCATTCACCAGATGAAACCGGGCCTGGTTCCGGCGGAAGGTTCGGGCGCCCTGTGGAACATCCATATTTCGGCAAGGCCGGTGGGCGGCAATCAGCCCTCCCACGTCAAGCCGCAACGTGCCGAAGTGCTGATGTTCAACAGCGGCGGATCAGGCGCCCGGCCCACTCAGGACGGCATGGGCGCAACGGCGTTTCCCTCCGGTGTTCACACCATGTCGATCGAAGCGACAGAACACGTCGGACCGGTGATTTTCTGGCGCAAGGAACTGCGGGACGGCTCGGGCGGCGCTGGCCAGTATCGCGGCGGTCTTGGCCAGATTGTCGAGATCGCGCCGGCCGAGGGCCATGAATTCCACTTCAACGCCATGTTCGACCGGCTCGACAACGCCGCCCGTGGCCGGGCCGGCGGGGAGGCTGGAGCGCCGGGAAGCGTGTCTCTGGACGATGGCACCAAGCTCAAAGGCAAGGGCCGCCAGTTTGTCCCCTCCGGCCGCCGCCTTATTCTTCAGGCGCCCGGCGGCGGTGGCTATGGACCTCCGGCAAGGCGGGCTCCGGAGGACGCCGCGCGGGACAAGGCCCGTGACTATCTGAAAATCTAGCCTCCTACAGCTTCAAGACGACACTTGCCTGCACAGGCCAGGACACCGCAATGGCCGTACCGGCCGGATAGGTGATTCCAGCAATGCCGCGCGCCTCCTGGCAACGCAGCACCAGTCCGTTGGGAAAAGCGACCCAGTAGATGATCCGGTTACCGATGAAGGCGTGGTCCTTCACCACGCCGGTTAGACTGCCGTCTGCCCCGTTTGCCTCGGACAAGGTAATCAGTTCCGGCCTCACCGAGAGATTGATCTCTTCCCCCGCCTTGAGACCTTTGGAAGGCACATCGACGTCGCCAATGCCGATGTTGCAGCGCGCATCGGCACCGCTGATGACTGTTACTTTTGCGGCAAGAATATTGGTATCACCGAGAAATTGCGCGGCGAACAGGCTTTGTGGCGCCGCATACATCTCTTCAGGCGTCCCGATCTGCTCGATTCGTCCATGGTCCATCAGAACGATGCGGTCAGACAGCATCATCGCTTCATCCTGATCATGCGTCACGTAGATGAATGTCGTGCCGGTTTCGACGTGGATGCGCTTCAACTCCGTCAGCATGTGCTGGCGGATCTTCAAGTCAAGTGCGGCCAGCGGTTCGTCGAGCAGAAGGACGGCCGGACGATTGACCAGCGCCCTTGCCAGGGCCACGCGCTGTGACTGGCCACCGCTCAGCTGGTTGATCCATCGGTTCGCAAGGTCCTCCATCTGAACCAGCTCGAGAATCTTCAGGACGGACTCTTGAATCTCCTTGGAAGGCAATTTCCTGAGCCGCAGGCCGAAAGCAATATTGTCGAAGACGTCCAGGTGCGGGAACAAGGCATAGCGCTGGAAGACCATGTTCACCGGCCGCCGCTCGGGCGGCACGCGGCTGACATCAGTTCCGTTGATGGTGATGGCTCCTGTCGTAGGTTGCTCGAACCCCGCTACAATTCGCATGAGCGTCGTCTTGCCACAGCCGCTGGGGCCCAGCAGTGTCAGTATTTCTCCGTTGCGGACGTCGAGATTGATTTCGTGCAGCGCCTTGACGGGTCCGAATGATTTGGTGATGCGGTCAAGCTTTACGATTGCGTCGCTCATGTCAGGCCTCCACTCTTGCGGAACGGCGCTGACCGAGGCTCCAGCGGCGGCGCGCCCAGCCGAACAGTCCGAAACTCCCGATCACCAGCACGACGCAGGACAGCGCCATCACCGAAGCGGCATTGATGACGGGCGTCATGGCCTGACGCATCATGGACCAGATGGCAATCGGCAGTGTCGTCCGCTCACCGCTGGTGAAGATGGTGATGATGACCTCGTCGAATGAGATCGCGAAACTCAGGATGGCGGCGCCAATGAGCGTCGGCGCGACGATGGGCAGCGTCACCAAGCGGAATGACTGCCATGGCGTCGCCCCCAGATCGCGGGCAGCTTCCTCCAGCGACAGATCGAAATAGTCAAGCCGCGACCGGCTGGCTTCGAGGAAAAACGGGAGCGAAATGAGGGTGTGGGCAAGCGCCACTGTAACGAGCGACCGGCTGATGCCGAACTGGGCAAACAGAACCAGCAATGCCACGCCGATGAAGAGACCGGGCAGCGCCACCGGCGCAAAGGTGAGAAATCCAAAGGCGTTCTTTTTCCATCCTTGCAGCCGCGCCAGGGCCAGCGCGGCCATCGATCCCAGCACCGTTGTTAATGACGCGCTGCACGTGGCGACGATCAGGCTGTTCTTGAGAGATTCGACGAGAACGTGGTTGTCGAAGAATTTCCGGTACCAGATGAGGCTCAAGCCTTGCATCGGGAATGTCTGGGCGGGCGAGCTGTGGAAGCTGAACAGCACGATGAGAAGAAGCGGTCCAAATAGAATGAACACGTAAAGCCAGACATATCCACGCAACACGCCTTCGCCTCCTCAATGAATGCGCCGGTTTGGCGCAAGCCCAGCCAGCCGCAGCAGGTTGGTAAATGCAAAATAGACGGCGACGAACACGGCAAAGTTGACGAACGCCAAGGCCGCGCCGAACGGCCAGTTTCCGGTGGCCCTGAACTGGTTGGAAATGAGAAGGCCGGCGGTGACGCTGTTCGTGCCGCCAAGCACCTGTGGGGCGACATAGTCGCCGGCTGCCAGGACAGTCGTGAACATGAAAGCGCCGGTCAGGCCGCGGTTGATCATGGGCACGATCACCTTCAGCAATGTCGTGGTGCTGCCTGCGCCGAGATCGCGCGCCGCTTCGAGATACTCCGGCCGCACATCCCGGAGCGAAGAAATCAGCATCAAGAGAGTAAGCGGCAGATAGATGTGCACCAGGGCGATGACAACGGCGACCGGATTGTACAGAAGAAAGTCCAGCGGCTGGTCAATGATGCCTAGTTGGACGAGCGTGGTGTTCACGAAACCGTTGGACCCCAGGATCATGCGCCAGCCGTAGATGCGGACGAGATAGCTGGTGATCCATGAGGCCAGGATGAGATAGAGCAAGGCATTGCCGCGGGTACGGTAGACGATGTACCAGGCCACCGGAAAGCTCGCGGCAACCGAGATCGCGCCCGTTGACAGGCCCACCTTCACGCTCAGCCAGACGACGAGCCAGAAGCCCTTGCTGGTCAGGGCCCTGGCATAGTTGTCGAAGACGAAGTCCGGAATAGGAACATAGGCCTTGGAGCGATAGAAGCTGTAGACGAACAGCAGGAACGCCGGCAGCACGAAGAAGAATGCCATGTACAAGACGGTGGGCGCCGCCAAGAACAGCCCTGTCCGTTCACGCGGATTCATGTCCGTGTCCGTCCGCTCCCGTGCATTATGGCAGCCGGCGTGATCGACACCGGCCGCCGCTCACCCGTCAAATGCCCACTTTCAGGTTCTCATAAGCCTGAACCCATTCGTCATAGGTTGCAATGTCGGCGGATTCCCGTGGCGGAATGCCGAGCAGCGGCGTCTGCTTCAGGATGCCGTCGAGATTGGCGTAATCGAAGAGCGCGCGTGTCGCGTCGTCCATGACCTCGGCGGCTTTGCGGGACGGGCTGCCGCAGATGTTGCGCTGGGCGATGGCCGCCTGCGGGCCCGGTCCCATGACTTCATTGATGAAGGCGTAGGCCGTGTCGATGTTGCCGGAAGACTTGGGAATGCACAATGCGTCGCTCCACATGAAGGCGCCTTCTTCTGGGACCACATACTCTGTCACCACGCCTTGCCGTGCAGTATCAACGGTAATGTTCGTGCCGATGCAGAAACAGGCCGCGATCTCGCCGGCGACGAACAGCGAGACGACGTCGCCATTGGACGGTGCAAATGACAGGGTTTGCTCACGATAGAGCTTGGCATTCTCGAAGATCGTGGTGAGCTCCTCCTTGGTAACATTCGGGTAGCTGTTCACGCCGGCAACTTTCGCCAGCCCGGGCCAGGTGCCCGTGTTGTCGTCGACGAAGGCGATCTTGCCCTTGAGCTCGGGCGCCAGGAGATCCTTGTAGGATGTCGGCTTCGCCATCATCTTCGGATTGTAGACCAGCGCCACGAGGCCCCAGCAGAACGGCAGCCCCCACAGCGTGTTGTCCCAGAACCAGCGGTCCTTCTTGTAGAAGGCATCGAAAATGCCGGCTTCGTTATAGTTCGGAAGCTTGGCGGGATCGAGCGCATTGATGATTTGCAGCTCGTCCGCATAGAACTTGTTATAGGCTTGGTTGTAGGATGTGACGTCGAGCCGCACCGGATTGCTGCCGATGAGTTTCGCCTGCACGTCGTCCTGGGTCGCCATCGAGGAGTTGGTGATGGTGACGCCATTCGCAGTCGCCCATTCCTTGGTGGAATCGATCGCGTCGAAACCTTCCCAGGTCAGGGTGATGAGGTCTCCGCCGACAGCAGCCTTCGCGGGGCCTGGAATGATCGGCATGGCCATCACACCCGCTGCCGCCAGGCCGCCCTGCAATACTCTCCGCCGGCTCAGGCTCGCGAATCGCGTAAGATCTCCGTCCGCCACCGCTTTGATTTCTTCATGCGTCCAACCTGTCCGTCCTGACATCTCTGCTTCCTCCGAGTTGTTTATTGATCAAGCACGTCCCGCCCGGTTTTCCCTTTTGCTATCGATGGCCTCGGGCAAGGCGCATCAAATAATCGCCTCCTCCAGAAACGGCCGCTTCGCGGCCACTCGCTCGAAACCCATTTCCGACAGGTCGAGGGTCCGGTACGCGCCATAGGCGATGAGCTCGCTGATGGCGCGGCCCACGGCCGGTGACTGCTGCAGTCCGTGGCCCGAGAACCCGTTGCAAAAAATGAAGTTCTTCACTTCGCTGTGCGGGCCGATGATCGCGTTGTAATCGAGCGTGTTGTAGTCGTAGTGGCACGTCCAGAAGCGCTGCACCTTCAAAGCGTCGAACTGAGGGATGCGGTTGATCAGAGCCGGCCAAAGATACTCTTCGAAGTCCCAATGGCGGGCTTCGTAGTCGTCCAGCGCCGCTTCCGGGTCTTCGGGCGGAGAGTGGCCGGTGAGGAAGAACTGGCCTTCTGGACGGCAGAAGGCGCCCGAAATGTCGATCACGTGTGGCATGCGGCCAGAAACCGGCTTGTCGCTGGCAACGACAAAGAGGTCCCGCTTGCGCCGTTCGATGGGGATATCGAACCCGGCCAAATTGGCGATGATGCGACCCCGGCCACCAGCGGTGTTGACCAGGGTCCCACACGCGATTTTCTCTCCTGTCGCGAGTTGGACGCCGGTGATGCGGTCTCCGTCGCGGTCGACGCCCGTCACCTCATTGTCGACGTACTCGACACCCTGTGCCTTGGCGGCATGACGCAATCCGTTGAGAAGTCCAATGTTGTCGAACCAGCCCTCGGCTTCGGTGGCCCAAGACGCACCGCCGAGATCGTCGACATTCGCCCAGGGAAAGCGCTCCTTGATCTCGCCGGGCGTCAGGAACAGCGTGTGGGCACCGAGCGAGCGCTGCAATTCGGCACGGGCCCGCGCTTTCTCGGCATGCTCCGGCCGCCAGCAGTAGAGGAACCCGTGCTCCTTGAAGGCGAGATCGGGTGCCGTGGCGTTGGGATGGTGCTTCTGCATCCGATCTCCGAAGCCGCGGATGAATTCCACGCCAAACTGGCTGATGAGAATATTGACCGGCTGGGAAAACTGCTGGCGGATGCAGCTTGCCGCCCTGGCACTGGGAGCGAAATGGTAGGTGCTGTCGCGCTCCACCACCAGAACGCGGCCGCCAAAGTCAGCGTTCTCTGAAAGCCAGTAGGCCGTGGAGGATCCCATGACCGCGCCGCCTACGATCACCACATCGTAGCTGTTGGACTTGGGAGCAGCAAAGCGTGTTGTCGTCATATCAGCTCCGGGACCACCTTCAGCCTAGCCGGCAAGAACACCGATTGGCAGGTGTATGAAATATGATATCATACAACTATGATGTCACAGAAACCAGGCTTTGCCAAGTGTGCCTTTCCCTCAATGGCCGAACCGGTTTACAAACAACCCGGAGTGGCGAATCTCATCTCAGCGGGGACGTGAGAGAGTGATGCGGAGCGAAGTAACTGGCATGACAACGATGAGAAGCAGGCGGCCGACGTTCTCGGCGGTGGTGGCAGGAAAGCTCAAGGACATGATCGGGCGCCGGAAGCTCAAGCCCGGCGACCGCATCCCCACCGAGGCCGAGCTTTGCGAGATGTATGGCGTGAGCCGTACGGTTGTCCGGGAAGCGATCATGTCACTCCGGTCGGAAGGCCAACTGGTCGCCCGTCAGGGCATTGGCGTCTTTGTGGCCGAAACCAACATCCAGCGCTTCGAGGTCGATTGGAACGCCATAAGGACGCTTCCCAAGACGATCATGCTGATTGAACTGCGCATGGCAGTTGAAACGGAAGCAGCCGGGCTTTGCGCAGTGCGGCGGAGCAAGGCGGATGCCATCGACATACGCCGCCGCATGGAAAAGGTCGACGCGGAGCGCAGGGAACCGAAGGTGACCAATCTCTGGTATGATCAGCAATTTCATCTGACGATCGCCAAGGCGTCGAAAAATCCGCACATCTACCAGTTGCTGAAGATGATGGCGCCGGTCGCCATGCCGCGCATGAAGCTGGGCGCGGTCGTCGACGACTCGTCGAAGGATTCCTACTATCGCATGATCCATGCCGAGCACGAACGTATCGTCATCGCGATTGAGGAGAAGAAGGAATCCCAGGCGCGCGAAGCGATGCGGGACCATATCGCGGCTGTGATCGAACGCATGCGGAAGCTGACCGCTTCGCTTCCCGAGGAGAGCTTGCGCGATGCCTACGAGGCGAACCCTGCCCTCGTGCAGAGCCTGGTGCGTGGTGTTGCCCCCGAGATCGATTGAACCGCTGCTGGAGTGAACCCCAAGTGTTCGATTTCGCCTCAGACAATGCCTCTGTTGTGCATCCCCGGATCATGGAAGCGCTTTCGAACTGCAATGCCGGATTTGCGCCGCCCTACGGCGCAGACGATCTGTCCAGTCGTCTCAACAGCGCCTATTCGGAGCTGTTCGAGCGCGATACATTCGTCTTTCCTGTGTCATCCGGAACGGCGGCCAACGGCCTGGCGCTGGGTTCCATGACGCCCTCCTACGGCGCCGTCTTCTGCCACCAGCTTGCACACATCGTGGGTGCTGAAGCCGGATCGGTCGAATTCTACTCGGGTGGCGGCCGCCTCATCCAACTTGACGGAGATCTCTGCAAACTCGCACCGGGCACGCTGTCCGCCGCCCTTGACCACTATGGACCGAACTTCCTGCACCAGATGAAGGCCGCCACCTTGAGTCTCACCCAGGCCACCGAGCGGGGGACACTCTACGCGCTGGAGGAATTGCGGGCGCTCACCGCGGTGGCGCGCCGCGCGGGACTTGCAACCCATATGGATGGGGCCCGCTTCGCCAATGCGCTCGTCCGGCTTGGCTGTTCGCCCGCTGACATGACGTGGAAATCGGGCATCGATGCCGTGTCCTTCGGCACGACGAAGAATGGCACGATGATGTCAGAGGCCGTCCTGGTATTCGACAAGGGCCTCGCAGATGTCCTTCGTTTCAAGCACAAGCGAGCCGGATTCCTGCAGTCGAAGATGCGCTACTTTGCGGCTCAATTGCTCGCCTACATCAAGGATGATCTGTGGCTCGACAATGCACGTCGAGCCAATGCTGCGGCAAGACGCATTGCCGAGCGCCTCAAGAACACGCCGGGTGTCGAACTCGCCTATCCCGTCGAGACCAACCAGATCTTCGTCTATATCCCACCGGAGATGACGCAGGCTTTCGCAGCTGCGGGTCTGGCGTTCAGGCCATGGGCCGGGTCCCGGCCCCATCTTTTCCGGCTCGTGATGTCGTTTGCAGAAACAGAGGATGTGCTGTCCCGCGTGGAATCCGTGCTGGCGGCCAAATAAGTCAGAACGCGGGAATGCCTTCCGGCTCCTTGGCCCGAACGCACCCGGAAGATCCGGCCCTCGCGACAATGAACGGATACGGCTTGCCGTCCTTTGCTGTCATCGGAGCCTCAACCGTCTTGTTCACTCCCGGCAATGCGAATGCCCGTCGTCACAGATAGCGGGAAGAATTGTGTGGAAGCGCCCGCGAATGCCATATAGAGTTTCGGCCGGACATTAGGAGTTGCATTCCAGGCCTGTCATGGAGATCGTGTTTCTTCACACCGCCCCCGCACTCGTGCCCGTCTTTGACAGACTCATCTCCGAGGCAGCCTCGCAATACACACTGCGCCATATCTTGCGTGACGACCTTTTGAAGCGATCGGTCGAGGCAGAGCGCGCCACACCGGAAATCCTGCAGGAAGCGGCGGATGTCATGGTCGAGGCGGCGTCGACCAGGCCTGCCGCCGTGATCTGCACCTGTTCAACGATTGGAGAGTCGGTCGATCTCGCTCAAGCTGAAGCAACTTGCGCCATATTCCGGATCGACCAACCGATGGCCTCTGAAGCGGTAAGTCGTGGCAGACGCATCCACGTGATGGCAACACTGGCGACAACGATTGGGCCGACGACCCGGTTGCTTGAACGCGAGGCCGCCGCGGCGTCCAAGCAAGTCGGCCTGACCAGCGAAGTCATTCCCGAAGCAGGCAGTCTCCTGCTGGCGGGCCGAAAGGACGAATACATCGCCTGCGTCTCAAGAGCGATTGAATCGGCTGCTGCGAACTGTGATGTGATTGTCTTGGCTCAGGCATCCATGGCGCAAGCTGCTGCACACGCGAAGACCGGCGCCGTGCCGGTTCTGTCGAGCCCGGAAATTGGTATCAAGTCGCTGTTGAAGCAACTCGCTGCCTGAGCGCCGCTTCAGTCCTCGCCCATGTTCCCGAACATCATGACGCTTTTCAACGCCAATAAAGCAACCTGCGTGACCTGAAGGTCGGAGCGTGTCCGGCTCGCCGCAGGACGGCTGAGACCAGAAATGAGAGCCAAATCCAGAACCGGTGCAACGGCGTGCAGGCCGTAAAAGATAAAGGATCACCAAAACCCGTTGACCACGTCATTGAATGGCGGCAAACCTGACAGCATACACCGCGCATATGGAACAGGCAGGATGATTGAACTGACAGCGGATCATGTTGCCGCGTTCGAGAGAGACGGCTTCGTCGTGATCCATGACGTGCTCACGCCATCCGAGGTCGCGGCGGCGCGCGAACGCTTCGAACCTCTGTTCTCAGGCAAGTTTCAGACGGGACTTTATCCGGACGAATGGAACTGGCGCATGGGGCGCGACAGAGAGGACCTGACCCGCCAGATCTGCAACGGCTGGAAATCCGATCTCACCATCGCATCGATCGTACTGCGCGCCGACGTGGGACAGGCCTGCGCCAGCTTGCGCAATTGGCCGGGCGGGAAGCTCGGACATGACAATATCATCTGGAAGCCGCCTGGCACCAAGCCGCTGGGCTTTCATCAGGATGATTCCTACAACGGGTGGATCGTTCCGGGCGAAATGAGCACCTGCTGGATCACGCTCGACGATACCAAGGCGCATCAGGGCACGATCGAGTATGTGCGGGGTTCTCACCTTTGGCCGATTTCACCACCGATCAAGCAGTTCCACGCCCCCGATGATCCGTGCGCCGATCTCTATCCGGCGGCCAAGGCGGCCGGGGTAACGGACATCGATTTCGTACCGATCGAGATTCCTGCTGGGTCCTGCGTCATCCACCACGGCCGCACGTGGCATGGTTCGCGCGACAACAGCGGGGACAGGCCGCGCCGCGCCGTGATCGCCCATTGCATCTCGTCTGCGGCGCACTTTCATCCCACCAGGATCAGCTACATCTATTCCCGATACAGGAAGATGGGATCGACCGGCATGGACGAGAGCCACTTCCCCGTCCTGTGGCAGGAAGACGGCTACCGCACCCCATGGCTCCAGGATTACATCGCCGGCTCGCCTTCCAGCCGTGCTGGCCTAGATGTGACCTTTCAATAGGTTGGTGCGTAATTGCTTCGCCAAGACGATTCCGTCTTGGCGCCTTATACCAACGGGCGTGGGGTCTGATTCAGAGGGATTCCACTAGGGGCGATGTTCTGATTCACTGGCGCGAGGAGGATTCGTGCCATGCCAGCAGCAGTTGCCTTACGAACGGATATTTCAGCAGCAGAGCTTCGGAGGCTTGCCAAGCGATCCCGGCACAACAACCAGAGCCGTCGGCTGTTGTCACTTGCGGCGGTGCTGGACGGGATGAGCCGGGAGGATGCCGCTCGGATTGGCGGCAAGGATCGCCAGACACTGCGCGACTGGGTTCACCGGTTCAACCAGGCCGGTCCGGAGGGGCTGCTGGATGCCTGGACGAGTGGTCCCACTCCACGGCTGTCGCCAGACCAGAGAAGCGAGTTCGCAGCTCTTGTCGAAGCAGGCCCCGATACGCAGGCCGACGGTGTGGCACGGTGGCGGCGGATCGATCTCAAGCGGTGATCAAGGAGCGGTTCGGTGTCGATTATCACGAACGGCATGTCGGAACGCTTCTGAAGAAACTGGGCTTCTCGCACATCAGCGCCCGCCCACGTCATCCTGGGCAGGATGCCGAAACCATCGCGGCGTTCAAAAAAACTTTTTGCGAACGCTGAGTGTCCATCTTGCCGACCTGCCAAAGGCGACAGCGATCGAGATTTGGTTCCAGGATGAAGCCCGGATCGGCCAGAAGAATGGCCTCGTCTGCCAGTGGGCCAGACGCGGGTCGGGGCCCCGCCGGCCAGCCGACCAGCGTTACGAGAATGCCTATCTCTTCGGCGCCATCTGTCCGGCACGCGGAACCGGTGCAGCATTGGTCTTGCCACACGCCGACACCGAAGCCATGCAGCTTCATCTCGATGAGATCTCCCGCAACGTTGCGACTGGTGCCCACGCAGTTCTGATCCTCGATCGGGCTGGATGGCATACGACGAACAATCTCGGCCTGCCGGCCAACATCACACCAATCTTCCTGCCTTCGCGTGCGCCCGAGTTGAACCCGGTCGAAAATGTCTGGCAATATCTGCGAGCCGACTGGCTCTCCAATCGCGTCTTCGACACCTACGAGGCGATCATCGAGGCTGCCTGCAATGCCTGGCAGAACCTGACTGTCAGACCCGAAACCATCGCCTCAATCGGAATGCGAGACTGGGCTCATGTCGGTCACACCCCATGACCTTTGGTATTAGCCGATATCTCTTTGAAATTCAAAGGGGAAATGGTGGGTGGTACAGGGATCGAACCTGTGACCCCTACCATGTCAAGGTAGTGCTCTACCGCTGAGCTAACCACCCACGCTTGACGACGGTGGCG
>CAZECZ010000087.1:0-1330 GCA_964510815.1 uncultured Aestuariivirga sp.
GAAAACTACTTCGCGTGGCAGGCCTTCGGCCGGTCCTATGCACCGGGGGCCTCGGGGCCGTTGCCGCCCTATCTGCAGGAGCGGAACTTTGGGGCGTTGCGTAACCGCGCCGAACGGATCGACGTGCGGCATATTTCGGTCACCGACGCGTTGGCGGAGATGCCGGCCGGCAGTGTCCACCGCGCCGTGTTGCTCGACGCCCAGGACTGGATGACTGACACGCAGTTGAACGAACTCTGGCACAGCATCACGCATGCGGCTGCTGATGGAGCCCGTGTGATCTTCAGGACCGCCGGCAAGGCCACGATCCTGCCCGGCCGTGTCCACGAGGAGATTCTGGGGCAGTGGCGCTATCTCGATGCGCTGTCATCGGACCTTGGCAAGCAGGACCGCTCGTCCATCTATGGAGGCTTCCATGTCTATGAGCGCGCTTCAGCACGCTGAAGCAGATGGCGGCAGCCAGTCTCAGCGGCTGGCGATGGACCGGATGTACCGGCTGCAGCGGCATATCTATGATGCCAGCCGGAGGTTCTATCTGTTGGGCCGGGAAAAGCTGATTTCCGACCTCGATGTCCCCGAGGGCGGCACGGTGCTGGAGATCGGCTGCGGCACGGGGCGCAATCTGGTGAAGGTTGCGAGGGCCTATCCGACAGCCCGGGTGTTCGGCTTCGACATTTCGGATGAAATGCTGAAGAGCGCTGCCGCATCGATCTGGAAGGCGGATCTCGTCGATCGCGTCCGGATCGCGCAAGGAGACGCGCTGTCCTTCGACCCCAATGCGACCTTTGGCATTGCGTCCTTCGACCGGGTCTTCTTCTCTTACACCCTGTCAATGATCCCGGCGTGGGCCGATGCGGCCGCTCACGCGGCGCGCATGCTGGCGGGAGGTGGGGAGCTACACATCGCGGACTTCGGGCAATGCGAGGAACTGAATGGCTCCATCAAGGCGCTTCTCTTCCTGTGGCTCAGGCAGTTCCACGTCTTTCCCCGGAACGACCTGGCTACCGAGCTTCAAGACATAGCCGGACAGCGGGGAGGCTCGATGCAGTTTGCACGGGGTTATCGGGGATATAGCTGGCACCTGTTTCTCCGTGCTCCGGCCTGAGCGGTCGCGCAAATTCAAGTTGATTGTGACAACGCAACTGTCTGTAACAGTCTTGTCGCAATCGACACGAGTTTGTGTGATGGGGTGTTATCCATGACGAAGAAGAACAAGAAAGCGAAGAAGCCTAAGCCGCAGCAGCAGGACATCGCCGAACCCACCAAGAATCGAAAGAAGAAATTGCAGGGCGCTGAGGATAAGTCCAAGCCCGCTGAGCGGGGGGCTGCG
>CAZECZ010000087.1:1430-18879 GCA_964510815.1 uncultured Aestuariivirga sp.
GAAGAAATTGCAGGGCGCTGAGGATAAGTCCAAGCCCGCTGAGCGGGGGGCTGCGTTCACCGGAAAGATCCAAAGCGTCAAGGTGATGGATGACGGTCCGGAGGCTTCGCGATTTCAGTTCCGCCTGGACGGCAAGGGTGGTGAGCACCGGACTTACTGTGTCGATCCGGCAGACATGGTCCGCTTCACTGCACTGGTCGCGCTGTTGACGGGCGCGATGACGTCGGGCGCGCGCGTGAATGTTGTGGCGGCCAGCGGGGAGCAAGAGCCCCGTATTGCGACCGCCATTGACATTCGGCCGAAGTCTGGGACGTGAAGGCATGGCCGCTGCTGGCGGACTGAACCCGGCGCCCTTGCCGACTCGCGAGCGTATGGTCCGCTCGGCATGACTTGATCAGATCATCTTCAGGATGGCCGGCCCGACGCCTCCCTGATCTTGAGTTCGCCGTCGAAGATCACGTGTTGCGCAGTGGCACCAGCCTGGCCGTCCATCCGTGCCTGCAGGAGGTTCCAGGCCTTGGCGGCCAGCCTATCAGTGGGCTGTGCAACGGCGCTCACGTAGGGCCTGAGTGCGGTCATCCAGTCGAAGTCATCGAAACCGATCAGTGAGATGTCGCGCGGCTTGGCGAGTTGCAAACTCTGGATCGCCTTGATGGCACCGAGCGTCACGATGTTGGTTGCTGCCACAATGGCGGTGACGCGATCTTCGCGCCGCAGTTCCTGTTCAATCGCGCTGCGGCCGCCATCAATGGTCTGGCCGCCGACGACAACCCGGCAACCGTCTGCTGCGTCCGCCTCGCGCAAGGCGCGTTCGACACCGCGGGTGCGATGTTGATTGGGATGGATCACCATGTCGGGCACCAGCACGGCTATGGCGCGGTGGCCGAGACCGGAGAGGGCGCGGGCGGCACGATAGCCGGCGGCGATGGAGAGCTTCCCGAATTCGCTGGCCATCTGCGCGAAGAAGGAGTTGGTGATCGACGGCTGCACCAGGCCGACAAGACGGCTGCGCCGGTTGCGCAAGCTGGCGGCATTGCCGTTGGGGCGGAAGCCCAGGTCCTCGATGGCCGGTTTTCCCCGCTCGCTCTTCGTTCCGCGTGGTGCCATGTGGTCAGGTCATCGTCACCGGCATGCTGCGAGAGCGGCTGACGGTCTCACGCTGCGCCCTGCGGCAGACGACCGGCGGAAGGCCCCTGAGGATCAGTTCGACGTCCGCCACCGTCTGGCGGCCGATGTCGAACAGCGCATCGGGCATGCCGCCGGTGCGATGGGCCGACAGCAGAAGGCCGCCGATCGAACGCACCGGATCATCCTCGGCCACGGGTTCGGCGGGAAACACGTCGGTCGCAGCACGGAAAGCGCCTTGCCGCACGAGTTCGAGGAAGACTGGAAAATCGACGACAGCGGCCCGGCTCATCAGCAGGAAGACGGCGTCCTTGCGGATCAGCGACAATTCGCGGCGGCCGAGAAAGCCCTGGTTTTCATTGGTGACGCCAGCGAAGACGATGATGACGCGTGTGGTGGACAGTACCTCGTCGAGCCCGGCGGGCGTGACACCGTATTTGGCCAGCACGTAATCCGGAACCCATGGGTCGTAAACCTTGATGCTGCAATTGAAGGGGGCCACGAGCCGGTGGAACGAACGCGCGAGATCGCCAAAACCGATCAGGCCGACGTCCGCGCCGATCAGGCTGAAGGCACCCGCATTGCCGTCAAGGCCATAGGATTCCGTTCCGCGCCGCATGTCGCGATCCGCAAAGGTGATGCCGCGCGCCAGATCGATCGCCATGCCGAGTGCGGACTCGGCTACGGCATCAGCAAAAGCCGAACCTGGCGTCAGCACATGGATGCCGTGCGCAAAGCAATACTCATAGTCGATGGCATCGGTGAAATTGGTTTCGACATTGATGATGGCCTTGAGCTTTGCGGCGCGGGCGAGGCGGGCGGCATCGAGCCTGGTCTGGCCGATCACGATCGACGCGTCTGGCAGATGTTGGTCGATCATCTCGTCCGGCATCGGTGCGCTCTCGTGAATGACGAGTTCGCCAAGGATTTCTAGCTTCTGACGCACAGCAGGCTCGCAGATGAGATCAAGCGTGCGCGGCAATGGATCGACGAGGATGAGCGGCTTGGTCACTTCGGCCCCCAATTGGTTGATGACGCTCGAAAGCTATCGGTGGAAAGGACTCTGTTCAATCGTTTAATTAGTTGAGCCTGGAGGCGGTCATTCTATTGAGTGATTGCGGTGGCAAATCACACCTCCAAGTGAGTGGAATCACGCACTGCATCGCAGCAAAGCAGGCAAATTCTCGGGAAAATCTCAACACCTCAAGTGGCTGGACGTTGTTGCAATGGAGAGTGGTGGACGGTTTGCAGCTTTACCCATTTGCCCGTTTGTCCCGCCCATTGGTGCCAAGATCGCCAACATATTCGCAACGCAGGACAAGCCGGTCTACGGCGTGTTAATGAAGACACTGGCCAACCCGTTCTGGGACGCCATGGAGCGAGGTGTGAAGCCCGGTGCGGAAGCAGCCGGCGTCGAATATTATCTCCAGGCCGTGGAGAGTGACCATGCCGCCGAGCCGTAGCTCAATGCCTGCAACGCCAAGCTGGAGCGTAATCCTGCCGTAATGATCACGGCGGCGATTAACTCGACCATTCTGCTGCCGTGCCTCAAGCGCGCCAACGAGATGAACATTCCGGTCGTTGATCTCGACAACAACTTCGACCCGCAGGTCACCAAGGATGCGGGGGGTCAACATCACCTTCCACATCGGTTCCGACAACACGGCATCCGTCGCGCAACTGCCCTATCTCATCGGCAAGCAGACGGCCGAGCTTGCGGTGGCTGAGGCGGCGGAGAAGGCAGACGCGGCCGAGGCCTTCGTCAAGAAGGTCCCCGACAAGGCCTCCGAGGTTGGCTGCAAGCGTCTCGGCGGCGTCACCTTCGGCATGATCGGCTGACCACTCAATTACAGGCCGTTCTGGCGCTACACGCCGGCCAGCATTTGCATGGTTTCGCGCATTGCGGCTTCGTTGGCTGCAAGTCTCTGGGTGAAGCGCACGGTGGGGACGGGAACCGAGACTGCATAGATCTGGCGGGCCTTGTCCTGCATCGCCATGCCGATGGCCGAAATCCCCACCGTATGCTCCTCGCGGTCGTAGGCGATGCCGGCCGCGCGGATCTTTGCGATCTCCTTCTTCAAGGCTGAGGCCGTCGTCAACGTGTTCCGCGTGAGCGCCGGCAGCTTGCGGTGCAGGAACGCATTCACAGTATCATCGGGCAGAAGCGCCAGGGCCGCCTTGCCGTTGGCGGTGCAGTGGAGCGGGAAGGTGTCGCCCACGGCAGAGACGGCCTGCAACCGGTGGACGCCCGGCACCTGACTGACGAAAACGAGATGATCGCGGTTGAGCCAGGCCAGATCGACGGTCTCGCCGGTCCGCTCCGCCAGCCTCTTGAGGACGGGGTAGGATCGCTCCACCACGCCGGCGGTGGCAAGCGCCCCCATCGCCAGAATGTCCGGCCCCAATGAAATGGAGCGGGCGTTGCCGCCGGTCGACAGAAAGCCTTCGGCCGTCAAGGTTTGTACGATGCGCTGGACCGTGGAGCGCGGCAAGTCGAGCTGGCGCGCAATGTCGCCGAGGCTCAAGCCGCCGCCGAGCTGATGGCAGGCCTTGAGGACCTGAACCGCCTTCGAGAGGACCAGAATTCGGCTATCGCGCGTCGTTTGCATCGTATTGTGATACAGAATAGCTCTCATTGACGCAATGAGGTTTTAAACGTACCGTATGGCGAACCAGAATTGCGGAAATGGGAGGACATCATGGTCAAGGTGCGAGGCATCGAATTTCAGGACAACATGGACAACCCGATGGGGCTGCAGTTCGTCAATCTGTCGCATCGCTGGGGCTACCAGTGCCCGAACTGGCCCTATTTCCAGGACGTGAAGATCGAGCGTATCCACTACATGGCGAAGTCCGGCGTGCTGTCGCAGCGGATCACGACGTCGATGCATTCCACGACCCACATCGACGCGCCGGCCCATGTGGTGCAGGGCACGCCGTTCATCGACGAAGTGCCGCTGCCGCATTTCTTCGGCTCCGGCATCGTCGTCTCCATGCCGAAGAAGAAGTGGGAGCCGATCACCGCCGACGACCTTGAAAAGGCTTGCGGCAAGGCCATCCGCCCGCACGACGTGCTGATCATCAACACCGGCTGGCACAAGGTCTATGAGGATGGCGACTACTTCCCCTATTGCCCGGGCTTCGTGCCTTCGGCCGGCCAGTGGATGGTGGACAAGCAGGTGAAGGTGGTGGGCCACGACACCCAGGCCAACGACCATCCGCTTGCCACGGCCATTGGCCCGCAGCGCAACGGGCCGCTGTTGCCGCATCTCGAAAAGGAGTATTTCGAGTGGTCCGGCGGGCGCGACTGGAAGGACGATTTTCCGGAGTGGGAACCCGTTCACAACATCCTGTTCAAGAACGGCATCCTCGGCATCGAGAATGTTGGCGGCGACCTCGATGCCGTCACCGGCCGGCGCTGCACCTTCGCGTTCTTCCCATGGAACTGGGACCGCGGCGATGGTTGCATCATTCGGCTTGTGGCGATGATGGATCCGGGGCAGACTTACCGGATTGAGAGGGGGCAGCCCTACTGAGCTGCCGCAGATCTGTGGCGGCTGCACGGTGAAAGGAACTTGCCATGGCCACGCTTGATCTTTCGAATCTCCTTCAACCCATCAATCTGAGCGATCCCAACGCCGTGGATTTCGGCACCTTTGTAGCCAGTGCGCCGACACTCTGGCGGTGGGTGTCGTCCGCCGGCCATCTGATCGACGTCGTCGCCTCGGGGATGACCTTCGACGCGCTGGGACACGCGACTGGTGGCACTGCAACGGCCATCGGTTTCGACGTGGGCAACAATGGCCCGTCCCTGACTGAAATCCAGATCACCGGGTTCAGCATCAATGCCAAGTTGCTCGATAACAATGCTGCGAGCTTCTGGCGGATTCTCGAGGGCGACGATACGATCATCGGTGCGCCTGTCACGGCAACACCAGGTGGCGCGGATGCGGTGTCGTTCTTCGGCGACAATATTCTGGCACGGCCAAGCGTCGCCGCAGGTGGAAACGACACCATCTTCACTGGCGGTGCCAAAGCGAATGTCAGTGGCGATGTCTTCGATGTTGGCGCCAGGACGACAACGTCTCCCGCCGTGACCTATCGCGGGGGCGACGATTCCATCACCGTTGAAGCCTCGACCTACCCGCAAACCGTTGTAGGTGATGCGATGTCCGTCAATGCGACGGGTAAGCTCATCGGAGGCGACGATGCGATCACGGTACTTTTCTCGACTGTTGGAACCCTCGTTTACGGCGATGCCCAGGTCGTCGGCGGAATCAGCGGAGATCCCGCAATCTTCAGGGGAGGCAACGACATTATCGATGCAAGCGCCATCTCCACGGATGTCCTGACGATCGAAGGCGATATCGGCAGCCTCCTGGGCTTTGCGGCCTTCCGGGGTGGCAACGACAGACTGACCGGGGGCGACGGCCGAGACACCATCGTCGGCGATGTTCATAACCAGTCGAGTGATATCATTGGCGGGAACGACGTGATATTCGGTGGCGGCGGTGATGACAGCCTGATTGGCGATGTCCACAACGCTGCCAGTGCAACGACCCGCTGTGGCAACGACGTCATCCACGGTGGCGATGGCAACGACAACATCTTTGGTGACACTGCCAACACATCCCCCAGTGCGATTCTAATCGGCGGCAGAGACCGGCTGTTCGGCGACGCTGGAAACGATGCCATATTCGGTGGCAACGCCAATGACTTCATGGACGGGGGAGCCGGCGCGGACCGTCTCGATGGCGGTGACGGTTTGGACACGGCCTCCTATGCTTCGGCGGCAGCCGGGGTACGCGCAGATCTGTTGAATCCGGGAACCAACACCGGCGATGCGCTGGGCGACACCTATATCGATGTCGAGGCACTGAACGGAAGCAGGTTTGACGATACGCTGCGCGGCGACGCCTCCGACAACCGCCTCCAGGGAAAGAATGGCGCCGACTTCCTGGTGGGCTCCGGCGGCAACGACAGGTTGTTCGGCGGCCTGGACAATGACAAGCTTTCAGGCGGCAATGGCGATGACCAGTTTTTCTTCAACACGGCCCTCAATTCAGTGAATAACCGCGATCTCATCGTCGATTTTGTTGCGGCGGATGATGCGATCCTGCTGAGCCACAACATCTTCTCCAACCTTGGGCAGACCTCCGGCGTCCTGGCTTCCGGCGCTTTCTTTGCCTCGGCGACCGGTCTTGCTCACGATGCCGGTGATCGCATCATCTACAACACCACGACCGGCGTGTTGACCTACGATGAAAATGGCAATGGCCTTGGTGGTGGAGTGGAATTCGCGGTACTGGCAGGTGCGCCGTTGATTGCCAGCAACGATTTTCTCGTGTTCTAGCCAAAAACTGGGGGGTGATGATGCATGTCAAACGTTTTGCCGACGCCAAGCCCTATGACGCGCCGAACCATCGTGGCGTCGTGGGGCTTCGGCTTCAAGGATTCGAGGAGGGTGGTCCAACCAACCAGTGGGTGGGCTTCTCGCAATTCCTGCCGGGCGGCGGGGCAGGGCCTGACTCGACGCCGTTCGAAAAGGTCTATGTCGTGCTCGATGGCGAGATGACGGTGATCATCGACGGCAAGGAGACGGTGCTGGGGGCCATGGATTCCTGCACTATCGCGGCCAACGAGGTGCGCGAGATCGTCAACCGCTCCAATCACGTGTGCAAGATGCTGGTGGTTATCCCCTATCCGCCGGGGGTGAAGCCATGAGCGACTGGCTGAGCAATCCGCTGTCCCTGTTCGATATCAAGGGACAAGTGGCGATCGTCACCGGTGCGTCCGGGGCTTTCGGGGCGTTGGCGGCGAAGGTGCTTGCCGGGGCCGGCTGCCGGCTGGTGCTGGCGGCGGGAAAGCAGGCGGAGCTCGACGCCATCGCTTCGGCGTGCGCCGAGACGGGAGCCGAGGTGGAGCCCATCAATCTTCGTCCGTCGTCTGAGGAAAATTGCGCGCAGATCGTCGGGGAGGCGGTCGCCCGCTTCGGCCGCGTCGACATTCTGGTTGTGGCATCAGGCAAGAACGACGTGTCGAAAATACACGACATGGCGCCGGCGCGCTTCCTCGATGTGATGGACGCCAACGTGACGCAGAGCTGGCTGATGGCGCAGGCGGTGACGCGCCAGATGCTGAAGCAGGGGACAGGCGGCAAGATCGTGCTGATGTCATCGGCACGAGGGCTCCTCGGCCACCCTGCAGGCTATACGGCCTATTGCGCCTCCAAGTCGGCGGTCGATGGCATTACCAAGGCACTGGGCTGCGAACTCGGGGCATCCGGCATCACCGTCAATGCCATCGCGCCGACGGTGTTCCGCTCGCCACTCACCGAATGGATGTTCGGCGACGACGACAAGGCGAAGACGACGCGGGCCGGATTCCTGTCACGCGTGCCGAAAGGGCGGCTTGGCGAACCCTCCGATCTCGCTGGGCCGCTGCTGTTCCTCGCGTCGAAGGCGTCTGATTTCTACACCGGCCACATCCTTTACGCCGACGGCGGCTACACGGCGGGCTGATGGAGCGGATCGCCATCATCGGCGCGGGGCTGATGGGCCATGGCCTGGCGCTGGTGTTCGCCGACGGCGGGCATGAGGTCAGTATCACGGATGCCATTCCCGATGCGCTGGCAAGCGTGAAGGAACGCATCGCGGAGACGCTGAAGAGCCTCGGCAAGGAGACCGCGTCGGTTGAGCGTGTGACGCCCGCGGCCACACTGGCGGCCTGTGTGCGCGATGCCGATATCGTCATCGAGGCAGCACCGGAAAAGCTTGAGCTCAAGCAGCAAATCTTTGCCGACCTCGAAGCTTCCGCGCCGCGCGGCGCGTTGCTGTGCTCCAATACCTCCGTCATTCCGATCGGGAAGGTCGCGGCACGCGTTTCGACAAGGGACCGTGTGCTTGGCACCCATTGGTGGAACCCGCCCTATCTGGTGCCCTTGGTGGAGGTGATCGAGACGGACGGCACCGCACCGGAAAACGTGCAGCGCGTGATCGCGCTGCTGACCGGGCTCGGCAAGGTGGCGGTGCATGTGAAGAAGGACGTGCCGGGCTTCGTCGGCAACCGGCTGCAGCACGCGTTGTGGCGTGAAGCGATCTCGCTGGTGGAACATGGCGTGTGTGATGCCGAGACCGTGGACCTCGTGGTGCAGAACAGTTTCGGCCGCAGGCTTGCCGTGCTGGGGCCGATGGCCAATGCGGACCTGGTGGGGACCGACCTGACGCTCGACATCCACAACCAGGTGCTGGCCGATCTCGAAGCGTCAGGAAATCCCAGTCCTTATCTGGAAGGCCTGGTGCAGGACGGCAAGCTCGGCTTCAAATCAAACCAGGGCTTCATGTCCTGGAACGAGGAGAAAAAGATGGGTCTCCGCGCGAGGGTGCTGGAGCACCTGAAAAAATTCCTGTAGCCCAAGCGGGTGCAAAGTAAATCGATCTGGCGCGGCAGGCGCAACTCGGAATCGAGAGTGCGCTCGGCGTTACTTGAACCGATGTGAGGTGGGGGTGGTTTCCGCCGGCAGCGGCGGGCGCGGCCGGTTTGCCAGGTTGATCGCTTCCGTTTCGCCGATCCCTGTCATGCAGTGCAGCCGCACGACGGTCTCATCGATCACATCTTCAGGCAGGGCGCCCTGGGTGACGGCGAGGGCGACGCCGACGATGGCATGGTCCCCCGTCTACCGGGTGAGGCGCGCATCCGCCGCCTTGAAACGCCCGGCCTTGGTGGCGTTTTCCAGATCGCGAATGGCAAAGGGTCCCATACAGGTGAACATGGCATTGGCGATAACTTCCGAGCGATAGAGCAACTGCTTCCAGCGCATGTCGCCGGTGGCCGCCTCGATGACGGTGCGCACGCCGAAGGCGTAGACCAGGGCGGGGCCCTCGAAAGTTTCGGTCACCGCCTCAATGCGGGGCGCCAGATTGTGCATGACGCGCTCAAGGACGGCGATGGCGAGCTCGTCCTTGGATTTGAAGTAGCTGTAGACGGTGCCGGCGCCGACATCCGCGAGAGCGGCGATCTCCTGCATGGCCGCGGCGTCGATGCTCAACTTGGACATTATCCGGTATCCGGCTTGCACCAGCGCTTCCCGGTTGCGTTCCGGTCGCTGGGCGACGCGCCCCTTGGGCTTCGAGTTCGCTCGTGACAGCTGAAACTTCCGCTCTATTCCAGTGCGTCAAGTCCGTTTTCTTGGCGATCGTCAAGATCGAATCCGGCTCGTGTTCGAACCTCTGCAATGGAACGGTAATCGATATTGATCGAAACTCGAAATTGGCCGGATTCGCATGGACATCGCCATGATTCCGCGGCTGTGCCGCGATGCGGTGAACGATCTCCTGACCATTGGCGGGGCGGCGGGCCTGTCGTTCAAGAGTCCGATCCAGCGCGCCGCCCGCAATTTGCAGGCGACCTGCGTGCACGGATTCCTGCTTTATGATGCCGGTGCTGAAATCTACGGCAAGGGGTTGCTGGGGCAGGCGCCGGGGACGGGGCAGATCTGAGGCGATATTGGCATTCGCTCCCGCGCTTTCGGCGTTTCCGGAACAAACCGCTTGACGGGTGGTGACGGGTGCAGACAGAGTTAGAAGAGCCGCCAAGGCAGGTGGACAAAGTCGATCCGATCAGCCTGCCGGGAGACGGTCAAAAAATTGATACAGTTGTATCGTTATGCGGGCGGCAACACCTGACGGCAGACAGCAGACCAGCTAAGACGATTGCAACGGGCTCGCCAAAAAGACCCGAACATCGAAAGTTCAGATCGAGGGAGGATCAGATGACATCACTCATGAGACCCAGCCGCCGCACGGTGTTGAAGGCCGGTGCAGGTATTATCGCGGCACCGGCAGTCTTGCGCCGCGCCTATGCTGCCGACGTGTTCAAGATCGGCAAGGTTGGCCCGGTGACGGGCCCGATCGCCGGATTCGGTGAGGCCACGAGCTGGGTGGTCGGTGGCCTGAAGGACGTGATGGCGGGGCTGCCGGTTCCCGTCGAGATCATCCAGAAGGATTCACAATCGAATCCCAACCGTGCAGCCGAAGTCGCCACCGAGTTGATCGAGAATGATCAGGTGCAGTTGCTGCTGGCCAAGGGCACGCCCGACACCACAAATCCCGTGGCCGACCAGGCCGAACTCAATGGCGTGCCCTGCATCACCGATGATGCGCCATGGCAGCCCTATTTCTTCGGCCGCGGCGGCGACCCGGCGACCGGCTTCAAGTGGACCTATCACTGCTTCTGGGGATTGGAGGATGTGATCGCCAATTTCCTCGGCATCTGGGATGCGTCGGGTGCGGCGAAGGTCGTGGGCGGGTTGTTCCCCAACGATGCCGATGGCAATGCCTGGGGCGATCCAAAGGTTGGCTTCCCTGGCCCGCTGGCAGCCGCCGGCTACAAGTTGCTCGATCCGGGCCGCTACCAGCCGCTCAACAATGACTTCTCCTCGCAGATTGCGGCCTTCAAGGACGCGGGCGTCGAGATCGTGACAGGTGTGATGATCCCGCCGGACTTCGCCACCTTCTGGAGCCAGGCGGCACAACAGGGCTTCAACCCGAAAGTCGTGACGGTGGGCAAGGCGTTGCTGTTCCCGTCGTCGGTCGAAGCGCTCGGCGATCGCGGCGACGGGCTCACCACCGAGATCTGGTGGTCGCCCAATCATCCCTTCAAGTCGAGCCTCACGGGACAGTCGGCGAAGGACCTGTGCGATGCCTACACGGCGGGCACTGGCAAGCCGTGGACCCAGCCGCTGGGCTTCGCCCACGCGCTGTTCGAGCTGGCCTTCGACGTGGTCAAGCGCGCCAAGGATCTGAATGATCCAGAATCGGTGTTGCAGGCCATCACCGAGACCGAACTCGACACCATCATCGGCCCGATCTCGTGGAAGGGCGGCCCGAACAATCCGGTGAAGAACGTGTGCAAGACGCCGCTGGTCGGCGGTCAGTGGACCAAGACCGACAACGGCTTCGACCTGGTGATTACCACTAACGTGCAGCACCCCGAAATTCCGACGGCGGGCACCGTCCGTACGCTCGGCTGACCGACAGACATCAAGGGGGGCGGTTCCTCGCGGGCTGCCCCTGATCATTGCCGATGCCGCTGCTCTCACTTGAATCGCTCAACAAGCGCTATGGCGCGTTGGTGGTGACCGACGCGGTAAGCCTTGCCGTGGAGACGGGCGAGATCGTGGGTATTCTCGGACCCAATGGTGCGGGCAAGACCACGCTGTTCAATCTGGTGGCTGGAACGGTGCGGGCCGACTCCGGCCGGATCGTCTTCAAGGGCCAAGATGTGACAAAGCTGGGCGCGGCTGAGCGCTGCCGGCGGGGGATCTCGCGGTCTTTCCAGGTGCCGCATCCCTTCGTGGGCATGACGGTATTCGAGAACATCCTGGTGGGTGCCGCTTTCGGCCGTCACGGGGATGACGCGGAGAACCACGCGCTCAAGGTGATGGACCTCACCGGCATGAAGGGGAAGGCCAACCAGCTGGCGGGCTCGATTTCGCTGTTGGAGCGCAAGCGGCTGGAAATGGCGCGCGCGCTGGCGACCGACCCGGAACTTCTGTTGCTCGATGAAATCGCTGGCGGCCTGACCGAGCATGAATGCCAGTCGTTGCTGTCAGCGATCCGCGACATCCATGCCTCCGGTGTCACCATCGTTTGGATCGAGCACGTGGTGCATGCGCTGCTGTCGGTGGCGCAGCGTCTCGTTGTCTTGAACTTCGGCGAGTTGATCGCCGATGGAACGCCTGGAGCCGTGATGGACAGCCCGGACGTGAAGTCAGTCTACCTGGGAGAAGATGCCCATGAGTGATGTCATTCTCCAGATCGACAAGCTCGAGGCCTTCTATGGTGACGCGCAGGTGCTGTTCGGCGTATCGCTATCGTTGAGGGCGGGCGAGATGCTGGCGCTGATTGGCGCCAATGGTGCCGGAAAGAGTGCGCTGCTCCGCTCGATCTGCGGGCTTCTGGTCAAGAAGAAGGGGGCGATCCGGTTCAAGGGGGAAGAGATCCTCGGAGCCTCTGCCAATGACATCGTCGCCAGAGGCATCGCCATGGTGCCGGAGGGCCGCCGGCTGTTTCCGTCGTTGTCGGTTGAAGAGAACCTGGTGCTCGGGGCCAATGTGAAGCGCAGCGGACACTGGACCCTCGATGCGGTCTATGACCTGTTTCCAATCATGAAGGAGAAGCGCCATGTGCCGTCGACGTCGCTCTCCGGCGGGCAGCAACAGATGGTGGCGATCGGCCGGGCGCTGATGGCCAATCCGGAGTTGATCCTGCTGGACGAATTGAGCCTGGGGCTCGCGCCCATCGTCATCAAGGATATTTATGACCTGCTGCCGAAGATCGTCGGCCATGGCATGTCGGCGATCCTGGTGGAGCAGGACGTGACGCGAGCGCTCGGCACCGTCGATCGCTTCATGTGCCTGCAGGAGGGCAACGTGTCTCTGGAGGGGGCGCCCGGCGCTTACACCAAGGACCAGATTTCCGCGGCCTATTTCGGGACGTGACGGCAGATGATCTGGGTCAACATCATCATTCAGGGCATTCTGGTTGGCGGCCTCTATGCGCTGTTCGCCGCCGGCCTGTCGCTGATCTTCGGTGTCATGC
The DNA here is from genome assembly GCA_964510815.1 of uncultured Aestuariivirga sp. Classification (GTDB taxonomy): domain Bacteria; phylum Pseudomonadota; class Alphaproteobacteria; order Rhizobiales; family Aestuariivirgaceae; genus Aestuariivirga. Next base: position 14,156 of record CAZECZ010000087.1, read on the forward strand.
GCCTCGTCAACATCGCCCATGGCGATCTGATCGTCGGCGTCGCCTTCATCGCCTGGAGCGTGGTGCAGGCGACTGGCCTCAATCCGCTTCTCAGTCTGGTGATCGTCGTGCCGGTCGCCATGGCCATCGGCTATGCCCTGCAGCGCGGCATTCTCAACCGCACGCTGGGAGGAGACATCCTGCCGCCGCTGCTGGTGACCTTCGGACTTTCGGTCATCATCCAGAACGCGCTGCTCGAAGGTTACACGGCAGACAGCCGCAAGCTGAACGCGGGCACGCTCGAAACGGCGAGCTTTCCGCTGCTGCCGGGCGTGGACATCGGCTATTTGCCGCTGCTTCAACTCGTGACCGCCGTCGCCGTGATCGGCGGCTTGCAATACCTCTTCTATCGCACCGCACTCGGCCGCGCCTTCCGCGCCACGTCGGATGATGCCGAGACGGCGCTGCTGATGGGCCTCGACAAGCGCAAGGTCTATGCGTGGGCCATGGCGTTGTGTTTTGCGGTCATTGCCATTGCCGGCGTCTTTCTCGGGATCCGTGCCAATTTCGATCCGTTCATGGGACCGGGGCGGCTGATCTTCGGCTTCGAGGCGGTGATCATCGGCGGCCTCGGAAATCTGTGGGGCACGCTGGTGGGCGGCATCATCCTCGGTGTGAGCCAGGCCATCGGCGCGCAGCTCAATCCGGGCTGGCAGGTTCTGGCGGGGCATCTGGTGTTCCTGCTGGTGCTTGCGGTGCGTCCGCGTGGGCTGTTCCCGAGGATGACCGGATGAGCGCGCGCATCACCCGCGCCACCACCGTCAGCCGCATTGCCGGTGTGCTGGCCCTCTTGCTGGTGGCGATCCTGTTTGCAGCGCCGTGGTGGGGGTCCACCGCGAATCTGCGCCTGCTTGGCGAATTCATGGTCTATGTAGCCCTCGCCAGCCTATGGAACCTGCTTGCCGGTTATGCCGGCCTCGTGTCAGTCGGGCAGCAGGCCTATGTCGGGCTGGGTGTCTACATCATGATGTCCGTGGGGCTGTTCCTCGGTATCCACCCCCTGTTCGCTGTGCCTGTGGCGGGTCTGGCCGGCATCATCCTCGCCGTGCCGGTGGGCAAGCTCGTGTTTCGTCTTCAGGGCGCTTATTTCGCCATCGGTACGTGGGTCGTCGCCGAGGTTTTCCGCCTCGTCGCCGCGCAGGTGACGGTGCTCGGCGGCGGGTCCGGCATCAGCCTCCCCATCAACGTCATGAAGATCCTGGGGGCCACCAAGTTCTGGCGCGAGGCCACGATTTTCTGGCTGGCGCTGGCGCTCGGCATCGGCGCGCTCACCATTGTCTACATGCTGCTGCGCTCACGGATCGGCCTGGCGCTGACCGCGATCCGCGACAGCGAGGTGGCGTCATCGAGCCTCGGTATCAATATCGATAGGATCAAGTACGCCGTCTACATTACGGTTGCAGGCATGACGGCGATGGTGGGATCGCTCATCACCCTGCAGAAGCTTCGCATCTCGCCGGACGCCGCCTTCAGCGTCAACGACTACACCGCCTTCGTCATTTTCATTGTCGTGATCGGCGGCATCGGCACCATCGAAGGGCCGATCGTCGGGACGCTGGTCTATTTCCTGTTGCGCGAATTCCTTGCCGATCTCGGCAGCATCTATTTGATGATCCTCGGCCTCCTGGCCATCGTCATCATGCTGGTGGCCCCCAAGGGCATCTGGGGCTTTATCGCGCAGCGCTGGAAGATCTCGCTGTTTCCGACGGGCTATCATGTGGTGGGAAAGGAGTAAGTCATGGTACTCGGGTCCTTCGTCTACGCTGCGCTCCCGACACGCGTCGTATTCGGGCGCGGCAAGATCGCGGAGGCGGCAGGTGAGGCGGCGCGTCTTGGCATGAAACGCCCGCTCATCATCACGACGCGGCATCAAGCGGAGTCCGGCAAGGCGCTGGTTGATGCGGCTGGCGGTGTCGCCTTTGCAGGTGCCGCGATGCACACGCCGGTCAGCGTGACCGAGGAGGCCATGGCCATCGTGAAAGCCGAGGGCTGCGACGGCACCATTGCGCTGGGCGGTGGTTCTTCGACGGGGCTCGGCAAGGCCATTGCCTTCCGCACGGACTTGCCGCAGTTGGTCATACCCACCAGTTATGCCGGTTCCGAAATGACCAACATCCTCGGCGAGACGCAGGATGCGGCCAAGATCACCAAGCGCGACGCGAAGATCCAGCCAGAAGCGGTAATCTACGATCCCGATCTTCTGGCGACGCTGCCGCCGCAGTTTGGAGCCACCTCCGGCATGAATGCCATCGCGCACGCCGTCGAGGGGCTCTACGCAGTCGACGGCAACCCCATCGTGTCGCTGATGGCGGAAGAGGGCATTCGCGCGCTGGCCACTGCGTTGCCACAGGGCAAAGACGGGCAGGATGAAGCGCTCTATGGCGCGTGGCTATGCGGCGCGGTGTTGGGCAGCGTCGCCATGGCGCTGCACCACAAGCTTTGCCATGTGCTGGGCGGCACCTTCAACATGCCGCATGCCGAGACGCACACGGTGATCTTGCCGCATGCGACGGCCTACAACGCAGTAGCCGCGCCCGAGGCGATGGCGCACGTGGCGCGGGCACTTGGGGCGACATCGGCCGCGGGTGGGCTGTTCGACCTCGCCACGTCGCTCGGCGCGCCGACGACGCTCAAGGAACTGGGCATGCCGGAGGAGGGGCTCGACAAGGCGGCCGACATCGCGGTGGCCAATCCCTATCCGAATCCGAGACCGCTGCAGCGTGACGCAATTCGCAAGCTGCTGGATGATGCGTATCATGGGGTGAGACCCAAGGACTGAACGGGAGTGACTTGAGATGGCCGACATCACCACGGACGTCATGATCATCGGAACGGGGCCGGCGGGCAGCGCCACGGCGGCGCTGCTCTCGACCTATGGCATCGAGAATTTCGTGATCAACCGCTACCGCTGGCTCGCCAACACGCCGCGCGCCCACATCACCAACCAGCGCTGCATGGAGGTTCTCCGCGATCTCGGCCGCGACGTGGAGGACGAGGCCTATTACTTCGCCACCGAACAGGACCTGATGGGCGAGAACGTGTTCTGTGTGAGCCTTGCGGGCGAGGAGCTCGGCCGCATGAAGAGCTGGGGCAAGCATCCCACCTCGCGTGCCGAACATTATCTCTCTTCGCCGTGCCACATGAACGACTTGCCGCAGACTTTCATGGAACCGCTACTGTTCAAGACGGCGTGCTCGCGCGGCACACAGGCGCGGATGTCGTGCGAGTATCTTTCGCATGTGCAGGACAAGGATGGCGTCACGGTCACCTGTCTCGATCGCCTCTCTGACAAGGAGTTTACCGTCCGCGCCAAGTATCTCGTTGGTGCCGATGGCGGCAACTCGCTGGTGGCGGAACATGCCGGTCTTCCCTATGGCGGCAAGATGGGTGTCGGCGGGTCGATGAACATCCTGTTCAAGGCGGATCTGTCGAAGTACGTGGCGCACCGTCCCTCGGTGCTCTACTGGGTGATGCAGCCCGGCGCCGATGTCGGCGGCATCGGCATGGGCCTCGTGCGCATGGTCAGGCCATGGAACGAGTGGCTGATCGTGTGGGGCTATGACATCAACCAACCGCCGCCGGAGGTGGACGAAGCCTTCGCCACCAACGTCGCGCATCAGCTGATCGGCGACTCCACGATCGATATTGAGTTGATCTCGGCCAACACCTGGACGGTCAACAACATGTACGCGGAGAACATGCAGAATGGCCGCGTGTTCATCATGGGTGATGCGGCGCACCGCCATCCGCCCTCCAACGGGCTCGGCTCCAACACCTCGATTCAGGATTCCTTCAACCTTGCCTGGAAGCTGGCGATGGTGCTGAAGGGACAGGCAACGCCGAAGCTGCTTGAGACGTATACGGACGAACGGGCGCCGGTGGCCAAGCAGATCGTGACGCGCGCCAACCAATCCATCGCCGAGTTCGGACCGATCTTCCAGGCGCTGGGCATGGATGGCGGCGTCGATCACGAGAAAATCCAGCGCAACATGGATGCGCGCTGCGATACGGGCGAGAAGGCGGAACAGCAACGCGAAGCACTGCGCAAGGCCATCGCCTTCAAGAAATACGAGTTCGACTGCCATGGCGTGGAGATGAACCAGCGCTACCGGTCGAGCGCCATTGTGGGTGACGGCACCGCGGAGCCCGGCACCGACACCGATCTGGAACTCCACTATTTCCCGACGACGTGGCCGGGGGCGCGCCTTCTGCATGTCTGGATCTTCGACAAGGACGGGCGCCAGCACTCGACCCTCGACATCACGGGGCATGGTGCGTTCACGCTGATCACCGGCATCGGTGGCGAGGCCTGGGTCGAGGCGGCGAAGGCCGTGGCAAAGGCGCTGGGCATCGAGATCCGGACGCATGTGATCGGCCCACGCCGGGACTATGAGGACCATGCGGGCGACTGGGCCACTGCGCGGGAAGTGAGCGATTCCGGCTGCGTGCTGGTGCGGCCAGACCACCACGTGGCATGGCGCGCCGGCAAGGTGTCGGCATCGGCGGAGAATGATCTCACAGCGGCAATGAAAACCATATTGGGGCATTGATCATGGCAAAGGCAGCGAAAAAGGCGAAACCGGCGAAGGCCAAGGCGGCAGCCAAGAAGACGGTGAAGAAGGCAGCAAGGAAGCCTCCGAAAGGCTCCAAGCCGGACATGGCCTATTATTTCACCGAGAAGGACT
>CAZECZ010000088.1:0-18799 GCA_964510815.1 uncultured Aestuariivirga sp.
CAAGAACGAGAGCCGTCTCGGCAAGACGCTCCACACCGACCGCGAGGAATCGGAGCCCATCATGGTCCGTTCCCATTGGGATGGCGACGAGGAGGCCCGTGTCATCGGCGACGACATCGAGAACTTGCAGAGGAAGGGCGAGCGCCTCAACGACATGGCGATCCTGGTCAGGGCGTCCTTCCAGATGCGCGCCTTCGAAGACCGCTTCATCACCCTCGGTGTCCCCTATCGCGTCGTCGGCGGTCCCCGCTTCTATGAGCGCGCCGAAATCCGCGATGCGTTAGCCTACCTGAAGATCATCGCCTCGCCCGATAACGACCTTGCCTTCGAGCGCATCATCAATACGCCCAAGCGTGGCATCGGTGACACCTCGGTCAAGAAGATGCACGCCCATGCGAGGGCCAACGGCATTTCGCTCTATCGCGCGGCGGAAGCCCTGTCGCTCACCGACGAATTGCCGAACAAGACCCGGACGGCCCTTCGCACCCTGATGGAAAGCTTCTCACGCTGGCGCCAGATGGTGGCCGGTCTTCCGCACACGGAGCTTGCCGAAATCGTGCTCGACGAGTCGGGCTACACCGAGATGTGGCAGAACGACAAGAGCCCGGAAGCGCAGGGGCGCCTCGACAACCTCAAGGAACTGGTGCGCTCCATGGGCGAGTTCGAGAACCTCGCCGGCTTCCTCGAACACATAGCACTTGTCATGGACGTCGAGCAGTCGGCCGACGACGACAAGGTCAACATCATGACCATGCATTCGGCGAAGGGTTTGGAGTTCGGCACCGTGTTCCTGCCCGGCTGGGAGGAAGGCCTGTTCCCCAGCCAGCGCTCGCTGGATGAAAAGGGCCGCGCCGGCCTCGAGGAGGAACGCCGCCTCGCCTATGTCGGCATCACGCGTGCCAAGCGCCGCGCGTATATTTCCTTCGCCCAGAACCGCCGGGTGCATAATCTGTGGCAGTCGGCACTGCCCTCGCGCTTCATCGACGAATTGCCGGAACCCCATGTGGAAGTGGCGCCGATGGCGACAAGCTATGGCGGCTACGGTCTGGGGAGCTACGGCAAGAGCCGCTTCGACGAGCAGGAAAGCTTCACCAACACCTACGCCACACCCGGCTGGCAGCGCGCCCAGCAACGCTGGAGCCAAGGCACATCGGCGCGCTCCACGCCGAAGTTCATCGAAGGCGAAATGATAGCACGCGAAACCGAAGGGCCAAGCTACGAGAAAGGCGAACGCGTCTTCCACGACAAGTTCGGGTATGGCGTCATCCGCTCCGTCGACGGCAACAAACTTACCGTCGATTTCGACAAGGCCGGCGAAAAGCGCGTGATCGATTCATTCGTCAGCCGGGCGTGAGCGCCGCCCCGTCACGCTCGATCCCGCATCAGCCTCCAGCTTGAGGAAGGAGCCCATCGCCGTCAACGAACATGCCGCCACCACGGCGAAGGCGATCGTGAAATCCCATGGCGTCAGCGCCAGTTCGCCGCGCCACCATTGCGCCGCCTCCAGCACGAAGGCCGCCAGCACCACACCCAGCGACAGCGACAGTTGTTGCGCCACCGTGTAAAGTGCGGTGGCATAGCTCGCCTGCTCGTTGTCGATATCGGAATACGACATGGCATTGAGCGCGGTGAATTGCAGCGATCGCAGGAAGCCGCCAACGAACAGCAGCGAAATCGCCAGCACATAGGGCGTGGCCGACGACAACAGCCCCATGATGGCGATCGAGATGCTGGCCAGAAGCCCGTTGACCAGCAGCAGCCGCCGGAAGCCGAAGCGGCGGATGGTGCGCGCCGCGCCGAACTTCATCGACAGCGCCCCCGCCGCCGCCATGAAGGTGATGAGGCCGGACTGCAGGGCGCTCATGCCATAGGCAAGCTGGAACATCAGCGGCAGCAGGAACGGCACGGCGCCGACACCGAGCCGGAACAGGCTTCCGCCGACCACGCCAGCCTTGAACGTCGGGATGCCCAGCAGCTTCAGGTCCAGGATCGGCTTTTCAGCCCGCCGCGCATGCAGCACATAGAGCCCGACGAGGACCAGGCCGGCGGCGACCAGCCCCGTCGGCATATGGCCCGGCAGCAGGTCGCGGCCCATGACGGTCAGGCCGAAGATCAGCGATGACAACCCGATGCCCGACAGCAGGAAGCCCCGCACGTCGAGGCGCGGCACCGTATCGACCCCGGTCTGCGGCATCAGCCATGTCGCCAGCCCGATGGCGATGAGCCCGAAGGGCACATTCATCCAGAAGATCCAGCGCCAGCCGAAGGTATCCGTGATGAAGCCGCCGACCGGCGGCCCCAGCAGCGGTCCGATCAGCGCCGGAATGGTGAGCCACGCCAGCGCGTCCACAAGTTCGGATTTCGGGACCGAGCGCAGCAGGATGATGCGCCCGACCGGCACCATCATGGCGCCGCCGATGCCTTGCAGGGCGCGTGCCGCCACCAGCCCGCCCAGCGATCCGGCCGATCCGCAGGCCACCGAGCCGATGGTAAACACGGTGATCGCCAGCCGGAAGATGAGCTTGGCCCCGAAGCGGTCGGCCATCCAGCCGCTGATGGGAATGAACACCGTGAGGCTCAGGAGATAGGTGGTGAACGCCAGCTTCAGCACGATCGGATCGGTGCCGAGATCGCGCGCAATCGCCGGCAGCGACGTCGCGATCACCGTCGAGTCCATGTTCTCCATGAACAGCGCAGACGCGATGGTGAGCGGGATCAAACGGGACGCGGGCGGCATTGGCTCCGGATTAGCACGGCAATCCCGGCACCATCATGCAAATAACGGGGATGTGACCGGCGCTTCATATGGTCTTAAGTGGAACCTGCTTCAGTCTCATCATGGATATTTCTCAGCAGCAGCACATCCGGCTGGCCGAACTCCTCAGCGCGCTGAGCCACGCCCTCGATCTCACCGAGGGACAGCCGCGCGGTCATTGCATCCGCTGCTGCTGGATCGGCACCCAGCTCGGCATGACCATAAAGCTGTGGCCGGACGAGCTGTCGGATCTCTACTACACGCTCCTGCTGAAGGACCTCGGCTGTTCCAGCAACGCCGCGCGCATTTGCGAGCTCTACCTTGCAGACGACATCGGCTTCAAACGGGATTTCAAGCTGATCGACGGCAGCCTGCCGCAGGCGTTACGGTTCGTGCTGGGCCACACGGGTCTGGACAAGAGCCTCGCGGAACGCTTCCGCGCCATCATCGGCATTCTGAAGAACGGCGGAGAGATCGCCCGCGAACTGATCGAGGCGCGGTGCCATCGCGGTGCGGAGATCGCCGCGAAGATGCGGTTCTCATCGGCGGTTTGCGACGCCATCCAGAACCTCGATGAACACTGGGATGGCGGCGGCAAGCCCGGGGGCCGTATCCAGAAGGACATTCCGCTGTTTTCCCAGATCGCTCTGCTGGCACAGGTCGTGGACGTATTCAACATCGCAAACGGATCAGCCGCCGCCGTACGCGAAGTGCTGAACCGGTCGGGCACCTGGTTTGACCCGGATCTGGTGGCGGCCTTCATCCATCTTCAAGGTCAGGGTGATTTCTGGGGCATCCTGGCCGAAGAGGGTCTCCCTGAACTGGTGCTCGACCTGGAGCCGGCCAAGGCCAAACGCCTGGTGGACGAGGACTATCTCGACGAGATCGCCACCGGCTTCGCCCAGGTGATCGATGCCAAGAGTACCTTCACACGTGGACATAGCGAGCGCGTTGCGGTCTTCACCGACATGATCGCAGAGGAATTGGGAATGTCACCCCAAAGGCGGCGCTGGCTCGGCCGGGGCGCCCTTCTCCACGACATCGGCAAGCTCGCCATCAGCAATGCCATTCTCGACAAGCCCGGCAAGCTGACCGATCAGGAATTCGCCGCCATCAAGAGTCATCCCGTCCATTCGGAAGCGATCCTGATGAACATCGATGTGTTCAAGGACCTTGCTCCGGTGGCGGGCGGTCATCACGAAAGGCTCGATGGCAAGGGCTATCCGCGTGGACTGGCGGGGACCGACATCAGCCTCGAAACCCGCATCGTCACCACGGCGGACATTTTCGATGCCCTCACCGCCGACCGGCCCTACAGGCCAGCCATGCCTGTCTCGCAGGCCTACGGCATCATGCGGAAGGACCTGGGAAAAGCCATCGATCCCAATTGCTTCGAGGCACTGCAGGCGGCCCTTGCGAGAGCCGAGGCCGAGGTCGCATAGTGCCTATGCCCCTTTGCCGCCACACGCGTGAGGTCTATAAGCGCCTTCCAACACTATTTGATTGAAAAGTGGCGCCCGGTTCCCACGTTCGGCGCCGGGAGCGTTTCGTGATCAAGTCCTTCTTCCAGTGGCTCGAGGCCGCCGTCGACCCCTTTCCGCCCGAAAGGCCGGGCATGCCGCCCAAGGGCCTCATCGCCTTTGCATGGCATTATACCAAGCCGTTCTGGCCGCTGCTGGTGGCTTCCATCCTGCTGTCGGCGGTCATCGCCTTTCTCGAGGTCTATCTCTTTGCTTTCCTCGGCCAGCTCGTCGATTTCCTCACCGCGGCCGACCGCGCGCAGTTCTGGCAGGACCACGGGCTCAAGCTGGCGGTCATGGGCGTCATCGTGCTGGTGGCGCTGCCGGCCCTCAATTTCGTATCGGAATCCGTCTCGCACCAGGGGCTGCGCGGCAACTACGCCATGCGCATCCGCTGGGAAGCACACCGCTATGTGCTGCGCCAGTCCATGGACTTCTTCACAAATGATTTCGCCGGCCGCGTCGCCACCAAGGTGATGCAGACGTCGCTGGGCATTCGCGATGCGGTGATGAAGTTCACCGAAGTCATCGTCTACGTGGCCGTCTATTTCGTCGGCGCCCTGGTGCTGGTGGCCACCAGCGATCTGTGGCTGATGGTGCCGATGCTGATCTGGCTTGTGGGCTATGCCATCGCGTGCTGGTACTTCGTGCCGAAACTCGGCAAGCTCTCGGCCGAACAGGCTGACTTGCGGTCGCTGGTCACCGGCCGCATCGTCGACAGCTACACCAACATCCCCACCGTCAAGCTCTTCGCCCACGCCGACCGCGAGGACACCTATGCCAGGGAAGGCATGGACTGGATGCTGGACGCCGTGTACCGCTCCATGCGGGTGTCGACCATGATGACCACCGCGCTCCAGATCCTCTCGGGTGTGCTGATCTTCACCATGTCAGCCATGTCCATCTGGCTGTGGTACACCGGTGCTGTCACCACCGGGGCCATCGCCTTCGCCATCGGCCTGACGCTTCGCCTGAAAGCCATGTCGCAATGGATCATCTGGGAGGTCGCCGGCCTGTTCGAGAACATCGGCGTCATCCAGGACGGCATCGAGACCATCGCCCGCGACCGGGCCATCAAGGATGTGCCGGACGCCGTGCCCCTGAAGGTGACCGACGGCGCCATCAGCTTCGAGAACGTGTCGTTCAACTACGGCAAGCCCTCCACCCAGAAGGGCCGCACCGTCGTCGATCATCTCACCCTCGACATCAAGCCGGGCGAAAAGGTCGGCCTCGTCGGCCGTTCGGGGGCGGGCAAGTCCACCCTGGCCAATCTGCTGCTGCGCTTCTATGACCTCGAAGAAGGCCGCATCCTGATCGACGGGCAGGACGTCTCAAAGACCACCCAGGATTCGCTGCGCGCCGTCATCGGCGTGGTGACGCAGGATACCTCGCTCCTCCATCGCTCGGTGACCGACAACATCCGCTATGGCATGCCCGACGCATCCGTGGCCGATATCGAGGCGGCCGCCCGCAAGGCCCATGCTGACGAGTTCATCGCCAGCCTTGTCGATCCAAAGGGACGCAAGGGCTACGAGGCCCATGTCGGCGAGCGCGGCGTCAAGCTCTCCGGCGGTCAGCGCCAGCGCATCGCCATCGCCCGCGTGCTGCTCAAGAACGCGCCAATTCTGGTGCTCGACGAAGCCACCAGCGCCCTCGACTCCGAGGTCGAACAGGCGATCCAGGAGAATCTCTACACGCTCATGGAAGGCAAGACGGTGATCGCCGTGGCGCACCGGCTGTCGACCATCGCCGCCATGGACCGCCTGGTCATCATGGACAAGGGCAGGATCGTGGAGGAAGGTACCCACAAGGAACTGCTGCAGCTGGGCGGCCTCTATGCCGACCTGTGGCAACGCCAGTCCGGCGGCTTCCTGGTGGATATGGACGAACTCAAGGCGGCGGAATAACAGCAGCCGGCATGACCGAAGCCCGATTTATGCTCACCCTCCCCGGCTATGCCCATGATGCGGCGATGGCCATGACCGAAACCATCGAGGACGATATCCGTCTCGACCCGCTGGCCGTGACCATCAACGAGACCGACGAGGCCAGGGGCCTGTGGGAGGTCGTGCTCTACTTCGCTGCCAAATACGAGGCAGAGGATGCAGGCCGCCTGATGGGCCGGAAAGATGCGGCGGTTGCACCGGTTCCGAAACAGGATTGGGTGCGGCAATCCCTGGAAGGGCTGGCACCTGTCATCGCAGGGCGGTTCTTTCTCTACGGATCCCATGACCGTGACCGCCGCCGGGATAATGGCATCTCGCTCGAAATCGACGCCGGGACCGCCTTCGGCACCGGCCATCACGGCACCACGGAAGGCTGCCTGATGGCCCTCGATCGTCTCTTGAAACGGCGCGCCCCGCGAACGATCCTCGATGTGGGATGCGGCACGGGCGTCCTCGCCATTGCTGCGGCGCGCGCCACCGGGCGCCACGCCATCGCCAGCGACATCGACCCGGAAGCGGTCCGCGTCACCGTCGCCAATGCCCGCAACAACCGAGCCGGTCCCCTCATTCGCGCCGTCACTGCCGCCGGTCTCAAGCATCCGGCGATTGCGGGGTCCCTGCCCTATGACTTGGTCTTCGCCAATATTCTTGCCCGCCCGCTGGTGGCGCTGGCCCATGGCCTGTCGCGCGTGCTGGCATCTGATGGTCATCTTGTACTGTCGGGCCTCACGCTCGACCAGGTGCGCTGGATCGAGGCCACCTACCGCAACCAGGGCCTGGTGCGGAAAAGCCGCATCTTCCGGGGAAACTGGGCGACGCTTGTCTTTGCCAAACCGCAAAAAATAAAGCGCCCGGGTGGGAGGAGGATACCCGGGCGCTTTAGAACCAGCACCAGGGGTGCTGGCTGGGAGGAAGCCTGAATGGGCTGGAGGCTTAGCCCCAGACCTTCTTGGAAATCTCCGACCGCTTCAGGCCGATATCGGCGAGCAGGCGGTCATCGAGCTGGCCAAGCTGACGCTCGGCCTTGCGGCGCGCCAGATAGGCCTTGACGTGGCCGAACAGGCCCGAGCCCATGTTGAAGCCTTCATTGCGGACCGTTTCGCGTCCGTAGGTGATCGTGTTCATCGTCGTTCTCCAGTTCGTCTCTCAAAACCCGGTTGAGACCCAAGGTTCTTCGAGGTGATGTTTTTTGTGCATCGCACTATCTGCGCGCCATATATGCGAGCAACGGCGAAAGCACCACATTCAGAATTGCGAATTTGATTTGCGAAATTTGCATATCTCGAATTCGCCGTTCCAACCACCCCGCAGCGGTCTCTCGGAACAGCGATTTATTATTCAATTACGACAATTTCGTTACTGACGGCGCCGCAATTCAGCCACAGGCTTGAAGATGCATTAACGACTGAGATCACGCCTAAACGGCGCGCTGCGGTGTCCTAGCCATACGTCATGCGCATGGAAAATCACACGGAGAATGTCTAAAAATGGTGCACTGCAATATGTGCAGTTGCAAAACAAAATGCCCGGCCAATGGCCGGGCATGATGATTGCGAAGTTCGTCCTGAGAGATCAGGCGGCAGTCAGATTGCCAGCCGAGCTGCGGCCAGTGCGCTTGTCAGTCACGATCTCGAAAGAGAGCTTCTGGCCCTCCTTGAGCGTGCGCATGCCAGCGCGTTCAACAGCGGAAATATGGACGAAGATGTCCTTGCTTCCGTTGTCGGGCTGGATGAAGCCATAGCCCTTCTGCTCATTGAACCACTTCACAGTACCCGTATCCATGGGAAGTCCTTAAGTCGGGGGTTGGTAGAAGGTCCTGATACAATCCTCGCGCAAAGCACCAAGACCCATTGTCGAGAATTGGAGGAGTCTTGCGTGCGCGACCCTGCGGGGGAGCGAAGCGGCCAATCGTCCGGCCCAAGTATCGATTGGGCCCTTATGTCGCACTTGGACCCGACTTGCAAGTTCAATCGGTAGTCAGGCGTTAAGACATGGTTGCAAGACGCCTCCGCTTGGCCTTGACTGACGGCGAGCAAACAGGAGGTCCCCATGCACATGATCCGCGCCACGCTGATGGCAGCCCTGCTTTCCGGCGCCACTCTGGTCTCGCCCGCCTTGGCCGAAACCGTCAACATCACCTTCCTGCTGGCCAACGATACCTATAAGGTCGACAACACCTCCGAGCGCGGCGGCTTTGCCCGTTTGAATGCGGTCGTGAAGGCGGAGCGCGCCAAGGGCGGCCATGTCTTCTATTCCCATGCCGGCGACCTGATTTCCCCATCTTTGCTCTCGGGCTTCGACCAGGGCGAACACACCATCACCCTTCTCAACATGGCCCCGCCCGATGCCTTCACGCCCGGGAACCACGAATTCGATTTCGGGCCGGAGGTATTCATGAAGCGGATGAAGGAAGCCAAGTTCCCGCTCTACGCCGCCAATCTGCGCACCGCCGATGGCAAGCCCGTCGAAGGATTCAAGGATTCCGCCATCATCGACATGGGGGGCGTGAAGGTCGGCATCGTCGGTGCCGCCGCCCAGGACAGCCCGGTGAAATCGAGCCCCGGCCCGGGCCTGCAATTCTCGCCGACGCTGGACACGACCATCGCCGCCGGCAAGCAACTGCGAGCCGATGGCGCCGACATCGTCGTCGCCGTCGTCCATGCCAGCCGCGATGTCGACCGGGCCCTGTTCGACAACCGCGCCGCCGACATCATCCTCACCGGCGATGACCACGACCTCGCCCTGTTCTTCGATGGCCGCACCGTGATGGCGGAATCGAAGGAGGAGGCCGAATTCGTTACCGCCATCGACGTCAAGGTCGATGTCGACGAAAAGGACGGCAAGCGCAAGGTCAGCTGGTATCCGAACTTCCGCCTGATCGACACGGCGACCGTGACGCCCGACGCGGAAACCCAGGCCAAGGTCGATGAATACAACAGCCTGCTGTCGAAGGAACTCGACGTCGCCATCGGCACCACGACGGAAGCGCTCGACAGCCGCAAGTCGACGGTGCGCACCACCGAAGCCGCGATCGGCAACCTCATCGCCGATGGCATGCGCGCCGCCGTCGGCGCCGACATTGCCATCACCAATGGCGGCGGCATCCGCGGCAACAAGGAATATCCGGCCGGCGCCGAATTGACCCGCCGCGACATCCTCTCCGAGCTTCCCTTCGGCAACAAGACGGTAAAGATCGAGGTGACGGGCGAAGCCGTGCTGGCAGCATTGGAGAACGGTGTCAGCGATGTCGAGAACTCTGCCGGCCGCTTCCCGCAAGTCTCCGGCATCACCCTGGAGGCCGACCTTACCAAGCCCAAGGGTGAGCGCGTCAGCAATGTGATGATCGGCGGCAAGCCACTCGACACCGGCGCCACCTACACGCTCGCCACCAACGACTACATGTATGGAGGTGGTGACGGCTACACGGCGCTGAAATCCGGCAAGCCCCTGTTTGGCGTCCGCGATGCCAAGCTCATGGCCAATGACGTGATGGCCTATATCACCGGCCAGAAGACCGTCTCGGCCAAGGTCGAAGGCCGCATCAAGCTGAAGATGTGAGGGCCATTCATCCGCCTACGGAAAAGGCCCGGCGCAGCTTGCGGCCGGGCCTTTCTTCTATCGGAAGACGGCGCTTACTTCGGCAGCAGCACCGCGTCGATCACGTGGATCACGCCGTTCGACTGCTTGACGTCGGCGATGGTGACGGTAGCGGTCTGGCCGCTCTCGTCCATGATCATGATCTTGCCGTCCTTTGACATCAGCGTCAGCGTATCGCCGCTCACCGTCTTCACGTCATGCTTGCCACCATCGTCCATGATCATCTTGGTGACGTCGCCGCTCATGGCAGCCGCGGGGATCACATGATAGGTCAGGATCTTCGTCAGCATCTCCTTGTTCTCCGGCTTCAGCAGATTGTCGACCGTGCCGGCTGGAAGCTTTGCGAAGGCCTCGTTGGTGGGGGCGAACACCGTGAATGGGCCTGGCCCCGACAACGTTTCAACCAGTCCCGCTGCCTTGACCGCCGCCACCAGCGTGGTGTGATCCTTGGAGTTGACGGCATTCTCGATGATGTTCTTCGATGGATACATTTCCGCACCGCCGACCATCACCGTGTCTTCGGCGAAGGCCGGAGCCAGCGACACCAAACTGGTCGCGCTGAGGGCGACTGCGGCGGCGAGCAGGGTTCTGCGAATGGTCATGGATCTAATTCCTCTCCTGTTGGTCCCGTGTTGGGATACAGGGTCTACGAGCGCCCGAAGCTGTCGGTGCTGTGCAAGCCGGTCACGTTTGCCGCAATTGAACGTGAGCTGCCGTGAATGAACCGCTCGCACTCATTCTTCGTACTGCACCACCTTCCGCCACACCCTCCGCCACGCTACAACCATCCCATGACAGACATGCACAAGAACCGCCTCGCCCTCCTCCGCGCCGAACTGAAGCGCCAGAAACTCACCGGCTTCCTGGTGCCGCGCCAGGACGAGTTCCAGGGCGAATACGTCGCCGCCTATGCCGAGCGCCTCAAATGGCTCACCGGCTTCTCGGGCTCCTGGGGCCTCGCCATCGTGACGCTCAAGAAGGCCGCCATCTTCGTCGACGGCCGCTACACCATCCAGGTCCGCGATCAGGTTGATCCCAAGCTCTTCGCCCCCCAGCACCTGATCGACGAGCCGCCCACGGCCTGGATCGCCAAGAACCTCAAGAAGGGCAACCGCCTGGGCTTCGACCCCTGGCTGGTGACGGCCGATCAGGACAAGCGCTTCGCCGAGGCCTGCGACAAGGCGGGCGCCGCCTTCGTCCCCGTCGCGTCCAATCCGGTCGATGCCATCTGGACAGACCAGCCGCCGCGTCCTGCCGCCCAGATCGCCACCCACCCCACCCAGTTCGCCGGGCGCTCCGCCGCCGACAAGCTGAAGGACATCCAGAGGACAATCGCCGGACAGGACGCCGTGGTGCTGACCCAGCCGGATTCCGTCGCCTGGATCTTCAACCTCCGCGGCTTCGACGTGCCCTTCACCCCCGTCGTCGCCGCCTACGCCATCATCCACGCCAAGGGCAAGGCGGAACTCTTCATCGCGCCTGAGAAGCTCACCGAGGACGTGAAGGCGCATCTGAACAAGATCGCCGTGACCCGCAAGCCCGCCGACATCGCGGCATCTCTCAAAGCCCTCGCCAAGAAAAAGGTGCAGATCGACCCCGCCTGGGCGCCGGAGGCGATCCGCTCAGCCCTCGCCAAATCGCGCGCCAGCATTGCGACGGCGCAAGACCCCTGCACCCTCCCCAAGGCCCGCAAGAACAGCATCGAACAGGAAGGCGCAAGGCTGGCCCAGCGCCGCGATGGCGCCGCCGTCGCCCGCTTCCTCCACTGGCTGGAGCGCGAGGCACCCAAGGGCCACCTGACCGAACTCGCCGCCGCGGAGAAGCTGAAGGACTTCCGCGCCGCCACCGGCGAATTGAAGGACCTCTCCTTCGAGTCGATCCCCGCCTCCGGGCCCCATGCGGCGAGCCCCCACTATCACGCCAGCGCAGAGTCGAACCGCAAGCTGAGAAACGGCGAAATCTTCCTCATCGATTCCGGCGCGCAATATCTCGACGGCACCACCGACATCACCCGCACCGTGATCGTCGGTCAGCCCACGGATGAAATGAGGGATCGCTTCACCCGCGTGCTGAAGGGCATGATCAACCTGTCGCGCATCCGCTTTCCCAGAGGCACCTGCGGCTCGCAGCTCGACGTGCTGGCGCGCGCCGCCCTGTGGACCGCCGGCCTCGACTTCGACCACGGCACCGGCCACGGCGTGGGCTCATACCTTTCGGTCCACGAAGGCCCGGCCCGCATCAACAAGTCCGACCGCACGCCCCTCGAGCCCGGCATGATCCTCTCCAACGAACCTGGTTACTATAAGCAAGGCGCCTACGGCATCAGGATCGAGAACCTGGTGATGGTGCATGAGGCCAAGGACATCGCCGGCGGCGACCGCAAGATGCTGGGCTTCGAGACCCTGACGCTCTGCCCCATCGACCGCCGCCTCATCGACACGGGCCTCCTCACCCGCGACGAACTCCAATGGCTCGACGCCTACCACGCGCAGGTGTGGGACGAATTGGGGGACATGATGGGAAGCGACGATCGCAAGTGGCTGAAACAGGCCTGCGCGCCATTCGAACGGGAGACGCGGTGATGCAAGGCAAGCCGGCGAAGGTCAGCGGCGTCAAGGGCAGGACCGCCATCGTCACCGGCGCGGGCAGCCCAGACGGAATCGGCTTTGCCACCGCGCGCCTTCTATTGGCGGCGGGCGCCAGGGTGGCGATCACATCAACCACCAACCGCATCTTCGACCGGCTGTCGGACCTCGGTGGCGATGGGACGACCACCTTCGCGCAAGCCGCCGACCTGACCAAGGCCGACGAGGTCGCTGGCTTGGTCGCGGCGGTCGAAAAACACCTGGGCGGTATCGACATTCTCGTCAACAACGCGGGGATGACGCAGGTTGGCGGCGATGTCCCCACCGGTCCGCTTGCAACCATGACCGAGGCCGGCTGGGACTATGGCATCGGCATCAACTTGAAGACGGCCTTCCTGATGACGCGGGCGGTGCTGCCCGGCATGGCGTCCCGGCACTATGGCCGCATCGTTCACATGTCGTCCGTCACCGGCCCCGTGGTGGGGATCGCCGGAAGCTCCGTCTATGCCGCCGCCAAGGCCGGCATGCTGGGCATGACCCGCGCGCTGGCGATCGAGGCCGGCCCCTCGGGCGTCACCGTCAATTGCGTCGGGCCGGGCTGGATCCAGACGGCGTCGAGCTCCGAGGCCGAAATCACCGCCGGCCACCACACCCCCATAGGCCGCCCCGGCACGCCAGACGAAGTCGGCCACGTCGCGGTGTTCCTGGCCAGCGAGGAAGCCAGCTACGTCACCGGCCAGATGCTCGTCGTCGACGGCGGCAACACGGTGCAGGAATATAAGGTCGGCGGATGATTGGGGGGATATGGAACTGTGCACACCACTGGCACGAGACAACTCAAGTGCGCCAATACCGCAACTCAATTGAATGTATTGTCACCGCAACTCTGTAATTCATGATAGGCTGGCTATGAGTCTGACGGTGAAAGATGTACTTCATCGCTACAAGGAAGAATCACTGCCTACCTTCCTCGGGATCGATCTTCAAGATGTTGGCGATAGAGGGGCCGACGGTGAAACGCCGTTACACGTAGCGAGTATACGAGGCAACTTTGATGAGGTGACTGCACTCCTAGACGGCGGCGCAGATGTTAACTCTCAGGACGATGTAGGTTATCGGCCATTGTACTACGCGGCCGCATATGGATACGGGGCGATCGCAAAATTATTGCTGAATCATGGTGCAATGGATGGAGTTAGTAGTGAGTTCGGCACAACAGCATTGGAAATTGCACGTGAGAATGGGCATCAAGAAATTGTCGAGATGATATCGGTCTACAGATGATGCTAGGAATACGGGATTACAGTGACAGTGCATTCAATACCTCACGTCGTCATGCCACCAGACAATTCTTTGGGTGAGAATGATCTCTCCCTCCTCCGTCTTGCCAGCGCAGGCTGGCATCCCGCTTTGTAGACGCAAGGAAAGCTGGACCCCAGCCTTCGCTGGGGTGACGGCGAACGGAGACACCCGGCACACCGCCCCCACTTCATCATGCGCGGGCTCTACCCGCGTATCCTCTTTGGTGGCCGCCACGAAAGATGCACGGATCACTTCCGGACATGATGAGACGGGATCGCCGACGCATGGGCGGCTGTTGAAAAGTGGAAAAGATCCCTCATCCGGCCTTCGGCGCTCGCAGGCTCGCTCTCCCATCCTGCGGACGGGAGAAGGCCTTAACCCCATCCGCCTTCTCCCGTCCTCGGGCTTGACCCGAGGATGGGAGAAGGTCCCGACAGGGGGATGAGGGCCTCGGTCCGCATGCTCGCTATTGACTTTATTCCTGCTATATGCTACTCACGCATCGTCCGCCCCACACGGGGTCCTGCTCATGACGGTGAGCTCGGATGGGGTGGATGGCAGGCCCGCGGATGTGGGGGGACGTATCCCACATTCCCGGGGGCGGATGGACGGACCCGGGGACACTACGACCCCCGCGCCCACAGGGCAGTAGGCCTGTTGTCCTTTGAGGCAACCGCCGAAGAGCTTTCCATCCAGCGACGAAGTCCTGCCGGCATCACGGGCGCTGCAAGGCGCTTATCGCTGGTCCAAACGGATCAGCACACCGCGTCGGGCAGCGCCCGCGCCTCCCTTCTCTCAACCGAAGGGAGATCACTTCCCCGGAGGGGCAAATGCCACCCTCCACAAGGATGACGCACATCCGTACCCTCCCGCTGATTGAAACGTTCTATCCCTCTCCCACCAGCTTGAACCAGCCATCCTCATCGATCACCTCGACGCCGTGCTTCTGGGCGTCCTTGAGCTTCGATCCCGCCCCCGGCCCCGCCACCACGAGGTCGGTCTTCTTCGACACCGAGCCCGCCACTTTTGCGCCCAGCCGCTCGGCCATGGCCTTGGCCTCCTCGCGGGTCATCTTTTCGAGCGCACCGGTGAACACCACCGTCTTGCCGGCCACCGGCGACGTGGTGCTCCGCGCCTCCAGCGCCGTCACGGTGACATGCTTCAGGAGTTCGTCGAACACCTCGAGATTATGCGGCTCGCCGAAGAACTGGACGATGGCCTCCGCCACCACCGCGCCGATGCCGTCGATGGCGTTGAGCTCGGCCCACGCCTCGCTCCCCTCCTCGCCCGCCGCCATCATCTGGTCGCGGAAGGCCTCCGCCCCGCCATAGGCGCGGGCAAGCACCCGTGCCGTCGTCTCGCCCACATGGCGGATGCCCAGCGCGAAAATGAAGCGGTCGAGCGCAATGCTCCGCCTCGCATCGATGGCGGCGAACAGGTTCCTGATGCTGGTCTCGCCCCACCCCTCGCGGTCCTTCAGCCGCTTCAGCGATCCCTTGTCGCGCGCTTCCAGCGTGAAGATGTCGGGCGGCGACTGGATCAGCCCGTCGGCATAGAATTCGGCGATGATCTTGTCGCCCAGCCCCTCGATGTCGAAGGCGTTGCGCGAGGCGAAATGCTTGAGCCGCTCCACCCGCTGGGCCGGGCAGATGAGGCCGCCGGTGCAGCGCCTGACCGCATCGGTCTTGCCGGTGTCGCGCTCCTCCCGTTCCGCGTGGCTGCCGCAGACCGGACAGACCTGCGGGAATTCATAAGGTGCAGATCGCTGCCGGCCGCTATCCGTGACGACGCCGAGGATCTGCGGAATGACATCACCGGCCCGCTGCACGATCACCGTATCGCCCTCGCGGATGTCCTTGCGCGCGATCTCGTCCTCGTTGTGCAGCGTCGCATTGGTAACGACCACGCCGCCGACGGTCACCGGCTTGAGGCGCGCGACGGGCGTCAGCGCTCCCGTCCGGCCCACCTGGATGTCGATCTTCTCCAAGACCGTCGTCGCCTTCTCCGCCGAGAACTTGTGGGCGAGCCCCCAGCGCGGCGAGCGCGACACGAAACCCAGCCGCTGCTGCCAGTCCAGCCGGTTCACCTTGTAGACGACGCCATCGATGTCATAGCCGAGTTCCGC
This sequence comes from uncultured Aestuariivirga sp., assembly GCA_964510815.1. Classification (GTDB taxonomy): domain Bacteria; phylum Pseudomonadota; class Alphaproteobacteria; order Rhizobiales; family Aestuariivirgaceae; genus Aestuariivirga. Next base: position 15,831 of record CAZECZ010000088.1, read on the forward strand.
CCGCTGGCTCTCGATCAGGCGGTATTGCGCCAGAAGCTCGTCCACGCCGCGGCACAGCTTCATCAGCGGGTTGGTGGGCAGGCCCCAGCCGCGGAACGCATCGATGACACCCATCTGCGTGTCGGCAGGAAGCGACGGGGCCAGCCCCCACGCATAAGCGAAGAACTTGAGCGGCCGTGCTGCCGTCACCTTCGGATCAAGCTGGCGAAGCGATCCCGCGGCCGAGTTCCGCGGATTGGCAAAGGGCTTCTCCCCGGCTTGAATCTGTTTCTCATTCAGTGCCGCGAAGTCCTTATGCGACATGTAGATTTCGCCCCTGACCTCGATCAGTGCCGGAGCGTCTTTCGGCAGCCTGTTGGGCACGTCGCGGATGGTCATGACGTTGGCGGTGACATTCTCGCCCTCGAAGCCGTCGCCTCGCGTGGCAGCCTGCACCAGCTTCCGGTCCTCGTAGACGAGCGAGATCGACAGCCCATCGATCTTGGGCTCGGCGGTAATCTCCACCACCTCACCCTCGTCGAGATTGAGGAAGCGCCGGATACGGCCCACAAAGTCGGTCACGTCCTCATCGCTGAAGCCGTTGGAAAGTGACAGCATGGGCACCCGGTGCTGCACCTTGCCGAATTTCTCGGCTGCCGCCGCACCCACCCGTCTCGACGGCGAGTCCTCTCGGATCAGGTCAGGAAAGCACGCCTCGATCGCCTCGTTGCGGAGGCGCAGCGCGTCATATGCGGCATCCGAGATCGACGGCTGGTCTTCGGCGTAATAGCGCCGGTCGTGCTCCGCGATTTCCTTGGCGAGATGGGCCAGTTCGGCCGCGGCTTCGATGGTGGACAGCTCCTCGACGGGAATCGGCTTCTTCGCCATGGTTCAGCCCCGGCCCTGGAGCAACTCGTCGGCCTGGGCACGCGCCGCTTCGGTCACCTGCGCGCCGGAAAGCATGCGGGCGATCTCCTCGCGCCGGCTTCCCGCCGACAGCGGCTGGACCCGGGTCACCATGCGCTTCGACGACACCTCTTCCATCTTGGAGATGAGCAAGTGCTGAGTGGCCCGCGCGGCGACCTGCGGGCTATGGGTGACGGCCAGCACCTGCAGCCCATCTGCCAGCCGTGCCAGACGCGCGCCGATGGCGTCAGCCACAGCACCGCCGACGCCAGTATCGATCTCGTCAAAGATCAGGGTCGGCGCAGATCCCTTGGCGGCGAGGATCACCTTGAGTGCCAGCATGAAGCGGGCGAGTTCGCCGCCGGAGGCCACCTTCATCAGCGGCGCGAGCGGAGTCCCCGGATTGGCCGCGACCATGAACTCGATCCGGTCGATGCCGGTCGAGGTGGGCTTTCCGGCGTCGGTGTCGATGTGGGTTTCGAATCGGGCCCGTTCGAGTTTGAGCGGCGGCAGTTCCTTCATCACTGCCTGGTCCAGCGCTCGGCCCACCTTTCGCCGCTTGTTGGAGAGCTTTTCTGCTGCCGCATCATAGGCTTCGCGGGCAATCTTCCAATCCTGCTCAAGTTTCCTGAGGCGCCCCGATCCATCGGCGATGGCCTGCAGTTCGGTTTCGAAGCGCGCCCGCACGTCTGCCAGTGTATCGACCGTGCACTTGAACTTGCGGGCGGCGGCGCGAAGCGCGAACAGCCGCTCCTCGGATTTCTCCAGTTCCTTGGGATCGAACACGAAAGCGCGCTGGGCCTCGGCGATGGACCGATTGGCCTCGGCGACCTCCGCCAGTACCCGGTCGAGTGCCGAACAGACGAGATCCAGCCGGCCACCCGCGGTATCGCGACGGCGCTCCAGCTTGCGAAGCGCGGCATTGAGGCGGGCAATCGAGGTGCCGTCGCCGGCCAGCGCATCCTCCGCTTCGGTGAGGGCCTCGGCATACTGCTCGGCAGACATCATCATCTGCCGCGCTTCGGCGAGCTTGGCCTCCTCGCCTTCGATGGGGTTGAGGGTGCGAAGCTCCTCCGTTGCATGTTCGAGGAAATCGCGCTCGGCTTCAGCCCGGTCGATCAGCGCCCGGTGGGCGTCTAAGGCCTCGCGCGCGGCCTGGACGGTGGACCACAGGCCTGCGAGCTTCTGCACCTCGACGTCGAGCCCACCAAAAGCATCGAGCAGGCGGCGGTGAACGGCAACATCGACCAGAGCCCGGTCGGCATGCTGGCCATGTATTTCTGCGAGGCTGCCAGCGATCTGGCGCAAGAGATTGAGGCTGACGGGCTGGTCGTTTATGGCGGCACGGCTGGGGCCATCGGCGTTCTGGATGCGGCGGATGACGAATTCGCCCTCGGCGTCGATCCCCTGCTCCCTCAGAATGGAGAAGGCCACATGCGATCTCGGCAACAGGAAGGCTGCCGTCACAACCCCTCGCTCGGCCCCAGCCCTGACCAGGCCGGAATCGCCCCTGGCACCCAGCGCCAGGCCCAGCGCATCGAGCAGGATGGACTTGCCGGCCCCGGTTTCACCCGTAAGCACAGTGATGCCGTTGTCGAGCGAGATGTCGAGCTTCTCGATCAGGACGATATCGCGGATGGAAATCGCAGTGAGCATGGCCCGCCTTATAGCGGAAAGTCGGGCGCATGTGCGAGCCTCCTCGTTAACGGTCACATACCCCCAGACACCAGTTGCCAAATTGATTGTGAACCGCAGTCCCCTGCTCTAAGGGAGCCCGGAGAGATTGCCTGTCCCGATGCGATACCGCCCTGAAATTGATGGTCTGAGAGCCGTCGCCATTATTCCCGTCCTCCTGTTCCATGCCGGTTTTGCGGGCTTCAGCGGCGGTTTCATCGGTGTCGACGTATTCTTCGTCATCAGCGGTTACTTGGTGACTGGTATCATTTTCGCCGAGATCCAAGCCGGCCGTTATTCGGTCTGGGGCTTCTATGAGCGGCGAGCACGGCGAATCCTGCCCGCCCTGTTCACAATGACCCTGGCTTGCCTGCCGTTCGCCTGGATGTGGATGCTGCCCGATGATTTCA
>CAZECZ010000089.1:0-18662 GCA_964510815.1 uncultured Aestuariivirga sp.
CCGACTGGCCAATGGAGTATCTCGACGCCATCATCGCCATGAAAGTGGTCGACGGGGTCGATGAAGCCATGGCCCATATCGCGACCCACGGCTCGCAGCACACCGATTCGATCGTCACCGACGACGCGGCAACCGCCGGGCGCTTCCTCAACGAGCTCGACAGCGCCATCGTGCTGCACAACGCTTCGACGCAGTTTGCCGACGGCGGCGAGTTCGGCTTCGGTGCCGAGATCGGCATCGCCACCGGCAAGCTCCACGCGAGGGGGCCGGTCGGCCTCGAACAGCTGACCACCTTCAAATACCAGGTGCGGGGCTCCGGTCAGATCCGCCCATGATTCACCCGCCGCCTTTCGGAAACGGCCAGCGGATCGGTCTGTTCGGCGGCTCGTTCAACCCTGCCCACCGCGGACACTACGCGGTGGCGCTCTATGCCCTGAAGAAGCTCCGGCTCGACTGGGTGTGGTGGCTGGTCTCGCCACAGAACCCGTTGAAGGATCCGAGCCAGACCGGCGACTACGCCAAACGCCTGGCGCAGACGCGGGAAGTTGCCAGCCACTCCCGCTTCATCGTCACCGACATCGAGAAGCAATTGGGCGCACGCACCACGGCGGAGACCCTGCGCGGGCTGGCGCCAGTGCTGCGGCGCGGGTCGTTTGTCTGGATCATGGGCGCCGACAGCTTCGCCAATCTGCACAACTGGAACGACTGGCTGGAGATCCCGATGACCCTGCCGCTCGCCATCCTGGCACGTCCCGGCTATTCGCTGAGCGCGCTTGGCGGGCCGGCCGCCACCCGCTTTGCCGAGCAGCAGGTGCCCATGCATCTGGCGCCACAGCTCGTGACCATGACGCCGCCCGCATGGGTGTTCATTCCCATGCCGCTCCGCAAGGAAAGCTCGACGGCGATCCGCAACAGCGGCGCGGGACGTTAAGGCTCAGGCCTGCGCCATGGCGACCCGATCGGCCGCCCATGTGCCAGCCGCCCGCAGGATGAAGTCAGGCTCGCTGTAGCGTTCGCGCAGCAGGAGCTCGTAAAGCCTGCCCTCGGCGGCGCGATCAAGCGGCGTGGCCGATCCCGCCACCTTCCGCAACGCATCTGCAAGCGCATCGACGGTGCCGGAGCCCTCGTCGAATTGCGCCTTCTTGCGCCAGATCAGGTCAGCAGGAAGAAGATCCTCGCAGGCCTTGCGCAGGATCCATTTCTCCGTGATTGCGCCGGTGCTGTCGACGGCTTGCGGATCGGTGCGGCGCAGCTTCATGGTCACCGGAATGGACTGGGCGAAGTCGATGAGGTCGCGGTCGAGGAACGGTGTTCGCGCCTCCAGGCCCTGCGACATGGTGATCCGGTCGACCCGCTGCAGGTTGATGTTGTGCATGGTGCCGAGGGACCGGGTCAATTCGTCCGCGAGTTGGCGCGGGCTGTCCACATAGGCGGCATGATAGGCATAGCCTGCGAAGAGCTCATCGGCGCCTTCGCCGGTCAGCACCGCCTTGACGTGCGACCGCGCGAGCTTGGCGGCGAACAGCGTCGGCACGGCGCTGCGCACCAGATCGGTATCCGCACTTTCGAGATGATAGATCACGTCACCCAGCACGTCCGCAATATCATCCGCCGTGAATGCCCGCTCGTAGTGGTCGGACCCGATATGCAGAGCGACCTTCCGCGCAGCGATGAGGTCGGGGCTGCCCGCGACGCCGACCGAGAAGGTCTTGAGCCGATGCGGTGCCGTCTGGGCCGCAATCGCGGCGACGATGGAACTGTCGAGGCCGCCGGACAGAAACGAACCCACTTCCACATCGGCCACCATCCACTTGCGCACCGCATCCTCCAGTACCAGCCGCAGTTCCCGCCATGTCGCCTCTTCATCGAATTGGGGTTCGGCCGCGCCGGCACCCTGTGGCGTCCGGTACCAGTGGCGGAAACCGTCCCGGCTGTCGAACAGGCTGCCCGGCGGTATGGTCTCGATGGAAGAGAGGCCAAGCCCGTCGAAGGCCTTGAGCTCCGAGGCGAGGGCCAGACCATCGCCGATCCGCGCCATGTAGAGCGGCTTGATCCCAAGGGGATCGCGCGCCGCGATGATCCGCGTCGGCGTCGCCAGCACGAAGGCGAACATGCCGTCGAGCCGTGAGATCCAGCGCGATTGGCCGGAGCGGAACAGGTGCAGGATCGTCTCGCTGTCGCTTTCGGTTTCGAAAGCACTCTCGCCGAGAATGGCGCGCAGATCGGCGTGATTGTAGATTTCGCCATTGGCGACGAGAATATCCTGTCCCTGATAGATCGGCTGGGCGCCATCGCTGGGACCGATGATCGACAGCCGGCAATGTGCCATCAAGGCAGGCACTTGCTCGACCGACGCGACTTCGATGGCATCGGGTCCGCGATGGGCAATCCGCCCGATCATCTGTTTTGCAAGGTCCAGGTCTCCAATCTTCCAAAGACACACAAATCCACACACGTGTCGGTTTCTCCTCTGGTTCTCAGCAGGTCAGCGACGCTCGCGAGGGACCGTTCGCCGGTTTTTGGCGCATTGAATGCGGGCGGCCGAAAGGCCTTGGAATTGCCGGTATCAGCACGTTAGCAGATGCAAGGTTGTTTTACGACAGCGGATGTTCTAAAAACGACACATCCATCAGATAACCACACCCCAGGGCTGCAGCGGCCAAGGCGTCTCCGCCTCAGGCCGTGTTCAAGCATTTTGCCCGGAAAGGCACGGCATGACCGAACGCACCATTGGTTCCAACCTCACGGAATCGACCCGATCATCGGAACAACAGCCGCAGCGCAAGGCGTCGTTCAACGACATCTACAATGCGCCGCATCCGGGACCATATTTTTCGACCCTGAAGCCGCTCGACTATCGGATTCCCCATTTCGCGCAGCCCGTGATCCAGCGGCTCGTCAATGAGCTCCGGCAATTGCGAGGGCGCAACCGCATCACCATTCTCGACCTGTGCGCCGGCTATGGCGTCAATGGTGCACTGTTGAAATATGACATTAGCCTCGACCAGATCTACCAGATGTATGACAGCGGCAAGGCGCGCACCGCCGAGGGCGACCGCGCCGCCCTGGCATCCCGGCGCCGGGAAGACAGCGAGGCCGTGAGGGTGATCGGCCAGGACGTGGCCAGCCGGGCGCTCGCCTACGCCAAGGCGGCGGGCTTTCTCGACGAAACACTGCATGTGAACCTGGAAGAGAAGGACCTGACCGAGGCCCAGGAAGACCTCATCGCCGAAACCGATCTCGTCACCATCACCGGTGGTCTCAGCTATATCGGCGAGGCAACCCTGTTGCGGGTCTTCGGTGCGCTCCATCGTCCGCCGTGGGTCCTGTATTATCCGCTGCGGGGCTCCGAGACGGACACGGTCAACGATGCGCTATGTGAAGCGGGCCTGCGCCCCGAGCGCTGGCATAAGCCGCTGCCCCAGCGCCGATTCGCCAACGACATGGAACGCCGCAATGCGTTCGGCATCACCGATCTGGACACTGACGGCCTCGGCCCGGCATCGTCGACCTTCCACCAGGCGGTTCTCTATCTTGCACGACCCGTCAAGGAGGCCCGCAAGGCGCCCTTTGCAGCGCTGGTGACCGGGTTCTCAACACCGCTCGCCTGACCAGAAGCCGGTCCATTTCATCAACGGCAAGCTGTGCTGCAAGCGCACCGGCTGACCGTGTCGCAGGACTGTCAGTGGCGGGTCTTGAATGGAGGCGCGTAAGGTTCTAGTTTGTTTGGCGTTGTCACCCAAGAGGACGTGACCCACAGTCGGATGCAGACCTGCTTCTGGAAAGAGGACCAAACCCCTGAAAGCACCAGCGAAGAAGACCGCTGCGCGTAAGAACGCGGCGGCGCCGAAGGCCGCTGCCAAGCGCAGTGCTCCCAAGGCCAAGACGGCAACCGAGGCTGCTGAGGCGATATCCGCCAAGGCCAAGACGAAGGCAGCAGCGCCCAAGGCAGAAAAAGCAAAGGCGCCCCGCGCCAGGAAAGCATCGAAGCCAGGCGCTCTCGAAACCATTCTCGCCCAGCTCGACGACGCCAAGGCCGAACAGATCATCACCATCCCGCTCGACGACAAGACAGCCATCGCCGATACCATGGTGGTGGCGTCGGGCCGGTCCAACCGGCATGTCGGCGCCATTGCCGACCAGCTGGTGGAGAAGCTGAAGGAAGCGGGCCACCGCAATCTCAAGGTGGAAGGCATGCCGCAATGCGATTGGGTGCTGGTCGATGCCGGCGACGTCGTCGTCCACATCTTCCGCCCCGAGGTGAGGAGCTTCTACAATCTGGAGAAGCTGTGGTCGGCCCACGCGCCCAACGAGCGCGTCGCGGTCTGACGATTGAAGCTCACCATTGCCGCCGTGGGCCGGCTCAAGGCCGGCCCGGAAAAGCTGCTGGCCGATGACTACCTGAAGCGGGCCGAAGGCATGGGCCGCAAGGCGGGCATCAGCGCCATCCGCGTGCAGGACTTCTCTGAATCGCAAGCCTCTTCCGCCGCTGCACGGATGGCCGAAGAGGCCAGGATCCTCGCATCGGCAGTGCCGCCAAGAAGTTTCAGCATCGTGCTCGACGAGCGCGGAAAGGCCATGGCCAGCGAGGCCTTCGCCGGCCTCATGCAGCGGCAACTCGATCATGGCACCTCCGACATGACCTTCGTCATTGGAGGACCCGACGGTCACGCCCCCGAAACCCGCGAGCGCGCCGATCTTCTGCTGTCCTTCGGTCCCATGACCTGGCCGCACCGGCTGGTGCGTGTCATGCTGTTCGAGCAGATCTACCGGGCTGTGACCATCATGACGGGCCATCCCTACCACCGCGCATAGTTCGGGATTGGTCAGACTGAAGCCATAATGCCGAAGTGGCGACAACGTCCGGCTCTTGGTTAACGAACCGCTAAGCCTTTGCGGCGCAAGGTCGGCGAAACCGCAACCTGAACGCAATTTGACCATCGGCCGGACCTAGCATTTCCCCGTGATGACGATGCCAACGCCGATCCGTCCCGTCTTCGGCCTGGCGCTGCTGGCGCTGGGAACCCTCGTGGCCGGGCCTTCACCGCGGGCCGAGGAGCCGCAGGAACAGCAGCTCGACACCATTGCCAAGCAGATCGAAAGCTCGACCGCAGAAAAGCAGCGGATCGCCGCCGAAATCGCTGCTGCAGTAAAAGAACAGGAAGACGTCGCCGAACGCCTTGTTGCCGTGTCACGCGCCGTCCAGGCCCAGGAAGCCACCATCGCCGACAGCGAAAAGGAACTCCAGCGCCTGGCCGAAGAGCGTGTGTTGCTGCTGGCCCAGCTGGGCGAAAAGCAGGACGTCCTGTCCGAGCTTCTGGCTGGCCTCCAGCGTCTGGAACGGAACCCGCCGCCTGCCCTGGTGGTCGAACCCAACGACGTGCTGTCGGCGCTGCGCGGAGCCATGTTGCTCGGTACCATCGTGCCGGACTTGCAGGCCGAGGCCGAGCTTCTGGTCGCCGAACTCGACCGGTTGCGCCTGCTGGAGGCCCAGATCGCCGAGCGCAAGACCGACGTGGCCGCCGAAATGGCGCGGATGGAAACCACCCGCAAGGATTTGAACGACCTGCTCGCCGCCAAGAAATCGATCGTGACCCGTGGCAATGCCGACCTCGAAGCGGAGCAGAAACGGATCGCCACTCTTGGTGAAAAAGCCAAGAATCTGAAACAGTTGCTGGCCGAAGTGGCGGCCGAGCGCCGGCGCGCCGAAACCGAACGGGCCAAGCAGGCCGCCGCTGAAGAGGCCGAACGCAAGCGCCAGGAGGAACTGCGCCGAAAGCCGCGCATGGTGTTCGCGGAGGCGAAAGGCAAGCTCGAATACCCGGCCCAGGGCCAGATCATGCGCCGGTTCGGCGACAAGGACGCACTGGGCGGCAGCACGCAGGGGTTGATGATTGCAACCCGCCAGGGAGCCCAGGTGACAACGCCGGTGGACGGCAAGGTTGAATTCGCCGGCCCGTTCCGCAGCTATGGGCAGTTGCTGATCGTGAACCCCGGCGGCGGCTACAGGGTCCTGATGGCAGGCCTGGACAAGGTGACGGCCGCCACCGGTGAGTTCCTGCGGGCGGGCGAACCTGTCGGCGTTATGGGGAATGGCCCCGCTTCCGTCACACTTTTCGGCGATGTGGTGCTGGATGGCCGACCTGTGCTTTATATAGAGTTCAGGAATAGCACTGAAGCAATCGATTCTGATCCGTGGTGGATCGGCGGTTTGAGAGAGGCACGTGGATGAAGATGAATTACCGGTTCCAGAATTTTGGCCTGGTCCTGGCGGGTGCGGTGTCCGCATCGTTGCTGTGGCACGCGTTCGGTGACGCAGGTGCCGCATCCAATGCCGACACCTACAAGCAATTGAATCTGTTTGGCGACGTCTTCGACCGGGTTCGCGCCGACTATGTCGAGGACCCCGATCAGGCGAAGATGATCGAGGCAGCCATCAACGGCATGCTGGCGTCGCTCGACCCCCATTCGAGCTTCATGAACGCCAAGCAGTTCCAGGACATGAGTATCCAGACGCGCGGCGAGTTTGGCGGCCTCGGCATCGAGGTCACCATGGAGAATGGCGTCATCAAGGTGGTGTCTCCTATCGACGATACGCCCGCCTCCAAGGCCGGCATCATGGCCAACGACCTCATCACCAAGATCGACGGCACCGACATTCAGGGCATGACGCTCAATGAAGCCGTGGACAAGATGCGCGGCAAGGTCGGCACCGACATCGTGCTCACCATCGTGCGTGAAGGCGTCGACTCCTTCGACCAGAAGCTGACGCGCGACCGCATTCGGGTGCAGTCGGTGAAGTACAGCATTGAATCGAACGACATCGGATACGTCCGCATCAGTTCCTTCACCGAGCAGACCCAGGAAGGCCTGGAAAAGGCCATGGACCACTTCAACACCACGCTTGGCGACAAGGCGAAGGGCTACATCATCGACCTGCGCAATGATCCGGGTGGCCTGCTGGACATGGCGATCTCGGTGTCCGACAGCTTCCTCGACCGTGGCGAGATCGTCTCCACCCGCGGACGCCACGCCGATGAGACACAGCGTTTCAACGCCACCAGGGGCGACCTCGCCAATGGCAAGCCGGTGGTGGTGCTGATCAACGGCGGCTCGGCCTCCGCGTCGGAGATCGTGGCTGGCGCGCTGCAGGACCACAAGCGCGCGACGCTCATCGGAACCCGCAGCTTCGGCAAGGGCTCGGTGCAGACCATCATCCCGCTGGGTGGCCAGGGTGCGCTTCGCCTGACGACGGCGCGCTACTACACGCCGGCGGGACGCTCCATCCAGGCAAAGGGCATCGGTGCCGATATCGTGATCGAGCAGGAACTGCCGCCCGAGCTCCAGGGCAAGAATGTATCGACCGAGGGCGAGGCCGGCCTGCGCGGTCACCTCACCAATGAATCGGGTGGCGAGGAAGGCGGCGGATCGTCGGCCTACGTGCCCGAGGACCAGACCAAGGACCTTCAGCTCAAGGCGGCCGTGGACCTGTTGCATGGTGTGCAGGTGGTCAGCAACGTCAAGCCGAAGGACGGCTCGGCAGCTGGTGGCGACACGACGCAGCCGACACCGAACTGATCGCCTGGGCGATAGGCACAATGCGGCCCGCCGGATTGCTTCCGGCGGGCCTTTTTCATTTCTCATACCCTGCGCGGTTCGCGGTGGTACGGTTAACAGCGCGTTAACGGTTGTCCTTCCACAGTGACCGGGAACCCCGAATCATGAATGATCCGCGTACCCATGCCCCGTGACGAGTTGCGCCAACCCCTGAAACGGCTGAGCCTGCGGCAGCGGCTCTGGGCCAAGCGCCCAAGCGCTCTAGCCACCGCCTCGGCCATCGCCCTGCTTGTGTTTGCCGGCGGCGGCCTGTGGCTGAGCCGCATTCCCTATCCCTTCGCCGGTGAGCCCATCGTCACCGTCCAGATCCCCCCGATCCAGGACCTGACGACCGCCTCCACCACGCCGGCAGCGGAAAAGCCCGAAGCCAGCGAAGCTTCTGACACCGAAGCGATCATCGACGAGAATGCCTCGATTGCCGAGGACATTCCGGCCGACCCGCCGGCGCCCCCCCAGTATCAGCAGGAGGCCTCCATCATCGTGGCCCGCAACCGGGCCATGAAGGCGGCACCGATCGACGCCGTGACAGAAAGCTCGCCGGATGGCCCCCTGCCCCGTGTTTCAGGCCGCGGCAAGAGTCCGTTCGACGTCTATTCGCAAGTCACGCCGATGGCCGTGTCGATGTCCAAGCGGCCGAAGATCGCGATCCTCCTGGGTGGCATGGGTCTCAACGAGACCCTGACCAAGAAGGCCATCCAGGACCTTCCCGGCGATATCAGCTTCGGCTTTGCCCCCTACGGCGATCATCTGCAGGTCCAAGTCAACAAGGCCCGCGCCAAAGGCCATGAGATCATGTTGCAGGTGCCGATGGAGCCCATGGGATATCCGGGCATCAATCCCGGCCCCAAGACGCTGCTGGTCGATGCGCCGCCCGCCGACAATATTGCCTCCCTGCGCTGGCACATGAGCCGCTTCGCCGGCTATGCCGGAATCACCAACTACATGGGCGCACGTTTGCTGGCGGCGGCCGACGCCGTTGACCCCGTGATGCAGGAATTGAAGCAACGTGGCCTGGTCTATCTCGAAGATGCCACCGTGAACTCTACGGTTTCGCCCAAGATCGGTGATGCCCGCCGCTTGCCCGTGCGCCGCGCGTCCGTGATCATCGATGCCGATCCCAAACCCGCCGCCATTGCCGATGCTCTGGCCGGCCTCGAACAGGAGGCCATCGCCAATGGAATTGCCATCGGCACCGGTTCGGGGCTGGAGGTGACCATCGACTCCGTGGCAGAATGGAGCAAGGAGCTGCGGCAGAAGGGCATTCTGCTCATTCCCATCAGCGCCGCCTACAAGGGCATCAGGACCTGATGACGCCGCATCCCGAGATCACCGCCTACCGGCCCTGCGTCGGCGTCATGCTGGTGAACCGCGAAGGGCTGGTTTGGATCGGCCGCCGTTTCGAGAAGCAGAACGACGAGGGACAAGGGCACTGGTGGCAAATGCCGCAAGGCGGTATCGACGAGGGCGAGGACCCCAAGACGTGCGCACAACGTGAACTGGCCGAGGAAACCGGCATCACCTCTGCCGAGGTGATCGCGGAGTCGCCGCGCTGGTACCACTACGATCTGCCGGACCATTTGATCGGAAAGTCGTGGAAAGGCAGATACCGCGGCCAGACGCAGAAATGGTTCGCCCTGCGCTTCCTGGGCGAGGACAGCGAGGTGAACCTCGCACCCCCAGGCCACAAGCAGGAATTCGACCAGTGGCGCTGGGCGAAGATGGATGAACTGCTCGCTTTGATCGTGCCCTTCAAACGCGGCGTCTACGAGCAGGTGCTCGCCGACTTCCGGCATCTGGGCACCTGACGCAGCGATGCGGGATGCGCCGCTCGCAGATGACAGAGACTGTCGGGAGAATGTCGATCAATCTCCATAGAGAGTCACGCTGACCACTAGAATTCGATTCAATTTCGTCATGCTGTTGAAACGTGTTGCAATCCAATCGACGACATACTCGCCCAAGAGTTGACCATGCGTGATAACTCCAACGGGCACTCCAGGACATGTCACCAGCTTACGAACCGCCGGGCCTCATGACGCGCAAGCACATCATCTTTGACTGCGACGGCGTTCTCGTCGACAGCGAACCGCTCTCCATGCGGATCGATGTCGAGATCCTGGCCGAAGCCGGTGTGACGATGAGCGAGGAAGAGGCCCATGGACGCTTCGTCGGCAAGACCTTCGCCGCCATGATCGACGAAGTCTCAGAGGAATTCGCGGTGACCTTTCCGCCCGGCATCAGCGCTGTGAAAGACCGCCGCCTGCTCGAGCTGTTCAAGCGCGAACTGAAGCCCGTCGAGGGTCTGCTTGCGGCCCTGGAGGACATCGGCCCGATGGACTTCGGCATCGCCTCCAACAGCCCCGAGGAACGGGTGAGGGCCTCGCTTGCGATTACCGGCTTGAAACCTTGGTTCCGCGGCCCCATCACCACCTTCGAGCATGTGAAACGCGGAAAGCCGGCGCCCGACGTCTTCATAGAGGCGGCACGGCGGGCTGGGACCGAGCCGGCGTCCTGCCTGGTCATCGAAGACAGCATCACCGGCGTCACGGCGGCCGTATCTGCCGGCTGTCAGGTGTTGGGATTCGTCGGCACCCACCCCCAACACCAAAGCCAATCGATCAAATTGCTGCACGCCGGCGCCAAACTCGCCTTCAGCGACATGCGCGTCTTGCCTGGCCTCGTGGAGAGCTATCTCCAGGGAACCTGACCCGGCCATTGACATTGCACTGCAACATTGCCATATACGCCGCGTTGCCGTGATCCGATCCAGGAATACGTGAGGCGCACGCCAAGGTGCAGCCGTTCCGGACATCGGCAAGACCCCCGAACATTCCTTTCACGTGGGAAAGTTTAAGCGCCCACCAGGCTTGCCCGGATCCTCCGGCTGCAGGCCAGTTCGGACATGGTGCGCGCTTTCCCCATTGTTCCGAAGATGAAAGTACAGATACGTGACGTCCTTTGCTGACCTGAACCTCTCCCAGCCCCTCCTCAAGGCGCTTGCCGCCGAAGGCTACGAGGCGCCGACGCCGATCCAGGCGCGTGCCATTCCGAGCCTCCTCGAGGGCCGCGACCTCCTGGGCATCGCCCAGACCGGCACCGGCAAGACCGCGGCCTTCGCGCTGCCCATCCTCCAGAAGCTCTCCGAAAAGCAGGAGCGCGCCGCGCGCGGCACCTGCCGGGCGCTGATCCTCTCCCCCACCCGCGAGCTTGCCTCGCAGATCTCCGATTCGTTCAAGACCTATGGCCGCAACCTCAAGGTTTCGCGCGCCGTGGTGTTCGGCGGCGTCTCCCTCAACAAGCAGATCGACATCCTGCGCGGCGGCGTCGACGTGCTGGTGGCCACGCCGGGCCGCCTCGTCGACCTCATCGAGCGCAAGGCCGTGACGCTGGCCAAGGTCGAGGTCTTCGTGCTCGACGAAGTCGACCAGATGCTCGACCTGGGCTTCATCCATGCCATCCGCAAGATCACCGGCATGCTGCCCGAGAAGCGCCAGAACCTGTTCTTCTCCGCCACCATGCCGAAGGAGATCGCAGGCCTCGCCGCCGGTCTGCTGACCGATCCGGTGCGCGTCGAAGTGGCCCCGGTCGCCACCACGGCCGAGCGCGTGAACCAGTGCGTGATCCACGTCGATCCCGCCAACAAGGTGAAGTTGCTGGCCGATCTTCTGAAAGACAACAACATGACGCGCACACTCGTCTTTACACGGACGAAGCACGGTGCGGACAAGGTGATGAAGCACCTGTCGAACGCCGGCTTCACGGCGGCAGCGATCCACGGCAACAAGAGCCAGAACAACCGTGAGCGCGCCCTGGCCGGCTTCAAGACCGGCAAGATCCTGGTGCTTGTGGCGACCGACATTGCTGCGCGCGGCATCGATGTCGACGGCGTCTCGCATGTTGTCAACTACGACCTGCCGCATGTGCCGGAATCCTACGTGCACCGCATTGGCCGCACGGCGCGCGCTGGCGCGGCAGGTGAAGCCATCGCCTTCTGCACGCCCGACGACCGGCCGCTGCTGCGCGACATCGAGAAGACCATCCGCCAGCAGGTGCCGGTGAAGGAACACGAACTCGGCCTGCAGAACGTGGCATCGCTGGCGCCCACGCATGGCTGGAACCCGATGGGCAAGGACAAGCCGAAGGCCAAGCCCCATCACCGCGGCCAGAAGCCCAACCGCAATCATAGCCAGCCTCAGGCCAATGGCAGCAAGCCCGCTGGCAAACCGCAGGGCAAGCGCAATGGCTCACCGAAGGCCAAGGGCCCGCAGGGCGGGCGCGGCGCACCCAAGCGCTCCGGCGGTTCCAACTGGATGACCGAACTCGGCAAGCGTACCGGCTAATCCCATACGCACACATTCGACATGCAAGAGCCCGCAACCCCGTTGCGGGCTCTTTTGATTCGGGTCTTGCAATCGGCCGCCCGGCAAGACAACATTTCGCCGCCGGGAGGCTGGACATGTTTCAACGCTGGCTGTTGCCGCAGACCTACCACAGTGCCGTGCTGTTCTTCGCCATGGGCGCATTCGGCGCGTTGACAGCCTGGATTTCATTCAGTCTCATCCATGTGGCCATGGAGAACATTCGCTTCCTGCGCATGTTCGGCGGTGTTGCCATCATGGAGGGCGGATTGACGCAGCTCGCCGAAATCATCGCTTATGGGCTGTTGTCCCTTGCGTTCTATCTGTGCTTCAAGGTCTGCGAAGTTGAACTCGTCGCGCGGTGGCGCGCCCGCGCGTCTCAGCCGCAGACGCCGTCTACAATTCGCTGACAGCCGAGGTTTATTGCGACGGCGAATTGGGCTAGCCTTTTTCTCGAAAACAACAAATCGGACGACACGATGGGCCTGATCAAATCTGCACTCTTCGGACTTCTTCTTGTGATCGCCGCATGCGTTCTGCTGTTCTGGGCCGAAGGCCGTGCCGTGAAAACGGCCCGCGCGCTGGAAGAAGGGTCTGGTCTGGTCGTTTCGGTCGATGCGGGTTCGATCGACCCCGCGAACGAGGGACAGCTCGTGCATATCTCTGGGTCCGTCGTGCCGCAGGGCACGCCTGCCGATGAGCGCCTCGGCATTGCAGCGGATGGCGCCGTGACGCTCGCCCGACAGGTCGAGATGTATCAGTGGAAAGAGCTATCCCGCGAGGTGGAACGCACCGGGAGCGACGGCAAGAAGACCAAGCAGACGGTCTATGACTACGAGAAAGTCTGGTCCAACTCGGAAATCGATTCGAACAAGTTCAAGATGGCGAGCGCGCCGAAGAATCCCGCCATGCCGCTTCCCGGTGACAGCTTCCGCGTTGCCGAAGTGAAGATCGGTTCGTTCCGGCTGTCTGGCAAGAGCGTGTCGTCCCTCGCTACATCGTCCGCACTCAAGTTGAGCGATGACGGCACCGCAGGGATTGCCACCGCCGTCGGCGCCGGCGCACCGGTATGGTTGATCGGCAACCAGTATGTCGTCAGCAATGATCCGGACAAGCCGGAGATTGGTGATATTCGGATCGGCTACGTCCGCGGCGATCTCGACCGGGCGAGTGTTGCGGGTGCCCAGAAGGGCGATCAGCTGGTGCCCTATGTCACGAGCAACGGCCGCGAAATCTTCCTGACCCAGCGTGGCAACGCCACGGCGGACGAAATGTTCAAGGACGCCATCGCCAACAACAAGGTGCTGACCTGGGTGATCCGTATCGGCGGGCTGCTGCTCATGTTGTTCGGGTTTTCGCTGAGCTTCAGTCCGCTCACCGGCACGCTGGGCCAGATCCCCGTCGTCGGCGGCCTGGTGCGCGGCGGTGCCTTCCTGTTCGGGCTGGCCATGACGCTGGCGCTGGGCTCGATCGTCATCGCCGCCGGCTGGATCTTCTATCGCCCGCTGCTGGCCCTCGCCATTGCCGCCATCGGCATCGGCGTTGCATTCGCTACCGGCCTGATCGGCAACCGCCGCGCCACTACCACGCCCAAAAGCCCGGCAACCGCACCGCCTGCATGATCAACAACCAGGCCCTGATCCTTCTGATCCTCGCATGCGCTGTCGGCATGTTCATGTGGGGACGCTGGCGCCACGACATGGTGGCGCTGGGCGCCTTGCTGGCCTGCGTTCTCACCGGCCTGGTGCCTGCGGATCAGGCTTTTGCCGGCTTCGGCCACCCGGCTGTCGTCACTGTGGCATGCGTGCTGGTGCTGAGCAGGGCATTGCAGGACTCTGGCGTGATGGAAGTGATCGTCCACCGCTATCTTCCGGTTTCGCTCGGCGCGACATCGACCATCGCGGCCCTGACGCTCGCAACGGCTATCCCGTCGGCCTTCATGAACAACGTCGGCGCGTTGGCATTGGTCATGCCGATGGCGATCCAGATCGCGCCGAAGAAGGGCTTGTCGGTTGGCCGCATCTTGATGCCGGTCTCCTTTGGCTCGCTGCTGGGCGGCATGATCACCCTCATCGGCACGCCGCCCAACCTGATCGTCTCGAGCTTCCGCGCCTCCGAAACCGGCAACGGATTTTCCATGTTCGACTTCACGCCCGTCGGCCTGACCGTGTCGGCTGCGGGGATTATTTTCCTTTCCATCCTCGGCTGGCGGCTGGTGCCGACGCGGCGCCGCCTCGGCGCCGAGGAGTTCGCCACCGGCGGCTATCTCACCGAGGTGTCCGTTCCCGAGCACTCCACCGCCGAAGGACTGACCGTCCGCGAAGTGGAAGCGCGCCTCGACTCGGCAGGCGCCCAGATCACCGCCTTCATCCGTAACGACATCCGGGTCACCGCCCCGCGCCCGACCCGCAAGGTGATGGCGGGTGACCTCCTGGTGATCGAGGCCGATCCCAAGTCGCTCACCGCCGCCCTGTCCATTCTCGGCCTCAAGCTGGCCGAAGCCAGGGGCGATGCCGGACAACCAGCCAATGCGGCGCGCGACGACAGCCGCGAATCGACTCTGGCAGAGCTCGCCGTGATGCCGGACTCGCCACTGATCTGGCGCTCGGCATCCGATGTCCGCATGCGGTCCAGCTTCGGCATCAACATGCTGGCCCTCTCGCGCCAGGGAACTCATTCGACGGCCAGGCTGCGATCGATGCCGATCGAGCCGGGCGACGTGCTGCTCATGCAGGGTTATCCGGACGCCATCACCGAATTCGCCAGCCGCTTCCGCTGCGTTCCGCTGGCCGAGCGCAAACTCACCATTCCTGACCGCCGGCAGGCCGGCATGGCGCTGGCGATCATGGCCGTCACTGTACTGCTGGCGGCCACCGGCATGACCCCGCCGGCCATCGCCTTTGCCGGCGCTGTGCTGGCCTCCATGGCGCTGCGCACCATTCCGCTCCGCCGGGTCTATGACGCCGTCGACTGGCCGCTGGTCGTCCTGCTGGCCGCGCTGATCCCCGTGGCGGGCGCCATGGGCTCGACCGGTGCCGCCGACCTGATTGCCCGCTACCTTCTGGGCGGCCTGGCGCCGGGACACCCGGTGTGGGCCCTCTGCCTCCTCATGATCCTGACCATGCTGCTGACCGACTTCATGAACAATGCGGCGACGGCCGCCGTGATGTGCCCCATCGCGCTGGGCACCGCGCAGAGTTTCGGCGTCCATGCCGATCCGTTTCTGATGGCCGTGGCGGTGGGATCGTCCTGTGCCTTCCTCACGCCGATCGGCCACCAGAACAATCTGCTGATCATGGGCCCCGCCGGCTTCCGCTTCAGCGACTATTGGCGCGCCGGTCTGCCGCTCGACATCATCGTCGTCGCAGTTGCCGTGCCGGTGATTCTCAAGGTGTGGCCCATGTGACACCCTGGCCGGAACCGCGATGGGCCAGATTCGTTCTGGTTCTTGCTGCCCAAACAGACCATGCTGGGATCATTCATGACCACCGACCAGATCATCATCCTCGTCATCCTGGCCTGCACAGTCGTGCTCTTCGTCTGGGGCCGCTGGCGTCATGATACCGTCGCACTTGCCGCCCTCATTGCCTGCATCTTCACCGGTATCGTGCCGGGCGAAGAGGCTTTCACAGGTTTCAGCCACCATGCGGTGATCACCGTGGCCTGCGTGCTGGTGTTGAGCAAAGGGTTGCAGACCTCGGGCGCGCTGGAGGCACTGGCCCACCGATTTCTGCCGGAATCCCTGGGGCCGAAGGCCACGATCCTGCTGCTCACCGTGCTGGTGACCATCCCCTCCGCCTTCATGAACAATGTCGGGGCACTCGTCCTCATGATGCCGATCGCCATCAAGCTGGCTGAAAAGCATGGGCTTCCGCCGGGCCGCATGTTGATGCCGCTGTCCTTCGGCTCGATCCTCGGCGGCATGACAACGCTGATCGGAACGCCCCCGAACCTCATCGTCGGTGCCTATCGTGCAGAGACCGCAGGCAGGGGATTTGCAATGTTCGACTTCGCGCCGGTGGGGCTGGCGGTCACCATCGCCGGTCTGATCTTCATTGTGCTTCTGGGCTGGCGGCTGGTACCGAAGCGCGAACGCTCCGGCGCCGGTGACTTCGCCACCGGCGACTATCTGACCGAGGCGCGCGTGCCGGACGACTCTTCCGCCGTGGGCAAGAGCTTGCGCGAGGTGGAAGATATTCTTGACAAGGACGGCGCCCAGATCGTGGGGATCATCCGAAACGAAGTGCGCCTCACCGCGCCCAACCCGGCGCGGCTGGTGATGGCGGAGGACATTCTCGTCATCGAGGCCGAGCCCAAGGCGCTGACCTCGGTGCTCTCCGGCCTCGGCCTCAAGCTGGAAGAGGCCGTCCCGCCGGAAGGGACAGAAGACACCGGCGACAAGCCAATGGACGCCGCCCCGAAGGACGCAGAGGAAAAGGGAGAAGACGAAGAGACGAAGCCCGTCAAGACACCGGCCTATGCGTCGGAAGTGGTCCTGCGTGAGCTCACGATCCTTCCGGATTCCATGCTGGCCGGCCGCTCGGCCGCATCGATCGGGCTGCGGACCAACCACGGCATCAACCTGTTGGCCATCTCGCGCCAGGGGCGGCGGTCCACCGCCAGACTCCGCACCATGCTGATCAGGCCAGGCGACGTGTTGCTGGTGCAGGGCTCTGCCGACGCCATCGGTGCCTTCGCCAGCGAATTCGGCTGCGTGCCCCTGGCCGAGCGCGCGCTGTCGTTACCCGACAAGCGCCAGGCGATTACCGCAGGCGCCATCATGGTGGCGGCGATCGGGGCCGCGGCGGCAGGGCTGGTACCCGCGGCGGTGGCGCTGGCAGCCGGCGTATTGGCCACCATGCTGTTCCGCACCGTGCCTCTCCGCAAGATCTACGAAACGGTCGACTGGCCGCTGATCGTGCTGCTGGGGGCGCTGATCCCTGTCGCAGGCGCCATGTCGTCGACCGGCGCGGCCGATCTCGTGGCCCGCTCGCTGCTGTCGACCATCGCCGGCGGCAATGCCGTCATCGCCCTTGCCGTTATCCTCGTCGTCACCATGACGTTGTCGGACTTCATGAACAACGCGGCGACGGCGGCGGTCATGTGTCCCATCGCCAGCGGCACGGCGGCAAGTCTTGGTGTTGCCGCCGACCCCTTCCTCATGGCCGTGGCGGTCGGCGCCTCTTGTGCCTTCCTCACGCCCATCGGTCACAAGAACAATCTTATCATCATGGGCCCCAGTGGCTTCCAGTTCGGCGACTACTGGAAGATGGGTCTGCCACTGGAGGTGATCGTCGTCGTGGTGGCGATCCCGATGCTGCTGTGGGCGTGGCCAATCTGAGGCCAGGCTGGCAGCGGATCGCCTATTGCACCAGCACAGCCCGCTGGCAGCGCACCCCATTCACCCAGACATCCGCCTCGCCGATTTTGAGGCCGAGCGCGCCGAGGCTGCTGGCAAGCACGCCATCGACCGCAGGTGCGACCGACGACAAGAGAGAGGCGATCGCGGAGGTGACCGCCGCCGGCGTGCCGAGGGCGAGACCACCCGTCGTCACCTTGAGATCGAGCTCGCCAATGAGGGTCGCGGTGAGCGAGCCCGTGAAGTCTTCTGTGGCGACTGATTTCGGCGTAGCCCTGCCGATGTCGCCGGCCTCGAAAGTGACCGTGGCCGGGTGGAGGTTGGACATGGCGGCGTGCGCGAAGCCGGTCGCCTTGATCAGCGGCGTGCCGATGAGGGTTGCCGATCCCACCTTGGCGTGCCGGCTGAAATCGTCCATGTCGCGCTGGTCGACGTCGCCGATCCAGGCTTCGGCGGCAGCGGGCGTGACGCCAAGTGTGACGACGGCGCTTGAGGGCTGGCCAGACGGACAGCTTACGCCGGTGAGTTCGGCGCTGGCCGAGGCCAGTTCGAGATAGACCGGCAACGCCACCGTGGTGCCGGCCAGCACGCCGGAGCCGCCGGCCTTGACCACGGCCTTGAGGCGCGTCTGGGCGGTATGAACCATCGCCCCCTGGCTGCCGACGGCAAACCAGGCGGAGTTCTGCGGCGGCTCGCCGATCGACAGGGTGACCGTGGCTGAAGCCAGGCCCGGAAGGCTGGCGCCGAGGTCGACCACCGCCTGGTGCTTGCCGTCAGCAACAGCGATGGCGGCCCCGACGATGTCGAACGCCTGAAGGGTGGCATCGAACGCGGCGGCACCCTGGCCAACCGTGAGGCGGCCCGCATCGCCAAGGTCGAACAGCTTTGCCAGGGGCACCGACAGATCGGACTCGCGCGTGGCCTTCTCGAGCTCATGCAAGGCCATGGCGGCCATGCCACTGTCGACGCCCTTGGACAATGCGAAGGCGATGTCACCGATGGAGGCATTGGCCTTCAGCACGTCATCGTAGGTGGCAGCCGTGAGGTCGAGCTGCGTGGCCAACTGATCGAGGAACTGGAACGCATTCACCTTGGCATCGATCAGCGCCTCATAATCCATGAGGTCAAGCGACAGGGTCGAGCCGGTCAGCCCACCCAACACCTGGTTGACGATGCCGCCATTGAGACTGGCAAGGCGCGAACCGACCGAGAAGGCCGCTTCGGCTTGGGACTGCGCCACGGCAGTTGTCTGCATGATCGGCGCCTCGCTGAAGCTGGCGGCGAAATAAAGTGAGCCACGGCGCCTGACGGTGACCATCGCGGCGTTC
>CAZECZ010000090.1:0-17911 GCA_964510815.1 uncultured Aestuariivirga sp.
CTGGGCGACCGCATCGAGGGCGAAGCACGCGAAGTCGCCAAGGTCCATGCCGCCATCGCCCAGGAGATTGCCACCTGGAACCAGCCGGCCGCCCCCCCTTGCGTGCTCCTCACCGGCGGTGAAACCGGCGTCACCGTGCGTGGAAAGGGCAGGGGCGGGCGCAATGTCGAATTCCTGCTGGCCCTCGCCATTGCGCTGGCGGGTCACGCCAGTATCCATGCGCTGGCCGCCGATACCGACGGCATCGACGGCATGGAGCACATCGCTGGCGCCGTGATCACCCCCGATACGCTCGACCGGGCCCGCAGCCTCGGCCTCGACCCGCAGCGTTATCTCGACGACAACGACGCCCACAGCTTCTTCGAGCGCCTGGGCGACCAGGTCATCACCGGTCCCACCCACACCAATGTCAACGACTTCCGCGCCATCCTGATTGGCGCTCCGGCGCCGTGAGCCTCAAGCCCGAGACCACGATCCTTGCCATCGCCTACCGCTATTTCCTGGCGGTGGCCGAAGCCGGCTCCATCCGTGCGGCGGCGCGCAATCTCAACGTCGCGGCCTCCGCCGTCAGCCGCCAGCTGCTCCAGCTTGAGGAACACCTCGGCGCCGCCCTGTTCGACCGCACCGGGCGCGGCCTGTCGCTGTCACCCGCCGGCGAGATCATGCTGCGGGGGCTTCGCGCTGCATCACAGGGCCACGAGAAGATGCTGGATGAACTTGCTGCCCTCAAGGGGCTGAAGCGCGGCCTGTTGCGCATCGCCACAGTCGAGAGCGTTTCGGTCTCGATCCTGCCCGACCTGCTGCTCTCCTTTTCCCGTGACTTTCCCGGCATCGAGGTGAGTGTCACGGTAGCCGGCTCCGATGCCGTCACCGAAATCGTCCGCGACCACCAGGCCGATATTGGCTTCACCTTCAATCCGGCCTCGCTGGATGGGCTCGACGTCGTGACCTCGCGCGATCTTCATCTTGGCGCGGTCATGGCGCCGGATCATCCGCTTTCGGGTGCAGCGCGCCTGTCGCTCGCCGATTGCCTGGCGTTTCCGGTCGCCTGGCCCTCCCCGGGCCTCGGCTTGCGCACCATCCTCGACACGCTTCCCGCCGCGCGGCATGTGCACCCTGCCTTTGAGTGCGATTCGCTCCGCCTCATGGCGTCGCTGGCCCGGCACGGCAACTGCATCGCCTTCCAGACCCCCATCGGCATCGCCCGTGAACTGGCGGATGGTAGCCTGGTCTGGGTCCCCCTGACCGACAAGCGCTTGCCGCTCGACCGTCTGAAGGTGGTGCGCCGTCATGGCGCCAGCGCCCGCCCGGCCGTCGGCGCGTTCCTGGATCTGGCCCGCCGTGAGCTGCCCACATCGTTCTGATTTTCAGAACGCATCGTTCCGATTAATCTGCTTTTGAGAACGCACACGCTGTGATAGCGTTTGAATTGAGACGTGGCAAAAGAACCGCGCGGCAAATGGGCAGGAGGGAGCGACGGGCAAGATGGGCCGTTTGACGACGCATGTGCTGGATACCGCATCGGGAAAGCCGGCAGCCGGGTTGAAGATAGAGTTGTTCCGGCTCGATGGTGGCGAGCGCCACATCGAGACCATTCACACCAATGCCGATGGCCGCGCCGATGGCCCCATCCTCGATGGGGCCGATTTCGCTTCCGGCCTCTATGAGCTGCGTTTCCATGCTGGCGATTATCTGCGTGGCTGCGGCACCGCCCTGCCGGACCCCCCGTTCCTCGATGTGATCCCCATCCGTTTCGGCATCGCCGATGCCGGCGCCCACTATCACGTTCCGCTGCTGCTTCAGCCCTACGGCTACTCCACCTACAGGGGCAGTTGAGACATGGCGGACCGCCAGACCATTCGCTTCCTGCGCCGTGGCCGCGTGGTGGAGTTGACGGACGTTCCACCCATGCAGACGGTGCTGGACTATCTCCGCCTCACGGAGCGGTCGCGCGGCACCAAGGAAGGCTGCAATGAGGGCGATTGCGGCGCTTGTACCGTGGCGCTCGGCCGCCTGCGGGACGGCAGGCTTGTTTACGAACCCGTCAACGCCTGCATCCTGCTCGTCGGCCAGCTCGATGGCTGCGAGCTCGTCACCGTCGATGATCTGTCGGCGGACGATCATCTCCACCCGGTGCAGCAGGCCATTGTCGATACCCATGGCAGCCAGTGCGGCTTCTGCACGCCGGGCTTCATCATGTCGCTGTTCACGCTCTATCATGCGGGGGCAGCGCCAACGCGCCAGCAGATCGCCGGCCACATCGCCGGCAATCTGTGCCGCTGCACCGGCTATCGTCCGATCCTCGAGGCGGCGGAGATTTCCTGCACGGGCCGCGCCATCGACCGTTGGGCCAAGGCCGCGCCAGATACGGTGAGGATCTTGAAGGATCTGAACGACGGCAGCGACGTCTTCACCGGCAACGACGATTCCTTCCTCGCCCGCCCGGCGCGCGGCGGCACTCTCGCCAGCCTTGCCGCTGCGCATCCTGACGCGACCATTGTTTCGGGCGCCACCGATGTGGGCCTGTGGATTACGAAGCAGCTCCGGACCCTGCCGAAGATCATCCTCACTGGCGGTGTCGGCGAGCTGCATGAGGTGAAGGTTGAGGGAGCCTTCATCTCCATCGGCGCCGCTGCGACCTATGGAGAGGTTGCAGCGGCGCTCGCCTCGATCGATGTTGACGTGGGCGAAGTCGTCCGCCGCATCGGCTCCACCCAGGTTCGCGCCTCGGGCACCGTGGGCGGCAACATCGCCAACGGCTCGCCCATCGGCGATACGCCCCCCATGCTCATCGCGCTCGGCGCCACACTGGTGCTGCGCCACGGGCAGAAGGAACGCCGCCTGCCGCTGGAGGATTTCTTCATCGCCTATGGCAAGCAGGACCGCAAACCCGGTGAACTCGTTTGGCGGATCGAGGTGCCGAAGCTCGCGGCCAACCAGGCCTTCCGCGCCTACAAGGTGTCCAAACGCTTCGATCAGGACATTTCCGCCGTCATGGCCGCCTTCAGCCTTACCCTTTCAGGCCGCCGCATCGACAGCGCGCGTATAGCCTTCGGCGGCATGGCGGCCACACCGAAGCGCGCCGCAAAGACGGAAGCCGCGCTCGTCGCCGCCTCGCTTGACGATCCCGCCTCATGGTCGAAGGCGATCGCCGCACTGGCCGGGGACTATCAGCCCATTTCTGACATGCGCGCATCCGCCGCCTACAGGCTCGACGTCGCCCAAGGCCTGCTTCGCAAGGCGCTGATGGAAGTGGCGGGAGAGACGGCCACCCGCGTCATTGCCAGCCGGGAGGTCGCCTGACATGGCCGTTGCGAAACGAAAGCTTGCAACGGTCACGGTTGGCCAGCCCCTCGCCCACGACAGTGCGGCACTGCATGTCCAGGGCCGCGCCACCTACATCGACGACATGCTGGAGCCGGAAGGCCTGGTCCATGTCTATCCGGGCTTTGCCAGCGATGGCGCCGTCGGTGAGATCACGACGTTGAACCTCGACGCCGTCCGTGCAGCCCCCGGCGTCATCACCGTTCTCACCGCCGCCGACATTCCAGGGGTCAATGACTGCAGCCCGGCGCGCGGCGCCCTCGACGATCCGATTCTCGCAGCGGGGTCCATCCGGTTTCATGGCCAGGTCATCTTTGCCGTGGTGGCCGAAACCCGCGAGGCCGCCCGCCACGCCGCGCGTCTGGCCGAGATCAGGATCGCCAAGTCCAAGCCCGCCGTCTCCGTAGAGGATGCGCTTGCGGCGGCAACGCAGGACGTGGGCGAGCCCTATGCCTTCACCCGCCGCGACGTGACGAAGGCGCTGGCCAAATCCGCCAACACCATCGAGGACAGCTTCCGCGTCGGCGGCCAGGAGCAGTTCTACCTCGAAGGCCAGGTGAGCCTCGCCATTCCAGCGGAGCAAGGCGCCATGATGGTCCACTGCTCCACCCAGCACCCGACCGAGGTCCAGCACCTCGTTGCCGAGATGTTGAAGCAACCCGACGCGCTCATCACCTGCGAATGCCGGCGCATGGGCGGCGGGTTTGGCGGCAAGGAGAGCCAGGCGGCGCAATGGGCCTGTCTCGCAGCGCTTGCTGTCCATGTGACGGGGCGCCCTGCCAAGTGCCGCCTTGACCGCGACGAGGACATGATCATGACCGGCAAGCGTCATGATTTCCGCATCGATTACCAGGCCGGGTTCGATGCCAAGGGGCGCATTTCCGCCGTCGATGTCGACCTGTTCGCGCGCTGCGGTCACTCGGCCGATCTCAGCAACGCCATTTGCGACCGGGCGATGTTCCACGCCGATAACGCCTACTTCTATCCTGCAACCCGCATCGCCTCGCGCCGGCTGAAGACGGACACCGTGTCCAACACGGCCTTCAGAGGCTTCGGCGGCCCGCAGGGCATGATCTTCGCCGAGCGCCTGATGGAGGTGATTGCGGGCCGCACCGGGCTCGATCCGCTCGATGTCCGCAAGATCAATCTGTATACGGACGGCCGCGACGTCACCCCCTATGGCATGAGGGTCGAAGACAACATCGTGCTGGAGATCATCGAGCAACTCGAGAAGACCTCCTCCTACCGCGCGCGCCGCAAGGATATTGCGGCATTCAATGCGGCCAACACGGTGCTCAGGAAGGGCCTGTCGCTGGCGCCTGTGAAGTTCGGCATTTCCTTCACGCTGACCAACATGAACCAGGCCGGAGCGCTGGTGCATGTCTATACCGATGGTTCCGTGCACCTGAACCACGGCGGCACCGAGATGGGGCAGGGGCTCTACACCAAGGTGGCGCAGGTCGTCGCCGAGGAGTTCGGCATCCCGGCCAGTGCCGTCCATATCACTGCAACTACCACCGGCAAGGTCCCGAACACGTCACCGACGGCGGCCTCGTCAGGTGCGGATCTCAACGGCATGGCAGCACAGCAGGCGGCGGCAATCATTCGCAAGCGGCTGACCGACGTCATTGCCGCCGAGTGGCAGGTGCCCAAGTCGCGAATCCGCTTCGAAGATGGGCAGGTCCGTTCCGGCAACCGCAGCATCTCTTTCGCGGCCCTCGCGGCCAAGGCCCATGAGGCGCGGGTGTCGCTCTCCTCCACCGGCTTCTACGCCACACCCAAGGTCGCCTGGAACCGCGCCAAGGGCAAGGGCCGCCCATTCTTCTATTTTGCCTACGGGGCGGCCTGTGCCGAAGTCACCATCGATACGTTGACCGGCGAGATGCGAGTCGACCGCGTCGATATCCTCCACGATGTCGGCCGCTCGTTGAATCCCGCCATCGACATCGGTCAGGTCGAAGGCGGCTTCGTCCAGGGCATGGGCTGGCTCACCACCGAGCAACTGGTCTTCGACGAGGAGGGAAGGCTCCGCACCCACGCGCCGTCGACCTACAAGATTCCTTGCGCCTCCGACGTTCCCGCCGACTTCCGCGTGAAGCTTTATGAATCGAAGGGCAACGCCGAAGACACCATCTACCGCTCCAAGGCCGTGGGCGAGCCGCCGCTGATGCTCGGCATCGCCGTGTGGACTGCCATATTTGACGCCATCGCCAGCCTCAATCCTGGGCAGATTCCAGCGCTTGACGCGCCTGCCACTCCTGAGGCCATATTGAAGGCCGTGAAGGGGATGGGGGCATGAAGATCTGGCCGGTGATCGCGGCGGCGCTTTCGACGCATGGCACATGCGTGCTGGTCTCGGTCGTGCGCGCCGAGGGTTCGACACCGCGCGAGGTCGGCGCCCGCATGATCGTGACGCCGGACGGCTTCCACGGCACCATCGGCGGCGGCACATTGGAGTGGAGGGCGCTGGCGCAGGCGCAGGCCATGCTTGGCAAGCCCCAGGCCATCAAGACCATGACCCAGTCGCTCGGCCCCGATCTCGGCCAGTGCTGCGGCGGCCGCGTGACGCTCGCCTTCGAAGCCTTCGATCAAATCAGCATAGCCAGTGTCTCGTCACTGGCAGACCGGGAAAAGGAAGGTCCCTTCGCAATCACCAACCGCATTCCCGGTCTTCCGCTCACGGAGCAATTCGGCGAAGCCCGCCGCCGCATCATCATCTTCGGTGCCGGCCACGTGGGCCGCGCCCTCATGCTGGCGCTGGCGCCGCTCCCCTTCGACGTAACGCTGGCCGATCCGCGCCCCGCACAACTGCCGCCGGTCGCACCGGCCAACGTCTCGCTCACCGGCGATGATCCCGTCGCTGTCGCTGCCGCGGCACCGCCGGCCAGCTTCACCGTCATCATGAGCCACAGCCACACGCTCGACCTTGCCATCGCCGACGCGGCACTGCGCAATGCGAACATCGAACAGGTGGCCCTGATCGGCAGCGCCACCAAGCGCGCCCGCTTCGAGAAGCGGCTTGGCGAAGCCGGTGTCGATCCGGCCCGTATCGCTCACATGATCTGTCCCATCGGCATCGGCGGCATCCGCTCCAAGCACCCCGCTGCCATCGCCGCGTCCGTCGCGGCGCAAGTGCTGATCCTCGATGAGGAGGCCCGTGCCGCCGCCGCGCACCCGCGCGCCAATAAGACGATGGCAGGTGCCTGAGATGGAATACCTCCTCGAAGCCCTCAACATCACCAAGATCTTCGGCACCCTGAAAGCCAACGACGACGTGACGCTGAAGGTGAAGCCCGGCGAGATCCATGCCTTTCTCGGCGAGAATGGTGCGGGAAAGTCTACGCTGGTGAAAATGATCTACGGCGCGCTGCAGCCCACGTCGGGCGAATTCCGCTGGTTGGGCAAACCCGTCACCGTCGCCAACCCCGCCGCCGCCCGCAAGCTCGGCATCGGCATGGTGTTCCAGCATTTCTCGTTGTTCGAGGCCCTGACCGTCGCCGAGAACATTGCGCTGGCCATGCCCGGCGCCTTCGACATGGCGAAGCTGTCGGAAAAGATCGCCCGCGTGTCGAAGGAATACGGCCTGCCGCTCGATCCCGCCGCCATCGTCGCCGATCTTTCGGTCGGCGAACGCCAGCGGATCGAAATTGTCCGCTGCCTGCTGCAGGAACCCAAGCTTCTCATCATGGACGAACCGACCGCCGTGTTGACGCCGCAGGAAGCCGACCAGCTGTTCCTCACGCTGGCCCGCCTCGCATCGGAAGGCTGCGCCGTCATCTACATCAGCCACCGCCTCGAGGAGGTGAAGCACCTCTGCCACAACGCCACCATCCTCCGCCACGGCAAGGTTGTCGCCAACGTCGATCCCACCCAGGAGACCGCCGCCAGCCTCGCCAAGCTCATGGTCGGCGGCGACATCCATGTGGTGCGCGCCGCCCGCCAGGACATGAAAGGCCACACCCGCCTCAAGCTCGATCATTTAAGCTTACCCGCCGACGGTCCCTTCGCCGTCGAACTCAAGAACATCACGCTGGACGTGAAGGCCGGCGAGGTGGTGGCGATTGCCGGTGTCGCCGGCAATGGCCAGTCGGAACTCTTCGATGCCGTCTCCGGCGAGCGTTCCTTGGCGCGCGATGCCATGCTGGTGATCGACAACAAGCCCATGGGCCATCACAGCATCAATGTCAGGCGCAACGCCGGCGCCGCATTCGTGCCGGAAGAGCGATTGGGCCACGGCGCCGTTCCCGCCTTCAGCCTGTCGGAGAATGTGCTGCTCACACGCCATTCCTCCGATGGCTCCCTCGTCAAGTCGGGCCTCGTGCAGAAGGGCGGCGCCACGGGCGTCAGCGAGCGCGTCATCAAGGACTTCGACGTCCGCAAGGGCAAGCCCGACCCGGAAGCCCGGGCGCTGTCCGGCGGCAATCTGCAGAAGTTCGTCGTCGGCCGCGAGCTGGACCGCAAGCCGGGCGTCCTCGTCATCAACCAGCCGACCTGGGGTGTCGATGCCGGTGCCGCCGCCACCATCCGCCAGGCCATCATCGACCTGTCGCGCGAAGGCTCGGCCGTCCTGGTCATCAGCCAGGATCTGGACGAGATCTTCGAGATCGCCGATCGCATCGCCGTCATCTCGCGCGGGCAACTGTCGGAGGCCTATCCGGCTGGCGACCTCACGGCCGAACAGATCGGCCTGCTGATGGCTGGCGCCCATGAAGTGAAGGAGATGGCCCATGCGGCTGGTGCTTGAAAAGCGGGGCGAACGCTCCGACCGCATGGCGCTGCTGTCGCCGCTCATCGCCATCGCGCTGACGCTCATCACCGGCTTCATCATCTTCGCGCTTCGCGGCCTCAATCCGCTCGAAGCCCTCTATGTCTATTTCGTCGAGCCGCTCACCAGTTCCTGGTCGATCGAGCAATTGATCGTCAAGGCGACCCCGCTCGCCCTCATCGGCACCGGGCTCGCCGTGTCTTACCTCGCCAATGTCTGGAACATCGGGGCAGAGGGCCAGCTGACGGCCGGCGCCATCGCCGGTGCCACGATCCCCGTTTTCTTTCCCGAGATGCAGACACCGCTCACTCTCATCCTCATGCTGGTGCTCGGCATTCTCGGCGGCATGGCCTATGCGGCGATCCCGGCCTTTCTCAAGAACCGCTTCGCCGCCAACGAAATCCTCACCAGCCTGATGCTGGTCTATGTCGCCCAGTTCCTGCTCGACTGGCTGGTGAGAGGCCCGTGGCGCGACCCCAAGGGTTACAATTTCCCCAAGACGATCCAGTTCACCGGCTGGCAGACCCTGCCGAGCTTCCAGCTGCTGCCGAACTCCATCGGCCCCGTCTACATCAACCTCGGCGCCATCCTCGCCGTCATCGCCGTCGTGGCGCTGGCCTTCCTCATGGGCCGCACGCTCAAGGGTTTTGAGATCCGCGTGCAGGGTGTGGCGCCCCGCGCCGGCCGCTTCGCCGGCTTCTCGCGCGAGAAGACCGTATGGTTCTGTTTCTTGCTGTCGGGTGGTCTCGCGGGGCTGGCCGGTGTCTGTG
Source organism: uncultured Aestuariivirga sp. (assembly GCA_964510815.1). Taxonomy (GTDB): domain Bacteria; phylum Pseudomonadota; class Alphaproteobacteria; order Rhizobiales; family Aestuariivirgaceae; genus Aestuariivirga. The sequence continues at coordinate 8,860 of CAZECZ010000090.1, forward strand.
AAGTCATGAGCACGGTGGGCCAGCTTCAGCCGGGCATTTCGCCGGGCTACGGCTTCACTGCCATCATCGTCGCCTTCCTCGGCCGCCTCAATCCGGTGGGCGCGCTGATCGCCGCCTTCGCGTTGTCGATCAGCTATCTGGGCGGTGAGTCGGCGCAAGTGGCACTCGGCATCTCGGACAAGACGGCCCGCGTGTTCCAGGGCATCCTGCTGTTCTACATCCTCGCCTGCGACAGCTTCATCCTCTACCGGCTGCGGCTCATCGGCCAGCCTGGCCGTGCCACGGAGCAGGGCGCATGAGCGAGCAGGTTCTCTCCATCATCCTCACCATCATTCCGGCGGCGACCCCCCTGCTGCTGGCCGCCATCGGCGAACTCGTGGTCGAGCGCTCCGGCGTCCTCAACCTCGGCGTCGAGGGCATGATGGCCGTGGGCGCGGTCAGCGGTTTCGGTGCCGCGCTGGCGACGGGCAATCCCTATATTGGCGCGCTCGCCGCCATCGTCGCCGGCGTACTGCTGTCCCTGCTGTTCGGCTTCCTCACCTTGACAATGGTGTCGAACCAGGTCGCCACTGGCCTGGCGCTCACGCTGCTTGGCCTCGGCCTTTCGGGGCTCATGGGCGAAGGCTATGTCGGCCAGCCCGGCGTCAAGCTCGGCAAGCTGTTCCTCGGGCTCGATCCCCTGGTCTTCGTCTCCTTCATCATCGTCGCCATCGTGTCCTTCGTGCTGTTCCGCACCAAGACGGGCCTCATCATCCGCGCCGTCGGCGACAGCCACCAGTCGGCCCATGCGCTGGGCTATAGTGTGATCGGGGTTCGCTATCTCTCAGTGATGTTTGGCGGCGGCTGTGCCGGATTGGCGGGCGGTTACCTGTCGCTGGCCTACACGCCGCAGTGGATCGAGAACATGACGGCGGGCCGCGGCTGGATTTCGCTGGCGCTGGTGGTATTCGCCTCGTGGCTCCCGTGGCGCGTTGCCATCGGTGCCTATCTGTTCGGCACCATTACAATTCTGGGGTTTACGCTGCAGGCGCATGGCGTCGGCATTCCGTCCCAGCTATTGTCGTCGCTGCCCTTCATCGTGACCATCCTGGCGCTGGTCGTGATCTCGGGCAACCGGGCCCTCACCAGGGCCAACACGCCGGCTTGCCTCGGTCAGCCCTTCGTGCCCGACCGCTAGGCGATTGATGCGCCGCCAGGCCCTGCAGCTGGAGCGGTGCAAGCACAATAAATGGCTGCAGGACATGGGTTTTGACAAGTTTTGGACTTTGACAAGGAGAGCAACATGAAAGTTTGGTTGGCAATGGCAGCGGCACTGGCACTGGGCGTCTCCGCCAGTGCGGCGCAGGCTGCGGACAAGATCAAGGCCTGCTGGGTCTATGTGGGTCCCGTCGGCGACGGCGGCTACACCTACCAGCACGACCTCGGCCGCAAGGCGGTGGAAAAGGAGCTGGGCGACAAGGTCGAAACCGCATTCCTCGAGAACGTCGCCGAAGGCCCGGATGCCGAGCGCGCCATCGAGCGTCTCGCCCGCGACGGCTGCGCCATCATCTTCACCACCTCCTTCGGCTTCATGGACCCGACCATCAAGGTCGCCGCCAAGTATCCGGACATCAAGTTCGAGCACGCCACCGGCTACAAGATGGCCGACAACGTCGCCATCTACAATGCGCGCTTCTATGAAGGCCGCTATGTGATGGGCCAGATCGCCGCCAAGATGTCGAAGACGGGCGTGGCCGGCTACATCGTCTCCTTCCCGATCCCGGAAGTCGTCATGGGCATCAATGCCTTCATGCTCGGTGCCCAGTCGGTGAACCCGGATTTCAAGGTCAAGATCGTGTGGGTCAACTCCTGGTATGACCCCGGCAAGGAAGCCGATGCCGCCAAGGTCTTGTTCGGCCAGGGCGCCGATATCATGGTGCAGCACACCGACTCGACGGCGCCGCTGCAGATCGCAGAAGAGCAGGGCAAGTTCGGCTTCGGCCAGTCCTCCGACATGATCAAGTTCGCCCCCAAGGCCCAGCTCACCGCCAACACCGACGACTGGGATCCCTACTACGTGGCCCGCGTCAAGATGGTGCTCGACGGCACCTGGAAGTCGACCGACACCTGGGGCGGCATGAAGGACGGCATGGTCGTTCTATCGCCGTTCACCAACATGCCGGACGACGTCAAGGCCATGGCCGAGGACACCGTCGCCAAGATCAAGTCGGGCGAGATCCATCCCTTCATGGGCCCGGTCACCAAGCAGGACGGCTCGACCGTCGGCGAGGCCGGCCAGCCGCTGCCCGACAGCGAACTGCTCGGCATGAACTACTACATCAAGGGCATCGATGATCAGCTGCCGCAGTAAGCGCAGCGCGTGACGGCTGGCGCCTGCCGGGGAATTGAACCCCCGGCAGGCGTTTTCTTGAGGAGGCACCGGTCTTGGAACCATTCATTGCTGACTGGCTGAACCTTGCGATCCGCTGGGGTCACATGATCGCCGGCATCGCCTGGATCGGAACCTCGTTCTATTTTGTCGCCCTCGATTTCTCGCTGAAGTCGCGCGACGGTCTCCCGGAAGGTGTCCGCGGCGAGGCCTGGGAAGTCCACGGCGGCGGCTTCTACCATGTGCAGAAATATCTCTCGGCCCCGGCGACGATGCCGGACCATCTCACCTGGTTCAAATGGGAGGCCTATCTCACCTGGGTCACCGGCTTCCTGCTGCTCATCGTGCAATACTATGTGCAGGCCAGCGCCTACCTCATCGATCCCGCCGTGCTGCCCATGGCGCCCTGGCAGGCGATCCTGTTGTCGGTCGTTTCCATCGTTATCGGTTGGCTGGTCTATGACGGCCTCTGCCGTTCACCCATCGGCGAGAATACGCCGCTGCTCGCCGCCTGCGTGCTCGTCCTCATCCTCGCCTTCGCCTACGTCTTCACCCATGTGTACTCGGGCCGCGGCGCCCTCATCCATGTGGGCGTTCTGGTCGGCACCATGATGGCCGCCAATGTCTTCATGGTCATCATCCCCAATCAGCGGAAGATCACCGCTTCCCTCGTCGCCGGCGAGACGCCCGATCCGAAATATGGCGTCATCGGCAAGCAGCGCTCGCTGCACAACACCTACCTGACGCTCCCTGTGCTGGTGATGATGGTGAGCAACCACTACGCCATGGTCACAGACGCCCCAAATGCGTGGCTGCTGGTCGGTGCCATCGTGGTGGGCGGCGCGGCGCTTCGCCATTTCCTCGTGCGCCATGAAGTGGGCGACCCGCTGGCGAAGATCGCCTGGACGCTCCCCATCATCTTCGTGGCACTGGTCGTCGCGTGGTGGCTCTCCACCGCGCCGCTGTTGTCGTGGGACTGGCCAAACCTCATGATCCGCTGGGGTCACATGATCGCCGGCATCGCCTGGATCGGGACGTCCTTCTATTTCGTCGCCCTTGATTTCTCGCTCCGCAAACCCGTTGGCCTGCCGCCCGGCGTCGGCGGCGAGGTGTGGGAGGTGCATGGCGGCGGCTTCTATCACGTGCAGAAATACCTCACCGCCCCGGAGCAGCTTCCAGCCGACCTCATCTGGTTCAAATGGGAGGCCTATCTGACCTGGGTCACCGGCTTCCTGCTGCTGATCGTCCTTTATTACGTGCAAGCCGACACCTACCTCATCGACCAGAACGTCCTGGCGCTGAGCTCATGGCAGGCCATCGCGATCTCGGTCCTGAGCCTCGCCGCCGGATGGATCGTCTATACCTCGCTCTGCCGCTCGCCCCTTGGCCAGCACACCGGCCTCCTGGCGCTTCTCGTCTTCGTGCTGATCCTCGTTGCCGCCTATGGCTACACCCATGTGTTCTCCGGGCGCGGCGCCTTCATCCACATCGGCGCTTTCATCGGCACGCTGATGGCCGCCAATGTCTTCATGGTCATCATCCCCAACCAGCGGAAGATTACTGCCTCGCTGCTCAAGGGCGAGAAGCCCGACCCCAAACTTGGCCTCATCGGCAAGCAGCGCTCGCTGCACAACACCTACCTCACTTTGCCGGTGCTGGCGATGATGGTGAGCAATCACTATCCCCTGGTCACCGACCATCCGCATGCGTGGGTGCTCGCCGCCCTCATCGTGATCGCCGGCGCGCTCGCCCGCCATTATCTGGTGCGCACCGAGGTGGGCGATGCCCAAGCCGACATCGCCTGGACCCTGCCGCTCATCGGCACCGCGCTCGCATTCGCCCTGATCCTCACCCAGCCCGTCAAGCGCGTGTTGTATGAGGGCGACGTAGCCGACGCCGAGGCGCTTTCGATCGTCCAGACCCGCTGCGCACCCTGCCACGCGGCGGCCCCCACCGATCCCACCATCAAGGTGGCCCCCAAGGGCATCGAACTCGAGACCATCGACAATCTCCGCCGCTACGCCGCCCAGATCGAAACCCAGGCGGTGGCCAACAAGGCGATGCCGCTCGGCAACAAGACCAAGATGACCGACGAGGAGCGCGCCAAGCTCGGCAAGTGGATATCCAGCCAATGACCACCATCACCACCGTCAACGCCATGCCCTTGGCAGAGTTTCTGGTCAGTTTTGGCGACATCGCCGAACATTCGCCCTGGGTGGCGCGCGAGGCCGCGCAATTCCGTCCGTTCGCCAATCGGGATGAGATGATTGCCCGCTTCGAAAGCGCCGTCCGCGCCGCCAATCGTGATGCGCAGCTGGCGCTCATTTGCGCCCATCCCGATCTCGCGACCAGGGCCAGGCTCACCGACGACTCGACGAAAGAACAGGCAGGTGCCGGCCTCAACACCCTGACAGCAGAAGAATTCGCCCGCTTCACCGCGCTGAATGACGCCTACAAGGCCCGCTTCGGCTTTCCCTTCATCTTCGCCGTCAAGGGCGCCACCAAGCACATGATCCTCGAGGCCTTCGAGGCCCGCGTGAAAAATGATCCGGATACGGAATTTGCGACGGCCATCGCGCAAGTCTGCCGCATCTTCCGCTTCCGCCTCGAAGACCGGGTGGCGCCATGACCCGCGTCATCAAGGGCCAGACACTCACCTTCGAGGGCGACGGCACGCCCCGCCACGAGACGCGCGGCGCTCTGGTGATCGCCGATGATGGCACCATCCTGTGGACCGGTCCGCAACCACTCCTCCCGCACGGGTTCCGTCAGGCGCCGATCGATGATTACGGCGATCTTATCGTCATGCCGGGCCTCATCGATCCCCATATTCATTTCCCGCAATACCGCATGCTCGCGGCACCGGGAAAGGATCTGCTGGACTGGCTCACGCGCTTCACCTTTCCGGAGGAAAGCCGCTACGCCGATCCCGCCTACGCGGCGGCGGCGGCCGGCGTCTTCCTGTCGCGCCTGTTCCAGCACGGCACCACGGCGGCGCTGGCCTTCTGCTCCGTCCACAAGACATGCGCCGATGCGCTCTTCGCTGCGGCCGAAAAGCACAACATGGCGATGCTCACCGGCAAGACCATGATGGATCGCAACGCCATTCCCGAAGTGCAGGACGACCCCGAAACCGGGGCACGCGAGTCGGAGGAACTTTACCGCGCCTGGCATGGCAAGGGCAGGCTCCGCTATGCCGTGACGCCCCGTTTCGCCGTCACCTCGTCGGACGCGCAACTCAAGCTCTCGGGCGAGTTGCTGGCCTCGCTCCCAGGTGCCCTGATGCAGACCCACATCTCGGAAAGCCCCGGCGAGATCGCCTTCGTCAAGGAATTGTTTCCAGACGCGCAGGACTACACCGATGTCTACGACCGCGTCGGCCTCTTAGGCGAGCGCAGTCTCTTCGCCCACGGCATTCACCTCTCGGAGCGCGAATGCCAACGCCTGTCGGAGTCGGGCTCGACCGTGATCCACTGCGCCACGTCGAACACCTTCCTCGGGTCCGGTCTCATGTCCATGCCGCAAATGAGAATGGCCCAGCGTCCGGTGCATCTCGGCATCGCCACCGATGTCGGTGGCGGCACCAGCTATTCGATGCTGGCGACCCTGGGCGAAACCTACAAGGTGCAGATGCTGGGCGGCTACAAGCCGGCCGCCTTCGAGCTCTTCCACATGGCGACAAGGGGCAATGCCGAACGCCTCCACATCGGCCATGAGACCGGTGCACTTGATGTCGGCAAATATGCCGACCTCGTGGTGCTCGACCCTTGCGCCACGCCGGTCCTGGCCAGCCGCCAGGAGGTCTCGGCCTCGCTCGAGGACGTGTTGTTCTCGCTGATGATCCTCGGCGATGACCGCGCCGTCCGCGCCACCTATGTGGCCGGCCGCAAGGTCCACGAGCGGACTACGGTTCCAGCGTAAGTCCTGCGTCTTCGGCCAGCCACTTTTCTTCCAGATTGTTGCCGGCACCCTTGCGGTCGACGATCAGGAAACGGCTGTCGGCGTCCAGCACCAGCAGCGGGTGATGCCAGACATTGCGGGCATAGGTGACACCCTGCCGCCCCGTCGCCATGAAGGCGCGATAGCTGTCGAACGCATCCGGGTCCTCGCACACCAGCACCAGCCACGGCGCATCCTGCAGCGGGAAGAACATCTGGCTGCCTAGCGGGTGCCGCTCCATCAGCAGGATCTCGACCGGCATCGGCCGCGGCTGGCCGAGGAACAGGCTGACGTTCGTGACGCCATCCTCGCGCTCCACATCGACACGCGTGAGGTCGTTGTAGCGCAGCGCATAGCCCTGGTTGATGCTGATGGGCGACACGTCGACCGTTTCCACCACGTCGCCGAATGGTTCGAACGCCGCCTTGCTCAGCGGTTCAGGCCGCAGAACCGGCATCAAATGATCTCCGCCGATATGGTGCCGAGCACACCATAGTCGATGGTGACCTTGTCACCCGGCGAGATCGCCATCGGGATGATGCAGGTGCCGGTGGTCACGAACTGTCCGGCCCTCACGCCGCCGCAAAAGGACGCGCATTCGTTGACGAACCAGGTCAAGGCCTTCACCGGCCCGCCCAGCACCGCCTTGCCGCTGCCTTCCGCCACGCGCTCGCCGTTCCGCAAGCCCGTCACGGCGTGTGCGGAAAGATCGAGATCGCGCCACGGCAACTCGACCGCCGGACCCAGCACCAGCCAGGAGGCGCATGCGGTGTCGGCGATCAGCTGCGGCGCACCTACTTTGGTAAAATCGTTGTAGCGGCTGTCCGGCACCTCGATGGAAAGATGCAGCGACGATACGGCCGACAGCGCCTCCTCTTCCGTGTAGGCCGGTCCCTTGGGCGGCAGGTTCTTCGCAAAGCCGAAAGCGAACTCGGCCTCGGCCACCCGCATGATGTTGTCGCCCAGCGGCACGGCGGCGCCCGGTTCCAGCAGCCGGTTCTTGTAGATGCGCCCGATCAGCGGTCCATCCACGTTGATATGCCGTTGTCCGGCCTCACTGGTGGCGGCGATCTTCCAGCCCGCCACCGGCTGTCCTGAAACGATTTCCATCTCGGTCGCCGTTTCATAGCCTTCCAGCCTTGTCGCCGGCCGGCTGTCTTCCGGCAATTGGTCGATGCGTGTCGTCGCAGCCCAGTTGGCCAGCAGAATCTTGGCGGCGGGGGTGAAATGCATGTGGCTTACTCCGGCAGTCGTTCGATCAGCGCCTTGTAGCGCGGGTGGTCACGCAGCACGTCGAGGTCGCTGTCGTGCAGCATGAATTCCTTGAGAGACTTCAGCACATTTGGCCCCATCGCCTGTTCCAGCCGGTCCAGTGCCAGTTCCTTCTCGCCCAGGATGGCGAAAGCGCAGGCGAGGTTGTAGTGCATGTAGAAGTCGTCGGGTTCGATGACGATGGCCCGCTCGGCCCAGTCCTTGGTGCGTTCGCCTTCGCCCAGCACCGCCAGCAGCCCGGCCCCGAAGGCCAGCGCGTCGGCGTCGTCCGGCCGTTCGACCACGGCCTTCTCGGTGCGCTCCAGCGATCGCCGTGCAACGGTCACCATTTCTTCGTGCCGTCCCAGCGATTGCAGGCACATCGCCTGCAGGCCCAGCGCGCGGAAATCATCGTTCTTCAGTTCCGCCGCCTTGCCGAACAATTCCGCCGCCTTCTCATATTGCCCGCGGTTGAAGCAGTTGCGGCCATAGAACAGGTAACCTTCGAACAGGTCGGGCTTCAATGCGATGGCCCGGTTGAAGCTCGCCTCGGCGTCGGCATAGCGCCCGGCGGTGTAGAGTGCGAGGCCGCGAGACGCGTGCGCCTCGGCAAGCGTCGAATCGATGGCCAGCGCCCGTTCGCTCTGTTCCAGGATCTCGTTCACCGTGATCGAGCGGTCCCCGGTATCGATCAGGTGCGAATTGCAGTCGGCGATTCCGGCATGCGCCGCGGCATAATCCGGGTCGATTTCCAGCGCCCGGGCAAACAGCTGCTTGGCCAGCCGCAGATAGCGCCGCGTATGTCCGCGATGGAAGAAGCCGCGGCCCATCAGGTAATAGCGGTAGGCATCGGCATTGACCGTCGGCTTGACCAGAATCGTCTCGAGTTCGCTGGGCAGGATGCGGACCCTCAGTGCACTGACGATACTGCGCGAGATCTCGTCCTGCAGGTCGAAGATGTCGGCGAAGTCGCGGTCATAGCGTTCCGCCCAGATGTGCCCGTTGGTGCGCCCGTCGATCAGCTGTGCCGAGATCCGCACCCGGTTGTTGGCCTTGCGCACGCTGCCTTCCAGCACATATTGCACGCCCAGCCGGTTGGCCACCTGGTCGATGTCGACATGCTGGCCCTTGAAGGTGAAGGCCGTGTTGCGCGACACCACGAACAGCGAGGAGATCTTCGACAGGTCGGTGATGATGTCCTCGGTGATGCCGTCGCTGAAATACTCCTGCTCGGGGTCGCCGCTCATGTTGATGAACGGCAGCACGGCGATGGACGCCTGGTGGCTGGCGCCGGCGCGGCGCTTGCCGCCATGGGCCGTCTGCGGGTTGGTCCGCACGCGATAAACCTGCACGCTGCCGGCAATGTTTTTCAGCTGTTGCCGGCCCATGTCGTCGAACAGGTAGGAAATGTTGCGGTGAACATGCTGATAGACGGTCTCGGAAATGCAGATGCCGCCCGGGTCGGCGAGGCCTTGCAGCCGTGCCGCCACGTTC
>CAZECZ010000091.1:0-17879 GCA_964510815.1 uncultured Aestuariivirga sp.
ACCTGTGACCTCTGCCTTCGGAGGGCAGCACTCTATCCAGCTGAGCTACGGGTGCCGGTACTCTTGGCACCCCCTATAGCCGATTGCCGTGGCGGTCCGCAATGGCTGGCAGTATCACTGAGACAAGAGGGAGGATTCTGATGAAAGCTGCGATCTTCGAGACCTATCATGGCCCATTGTCCATTCGAGATGTGAAGGATCCGGCTTGCCCGCCAGAGGGCGTAATCGTGAAGGTTGGGGCATGTGGCGTTTGCCGGTCGGATTGGCATGGCTGGAGTGGGGCCGACCCTGACGTTGTCTTACCACATGTGCCGGGCCATGAGTTTACCGGCACCGTGGTCGACGTTGGGCGCGACTACCATGGATTTGCGATCGGCGACCGTGTGACCGCACCCTTCATTCTCGCCTGCGGAGAATGCCCGGATTGTCGTGCGGGCGAGCCAACCGTCTGCAACCATCAACACGTCATCGGGTTCTCGAGCTGGGGCGCCTTCGCCGAGTTGCTGCCGGTGCCGCGCGCCAGTTTCAACCTTGTGAAGCTGCCGGACCATCTGGGTTTTGACTCGGCCGCCGCCATGGGTTGCCGGCTGACGACGGCCTTCCGCGGTCTGGTCGATCGTGCGCATCTGCAGCCCGGCGAATGGCTGGCCATTCATGGCTGCGGCGGAGTAGGTCTGTCCGCCGTGATGATCGGCGCCGCAATCGGGGCGCAGATCCTGGCCATCGACGTGAATGATGACGCACTGGCCATGGCCAGGTCGCTTGGCGCGACTGCGGTGCTCAATCCACAGAAAGCCGGTGACACGGCCGACGCAGTGCGTGACATGACGGGTGGCGGAGCGCATGTTTCAATCGATGCGCTTGGTATTACGGCGACCTTTCACAATTCGATTCGTGGGTTGCGCAAGCTTGGCCGCCATGTGCAGATTGGCCAACCGCTGGAGAAACATGCGACGCCGGACATCCCGCTGCTCGAAACCGTCTATGCCCGGCAAATCACCATCCATGGCACCCGGGGTATCGGAGCCAGCCGCTTCGCAGCTCTGCTCGGCATGATCGCAGCCGGCCGCCTCGATCCCGGCCGGATCATCACGAAGCGTATCGGCCTTGACGCCGCAGGTATCGCCTTGTCCGCCATGGATGGATATTCGGGCGTTGGTGTCACGGTCATCGACCGCATTCCATGATCAACCCCGAGGCTGGTAACGGCTTGGGCGCAGTGGCATAGTGCCGGTCATGTCGAAACACTCCAGCCTGAAAAAAGGCGACCACCTCTACCTGATTGATGGATCGGGATATATCTTCCGGGCCTATCACGCGCTACCACCGCTCACCCGCAAGTCGGACGGGCTTCCCGTGGGCGCAGTGCAGGGCTTCTGCAACATGTTGTGGAAGCTCCTCAAGGAAACCAATGCGGGCGAAAAGCCCACTCATTTGGCGGTGATCTTCGACTATTCGTCGAAATCCTTCCGCAATGAGTTCTATCCCGAATACAAGGCCCACCGGCCGGAGCCGCCAGCCGATCTTCGCCCACAATTCGGATTGATCCGACAGGCGACGCGGGCCTTCAATGTCGCGTGCGTGGAGCAGGAAAACTACGAGGCTGACGATCTCATCGCTACCTATGCACGGCAGGCATCGGAAGCCGGTGCCACCTGCCGTATCGTCTCCTCGGACAAGGACTTGATGCAGCTCATCCGTCCCGGCGTATCGCTCTACGATACAATGAAGGATAGGGAGGTGGGTGAGCCGGAGGTGCTGGAGAAATTCGGGGTGACGCCAGACAAGGTCATCGACGTGCAGGCTCTCTCTGGCGACTCCGTCGACAACGTGCCGGGTGTTCCCGGCATCGGCGTCAAGACCGGCGCTCAGCTCGTCAATGAATACGGCGACCTTGAAACGCTGCTTGAACGGGCTTCAGAGATCAAGCAGAACAAGCGCCGCGAGAATCTTATCGCCTTCGCCGATCAGGCGCGCGTATCGAAGAAGTTGGTCACCCTCGACGACCATGTACCGGTCACGGAGGACGTGGGCAGTTTCGCCGTCGATACACCGAAGGCGAGTGCGCTGATCGGCTTTCTCAAGGCGCTTGAATTTTCGACCTTCACCAAGAAGGTGGCTGGCGAGCTTGACGCCGACATGGCCGGCATCGATCCCGTAGAAGTGGAGATCAAGTATTGGCCTCCGGAAGGCGGGGACGTGACGGTCCCCGAAACGCCATCCCGATCCAAGCCGGGGTCCTCGGAACCGGCTGGCAGGTCTGAAACAGCGCCGGGGTCGAAAGAGTCTGACCAGCGCCGTGATGACGAATTGAAGGCGGTTCCCATTCGTCATGACGACTACGAAATGGTTGGGGATTTGAAGTCCCTCGAGACCTGGATCGCTGCTGCATACGACACCGGTTACATTGCCGTCGACACGGAAACCGACTCGCTCGATTCGATGCAGGCCAATCTTGTCGGCGTGTCACTGGCCACCGCGCCCGGAAGGGCCTGCTACATTCCGCTCACCCACAAGGGTGACGGCGGCGGCCTGTTCGGCGGCGGCTTGCTCGAAGGCCAGATCAAGCTTTCAGACTGTGTCAATGCGCTGAAGCCGATGCTGGAGGACCCATCCATCCTCAAAATCGGCCAGAACCTCAAATATGATATCGAGGTGCTGGCACGGAGTGGCATCAACGTCTCGCCCATCGATGATACCATGCTCATTTCCTATGTGCTTGAATCGGGCGACGTCGGCCACGGCATGGATGAATTGTCAGGCCGGCATCTGGGGCACAAGCCAATCTCCTTCAAGGAGGTGGCGGGCTCCGGCAAGTCAGCCATCACCTTCGATCGTGTGCCCATCGGCCGCGCGACCCATTACGCGGCAGAGGATTCAGACGTCACGCTGCGCCTCTGGCTCTTGCTCAAGCCGCGATTGGCGCAAATGGGCAAGCGCACCGTCTATGAAACACTGGAGCGCCCGCTGGTGCGGGTGCTGGCTGACATGGAAATGGCCGGCATCCTCATCGATCCAGACCTCCTCAAAAGATTGTCCAACGACTTCGCCACATCTGCGGCAGCGATCGAGAAAGATGTCTACAAGCTGGCAGGCGACGAATTCAACATCGGCAGCCCCAAGCAACTGGGCGAAATCCTGTTCGGCCGCATGGGCCTGCAGGGCGGCAAGAAGACCGCGACCGGTGCCTGGTCGACCGATTCCGACACGCTCGAGGACCTCGCTGCGCAAGGGGTGGAACTTGCCCGCTGTGTGCTCGATTGGCGGCAATTGTCCAAGCTCCGCTCGACCTACACCGATGCGCTGCCGAATTTCATCAATCCGGATACGGGCCGTGTCCACACCAGCTATTCGTTGGCCGCCACCTCCACCGGCCGCCTCGCTTCCACCGAACCCAACCTTCAGAACATCCCGGTGCGCACTGAAGAGGGCCGCAAGATCCGTTCGGCCTTCGTGGCGCCGGAGGGCTCGCAGCTGATCAGTGCCGACTACAGCCAGATCGAGCTTCGCGTGCTGGCCCATGTCGCCGACATTCCGCAATTGAAGAAGGCCTTTGCCGACGGCCTCGACATTCACGCCATGACGGCGAGCGAGATGTTCAACGTGTCGATCAAGGGCATGGACCCGATGGTACGCCGCCGCGCCAAGGCCATCAATTTCGGCATCATCTATGGCATCTCGGCCTTCGGCCTCGCCAACCAGCTCTCCATCAGCCGCGAGGAGGCGGGCGAATACATCAAGACCTACTTCAAGCGCTTCCCCGGCATCCGGGACTACATGGATGCCACCAAGCAGGAAGCGCGCGACAAAGGCTATGTCGAGACGATCTTCGGCCGCCGCTGCCATTTCCCGCGCATCAAGTCGCCCAACCCGTCGGAGCGCGCCTTCCTCGAGCGCGCCGCCATCAACGCCCCGATTCAGGGTGCGGCAGCCGACATCATCCGCCGCGCCATGATCCGCATGCCGGATGCGCTGGCGGAAGCGAAGCTCTCGGCAAAGATGCTGCTGCAAGTCCACGACGAACTGGTGTTCGAGGCGAAGGACGCGGAGGTGGAGAAGACCATGGAGGTTGTTAAGTGGGTGATGATCCATGCGCCTGAACCCGCTGTGCACCTCATGGTGCCATTGCAGGTCGATGCCCGCGCCGCAAAGAACTGGGAAGAGGCCCATTAGGCCTGCGCCACGGGAAGGTTGCCCCCAAGGCCCTCATCCTCTAGAACGCGGCGCGAATTCAGCGAGTTTGAGACATGAGCAAGGTACAACGCCCGAAGGCACGGGTGGCCAAGGGTTTCCGCGATATCGGGCCGGATGAAATCCGGGGCGTGCGCCGCATGCTGGCGAAGATCCAGGAGGTCTATGAGGCCTATGGCTTCGAACCGGTCGAACAGCCCTTCATCGAATACACCGATGCGCTCGGCAAGTTCCTGCCGGACCAGGACCGGCCCAATGCCGGCGTGTTTTCCTTCCAGGACGACGATGACCAGTGGCTGTCGCTGCGCTATGACCTCACAGCCCCGCTCGCCCGCTTCGTGGCCGAAAACACGCAGGGGCAATTGCCGACTCCCTATCGCAGCTATCGCCAGGGATGGGTGTTCCGCAACGAGAAGCCGGGGCCGGGCCGCTTCCGCCAGTTCATGCAGTTCGACGCCGACACGGTGGGCAGCGCCTCGCCCGCCGCAGATGCCGAGGTGTGCATGATGGCCGCCGATACGATGGAGGCGCTGGGCCTGGAGCGCGGGCAGTATGTGATGAAGGTGAACAATAGAAAAGTCTTGGAAGGACTTTTGGAGAAGGAAGGACTTGGTGGCCTAGCCCAGGCTGCCAAACGTCTCCAAGTGATGCGAGCCCTCGATAAATATGATCGTCTAGGCCTACAGGGTGTCTGGGAACTTCTGGATCGGGGACGGACCGACGATTCAGGAGACTTCACGCCGGGTGCAAATCTGACGCCTTCCCAAATTAGTGCTAATGTTCATTTCCTTGCCACGAGCGCTACAGGGTCTTCCAACTTGGCGCTACTCCCACCAAATCTGAACCGAGAAATTTCACCCCCCTCATCGAACAAAGAAGTGCTCTCTGTTTGGACAAAACTTGTTCAAGGCAATTCGACGGGCGAAGAGGGAATCGCAGAGCTTCAGCGGATGAACGAGTTGTTTGAAGCCGCCGGCTATGGATTTGATAGAATTCGACTGGAACCCACCGTCGTCCGCGGACTTGAGTATTACACTGGTCCCGTCTTCGAATGCGAATTGCTTATGGAAACCAAGGACGAAGATGGCCGCCCCGTGCGCTTCGGTTCGGTCGGAGGCGGCGGGCGCTATGACGATCTCGTGGCACGCTTCACCGGCCAGCAAGTACCGGCGACGGGCTTCTCCATCGGCGTCTCGCGCCTCTATTCGGCGCTGAAACTCGTCGGCAAGGCAGAGGAGTCAAACACGCTCGCGCCTGTCGTCGTGCTTGTCATGGACAAGGACCGCCAAGGTGATTACTGGCGCATGGTGCAGCAGCTTCGCGATGCCGGCATCCGCGCCGAGATGTACGTCGGCACCGCTGGCATGAAGGCGCAGATGAAATACGCCGACAAGCGCGGCGCCCCCCTCGTTGTCATTCAAGGTGGTGACGAGAAGGCCAAGGGCGAAGTGCAGATCAAGGACCTCCGTCTCGGTGCCGAACTCGCGGCCGGAATCGGGTCACGCGAGGAATACGCGTCCCAGCGCCTCGCGCAATTCTCGGTGCCGGAGAGCGAACTGGTCACCGCGGTGAGGAAGGCGCTCGGAGCCTGACATGGCCGGGAAATCCAAAGCGGAGCGCGAGGCCCTGGAGCGCCAGAACGCCGCCATCATGGCCGTATTCGAGCGCGCTGGCTTCGATCACATCGCCCCCGATATGATCCAGCCCGCTGATATCTTTCTTGAGCGCTCGGGCGAAGACATCCGTGCACGGACCTTCGTGTTTACCGATCCGGCTGGCAATGAGATGTGCCTACGCCCCGATCTCACCGTGCCGGCATGCCGCTACCACCTGAGTCACGCGTCCGATCCCGCTGCTGAACAGCGCTATTGCTACCTCGGCCCTGCTTTTCGCTTTCCGGACGAACGTCTGAGCCCACAGGAATTCACCCAGGCCGGTGTCGAATGGTTCGGGGCCGGAGACTCCATCGCGGCGGAGGCTCGCGTATTGAAGCTGACATTGAGCGCCCTCGAAGTCGCCGGCGCGACGGGGCTGAAGGTCACGCTCGGCGATCTCGGACTGTTCTCCTGTTTGCTCGACGATATGGAAATGCCCGACCGCTGGCGCCGCCGTCTGAAGCATCATTTCTGGCGTCCTTCGGCGTTTCACGATCTGCTCAATGACTTTGCCAATCCGTCACGCCGCCGGTGCACGTCCATTTCGCCCGTCGTCGACCAGCTCGAAAGGGAGGAAGCTGCAAGTGTGGCGCGCCGGATCATCGAAGCGGGTGACCTGCCGATGGTCGGCGGCCGCTCACTGGAGGAAATTGCCGGACGCCTCGCGGAGAAGTTTGCCGACAGGAGCGAACAACCAATCGATCCGAAGATGAAGCAGACAATCGAAGCCTATCTCGACACCAAGGGATTGGCAACGGAGGTCATTCCGGCGCTCGCGGCTGTTGGTCAATCTACTGGCTACGGCAAAGCCGTGACGGCCTATGAGCGGCGGATTTCTGCCTTCGAGGACCAGGGCCTCAATCCGCGGCGGTTCATGTTCAGCGCCACATTCGGCCGGGAAATCGAATATTATACAGGCTTTACTTTCCAGATCGAAGCTGAGCTGGAGGGCGGGCTGGTCGCCGTCGCCGGCGGTGGCCGTTATGATAATCTGCTGTCAGATATGGGGTCGCCTATTGCGGTTTCGGCCGTTGGCTCGGCGATCCACACTGACCGGTTGATGGCGGTGCTGGCATGAGCACGCTCACCCTCGCCATTCCATCCAAGGGCCGGTTGATGGAGGCTACCGCCGGCCTGCTGGCGAAAGCCGGATTTGGGATTGACCGAATGGGCGCGGACCGTGGATATCGTGGGCGACTGAGCGGTCTTGAGGGCATAGAGGTCGCTTTCCTGTCTGCTTCTGAAATCGCCCAAAATCTCCGGGATGCGAAGGTGGATCTCGGTGTGACCGGTGAGGATCTGCTTCGCGAAAAAATCGCACCCGGGAGTCCGGCCGCCGATGTTGCGTTGCGGCTCAATTTTGGACCTGCCGATGTGGTGGTCGCCGTTCCGCAGAGTTGGCTCGACGTCGCCACGATGGCTGATGTGGATGAGATTGCCGAGAGCTTCTACGAGCGCCACGGCAGGCGCCTGCGCGTGGCCACCAAATACCACAATCTCACGCGCCGCTTTTTCGCGGAAAGGGGCGTGACCGGCTACCGGATCGTTGAAAGCCTCGGAGCAACCGAGGGCGCGCCAGCCGCCGGAATCGCGGAGATCATTGTCGACATCACAACCACGGGTTCGACGCTGAAGGCCAATCATCTGAAGATTCTCGACGATGGCGTCGTGCTCAAATCGGCGGCAGTTCTCGCGGCCACCCCAGCCGCGAGGTCTGATGCGCGTACGCAGCGTCTAGTGGAAGCCCTGTCAACCATACTCTAGATTCCTGCTGTGTCATTTCGGGATGTGCGTAAACCTCCTGTTAAGAAGTGCAACAGGGAGTAGAGTGATGAAGTATCTTGTAGTGGCCGCATTTGCGCTTCCATTGCTGACTCCGCCGGTGGCAATGGCGGATGGTATGCTGACCAAGACAGCGGAACCGGCCCTCCCGGAACCAGAGAGCGTGTCTGCCGCGTTGCTCCGCTCCTCGATCCCGGAAACCGAACCACTCGCTCTGCCTGAGCCCGAGATGGAAGCCATCGCGCCCTATCAGCGCTGCAGTGACCGGGAACAGGTCTATCTCACAAACTGACAGGGTCTATGTCGTGAGAGCGGCGCCTCGCCGGCCTTGAATTTGACCAAGACCGCCATTAGCGCACATCCTGACGTCGGCAAATCGAATCAGGAGTTCAGACGATGAGGAGACTGAGATGCGCGGCAATGGTTTCGGTGGCCTTGCTGACGGTGGGCGGCCCTGCGAGGGCCGCCGATTGCGGCAATTCCGCAAAAGGCTTTGATGGATTTCTCAAGTCATTCGCCAGCCAGGCCGCAGCTCAAGGTATCGGCAAGCGTGGACTCTCGGCCCTAAATGGCGTCCAGTATCAGCCGGGCATCATCAAGAAAGATCGTGCGCAAAGCATCTTTTCGCAGGCGTTCCTCGAATTCCAGTCACGCATGGCAACCAGCGGCCGCATCAAAAAGGGCCGCGCACTTCTGGACAAGAACAGGAAGCTCTTTGATGCGATCCAGAAGAAGTACGGCGTCCAGGGGCCCGTACTCATCGCGTTCTGGGCGCTCGAAACTGATTTTGGCGGCTACATGGGGGACTTCCCAACCATTCCGTCCCTCGCCACACTGGCATGGGACTGCCGTCGTCCGGACAAGTTCCGTGAACAATTGATGGCGGCGCTCGACCTCTACGACAAGGGTGATCTTGACCTGGAGGACATGAAAGGTGCCTGGGCGGGTGAAATCGGCCACACGCAATTCTTGCCGAAAGAATATGACGAAACGGCCGTCGATTTCGACGGAGATGGTCATCGCAATCTCCGCAGATCGGTGCCCGATGCCATGGCGTCTTCCGCGGCACTGCTCATCAAGCACGGCTGGCAGGCCAATCAGCCTTGGCTCCAGGAGGTCCGCGTTCCGGCAGACCTGCCGTGGGACCAGGCAGATATTGCCATTCAACATCCGCGCAGCCAGTGGGCAAAATGGGGAGTGAAGGCTGTCGATGGTAAGCTCAAGGCAGACAACTTTCCGGCATCGCTTCTCTTGCCGATGGGAAAAGATGGTCCTGCCTTCCTTGCCTACGAGAATTTTACACAAGCCTATCTGCTGTGGAACGAGTCGCTGATCTATTCCACAACAGCAGCCTATCTGGCCACACGGATTGCCGGCGCAGATGCTCTTTCGCCTGGCCGCGCAAACGTCAATTCTCTGGATTTCAATCAGATCATCCAACTTCAGAAGATTCTGGTCGGGATGGGTTACGATGTTGGCGAAATCGACGGAAAGATTGGCAAGGCCACGCGGGCTGCCATCAAGGACGTCCAGATGAAGATCGGCTGGCCAGCCGACTCCTACCCGACGGTCGAGTTCTTGAAAAAGCTGAAACGGAGTTGATCACTCATGGCGCAATGCCTCGATAGGATCGAGGCGAGCCGCCCGCCGCGCCGGGAAATAGCCGAACAGGATTCCGATCAGCGCACATACGCCAAACGCCAAGGTGATAATCCGTCCGTCGGCTTCGAATGGAATGTGCAGAAAGACGGACGCTGCGCCGGCCAGTCCCAATCCCAGTAGTGTGCCTAGGAGGCCTCCGAACATGGCAAGAACGATCGCTTCGACAAGGAATTGTGTCAGCACCTGACTGGCGAGCGCACCGATTGCAAGCCGAATGCCGATTTCACGCGTCCGTTCCGTGACGGATACCAGCATGATGTTCATAATGCCGATGCCGCCGACCAGTAGTGAAACCGCGGCGACGGATCCAAGCAGTCCGGTCAGAACCGTTGTCGTCGACGCCATGGTATTGGCGATCTGGGTCAGATCCCGAACCGTGAAGTCATCATTCTCACCCGGCGCAATGCGCCGTCGCTCGCGCAAGATCTGTTCTGTCTCAAGCTGCACTTGCGGGATGTCGGCAGCGTCCGCCACCGATATGTTGATCGAATTGATTCGAGTGTTGCCAGCCAACCTTCGTTGGAATGTTCGCAGCGGGATAACAACTGTACTGTCTTGGTCGCTGCCAAAGGCAGACTGCCCCTTGCTCTCCAGTAACCCTATGATGTCGCACGAAAAGGTTCCAATGCGGAGCCGTTGACCGATGGGCGGTAGCGCCCCGAACAGTTCATTGCGAATGGTTGAGCCAATCACACACACAGACGATCCTGACCGTTCTTCTGTTTCAAGAAAGCCTCTCCCGTCGGCGATGATCCAGTCCTGGACAACAAAGTAGTCGGCAGTAGCCCCTGTGACAGTCGTGGTATAGTTGAATGCGCCGGCAACAACTTTCGCCGAGCGCTGTGCGGTGGGCGAAATGCCACGGACACCTGACAGGCTGGCACGAAGGGCCGACACGTCGCGCTCATCGAAGGCGCGCGCATCACTGGTTCCGGCAGGCCCAAACGTACTCTGTCCCGGCCGCACAACCAGCATGTTGCTGCCCAGGCGAGACAGGTTTTGTTGAACTTGTTGTGACGCTCCGTTGCCAATGGTGACCATGGCAATGACCGCCCCAACGCCAATGACAATCCCGAGCAAAGTCAGAAACGACCGAAGCGCATTGCGGCGGATCGATGCCATGGCCAACTTGATTGCATTCCACAGCATCAGGCAGCGTTCCACCCGCCATCACGCTCGATGAGGCCATCGACAAATCGGACCGTCCTCTTCGCGTAGGCGGCCATCTCGGGCTCATGAGTCACCATGACGACGGTAATTCCGGACTGTGCATTCAGTCGAGTGAGGAGTTCCATGATCTCGGTGCTCGTCTTCGTGTCAAGGTTTCCCGTTGGCTCATCGGCCAAGAGCAGCAGAGGATCCGTAACGATGGCCCTGGCGATGGCGACGCGCTGTTGCTGGCCGCCCGAGAGTTCGCCAGGAGTATGGTGCTCGCGGCCGGCGAGGCCAACCTGATGGAGTGCTCGGGCGGCGCGTTCTTTCCGCTCCAGGCGAGGAGACCCGCGGTAGATCAAAGGCAATTCGACGTTCTCAATGGCGCTTGTCCGGTTGAGCAGGTTAAAGCCCTGGAACACGAAACCCAGATAGTGACGGCGAAGCAGTGCCCGCTGGTTCTGGTCAAGTCGTGTGATGTCGACGCCGGCAAAGAAGTAGCTCCCAGACGTGAGCCGATCCAGGCAACCGATGATGTTCATGGCTGTCGACTTGCCTGAACCGGAGGGCCCCATGATGGCAACGAAGTCTCCTTGTTCGATAGAAAGGTCGACGCCTGACAGAGCGCGTATGAGCCCAGCGCCAGCGCCATAGAGCCTTTGAACGCCCTTTAATTCGATGAGGGGAGGTTCAGTGTTCATTCCTTGGCCTGGCGCGACGAGGTGACGACCTCCATTCCTGCAACCAGGTCACCCGAAAGTACCTGGGTCAGCTTCCCGTCTGTAGCGCCCGTCTTAACCTTCAGTTCCACGGGGGAACCGTTCTCCAAAATCCAGATGCTCCTCTCTCCTGTCGGGATTGGGCTTGTCTGTCGCGTCGGTCTAGGCGGTCGAGGCATGAAGATGCTTGTAACGCTGAAGCTGCTGCCATTGTCCTTTTTCGGCGGTTGGTAGCGAAGCGCGGCATTGGGAACAACGAGCACATCATCGAGTTCCTGGGTGACGATCTCTGCCGTAGCCGTCATGCCCGGCCGCAGCAGAAGTTCATCATTCGAAACGATCAGGACGGCCTTGTAGGTAACGACATTATCCGTGACGTTCGGAGAGAACTCGATAGTCTCGATCGTTGCGGGAAAATCCCGTCCGGGATAGGCATCTACGGTAAATGACGCTGTCTGACCATGTTTTACGACCCCAATGTCCGCCTCGTCGATGTTGGCCTCCAACTGCATGTGGGTGAGATCTTCGGCGATTGTGAACAGGACAGGCGCTTGAAGTGAGGAGGCAACGGTTTGGCCCGGCTCCACCGAACGCTTCAAGACGATGCCATCAACCGGCGACAGAATTCGAGTTTTGGTTATATCTGTCTCCTGCATCGACACTTCTGCCTTCGCGACCTCGATGTCGGCCTCGGCTGCCAAGACACCAGCTTCTGCCCTGGCGAGCGCTGCCTGAGCAGAGTCCAGATCTTGAACGGACGATATGCCCTTCTTGCTCAACGCCTCTGCCCGGTTGAGCGCAGTTTGTCTTTCGTTCAGCGTTGCCCGGGCATCGGCAAGGTGAGCTTCGGCTGCCGCCAGCGATGCCTCGACACGGGCCAGCTGCGCCCTGAGCCGAATAGAATCGAGTTCAGCGAGCACATCGCCCTTCTTCACCTGGCTATTGTTCTTTACGTTGACGGTGCGAACGACACCGGACATTTCGCTTGAAACATCCACCTCCGCAATCGGCTGGATATTACCAGTCGCCTGGACCGTAACGACGAGTGTTGTCCTTGCGGCGGCTGTGGTCTGGTATGTGTACGCCGCCGTCGTGCTGCTTGCAGCATTATACCACCATAAAGTACCCGATATCGCGGTGATGACCAGGGACAGCAAGATCAACCTCTTGGCCCATTTCGCGAACCGACTGGAGCGATCCAGGCCCAGAGCCGCCTCGATTTCGGCGGGCAAAGGTTTATGCTGCATGTTCATTGGTGTAGGGTCTCTCGCATTCTCCATTCACATATAGACGAAATGTAGGCCTGAATCCGGCGTTGTATATCCCATCCAGTCTTTGCATCCCAAATCTGCGCTGATATGAGCAGGCCATGAGCATTACCAAATTTGAATCCACGGCAGATGGCGCGAGCATAGCCTATCTGGAGGATGGCGGTGAAGACATTGGCCGTTGTGGCCTCTTTTGGCTCGGTGGATTCCGATCGGACATGCGGGGCGGGAAGGCGGAATCGCTGGGCGCACTGGCTCGGGAAACCAGGCGGACGATGTTTCGTTTCGACTACTCGGGTCACGGCGAATCGGGTGGATTTTTCGTCGATGGAACGATTTCTCTCTGGTTGTCGCAAGCAATCCATATGTTCACGAAGAAGTCGACCGGGAGGCAGATTGTCATTGGGTCCAGCATGGGCGGATGGCTCGCCATGTTGCTTTACCGATTTCTGCAGCAACGCAATTTCCACGCGGCCCGCCGCGTTGCAGGTCTGGTCCTGATAGCGCCTGCGGCGGATTTCACATCGGACCTCATGTGGAAGACCTTTTCACCGGACATCAAGGCGGAACTGGCGGAAAAAGGCTTCTACATGAGGCCATCTCTCTACGGAGATCCCTATCCGATTACTGCGAAACTTATCACCGATGGTGACGACCATTTGATGCTCAAGGATGGGATCGACTGCCATTGCCCGGTTAGAATCATTCAGGGAGACTCAGATCCGGATGTTCCGCCATCTCACGCCATGCGAGTATTTGAAAGTCTACGCGGTGGCGACGTCACGATCACCTTGGTGAAGGGTGGCGATCATCGGCTTTCGACGCCCGGTCACATCGAATTGATCCGCGAAACTGCATTGAGGCTCGCGGAACGCGCAGACGGCATCAGTCTTTGAAGTTTTCCACCAAAGCGTTCAAGCCTTCGCGGTAAGTCGGATAGCGGAGTACTACGCCAAGTTCGGTCTTGATGCGGACATTCGAAACGCGCTTTGAGTCCGCGTAGAAACTCCTGGCCATCGGCGAGAGATCTGCGTTCTCATAAGGTATGTCCGGCGGCAGCGGCAGGCCGAGCAGACCCGCACCATAAGCGACGACGTCCTGCGGCGGAGCAGCTTCGTCGTCGCAGACATTGTAGGCACGTCCAGGACATGGACTTGCTATGGAGGCCTCGAGCACCGTGGCAATGTCATCGACGTGAATGCGGCTGAACACTTGTCCTGGCTTGATGATGCGTTTTGCCGTGCCGTCGAGCAACGAAACGAGTTGATTCCGCCCGGGACCATAAATGCCCGCCAAACGGAAGATATGCGTCGGAAACTGCTCTTGGCGATAGAGCTCAATCCATTGCGCTTCCGCGTCTTGCCGGCGTTGACCCCGGGATGTGTTTGGCGTCAGTGGTGTGTCTTCGGTAACAAGTCCACCGCTGTGGTCCCCGTAGACACCAGATGTAGAAAGATAGGCCGCCCATTGAATTTGTTTGGCGCGCAATGCGAACTGGACCTTGTGCAACCGCAGAACGGGATCTCCGCAATCGTCAGGAGGTACAGAAGACACAATATGGCTGACGCCATCCAGATCCTGATCGTGTAACGCCTTGCTCCCATCAAAGACAGTGGCAGTATATCCCATCTCGAGGATGGAGCGCACTCCCTTCTCGGACCGGCTCGTTGCTGAGACGGACCAGCCCTTCTCGGCCAGGCGCCTGGCAAGCACCTTCGCAGAATAGCCAAGGCCAAAAAACAGGATGTGACTCATGTCAAATCCCACTCGGCAATGACGGCGGTATCGCTTTCCGAGGGCCGAAAACGTGATCTTAGGGCTTCAGCACATTCATGGTCTGCCAATTGCCAAACTGCCCAGACGGCCATGGCTCGAACCTCCGGGCAGGGGTCGGCGAGCAAACATTCGATTTCGGGAAGCAGGGAGCGGTCGCCGCTGTTGCCGGCAGCGATTAGCACGTTGCGTATAAATCGATCCCGTCCAGTTCTTTTGATGGGTGAACCGGAAAACAAAGACCGAAAGTCTTTGTCATCGAGATCTAGAAGACTGGCGAGAGAGGGTTCAATCAGCTCTGGACGCGCTCTTAACTTCGTCTCATTTGCTGTGCTCGCGAACTTGTTCCAAGGGCAGACGGCCAGGCAATCGTCGCAACCGTAGATCCTGTTTCCCATGGGCTTGCGAAACTCTCGCGGGATGTGGCCCTTGTATTCGATGGTGAGATAGGAGATGCAGCGCCGCGCATCGAGTTGATAAGGCGCAGGAAAGGCATCGGTCGGGCAGACATCCAGACAGGCGCGGCACGTGCCGCAGTGGTCGGATTCAGGGGTGTCCGGATCGAGTTCTAGCGTCGTCAGGATGCTTCCGATGAAGAACCAGGACCCAAGATCCCGGGAAACCACGTTGGTGTGCTTGCCCTGCCAGCCGACACCGGCCCTCTGTGCCAACGGCTTTTCCATGAGCGGTGCCGTATCGACAAATACTTTGACATCCGCCCCCGTCTCATGGGCAATCCACTGAGCTATCCGCTTCAGCTTGCCTTTTACGACGTCGTGATAGTCACGATTCAGGGCATAGACGGAAATGTTTGCACGCAAGCGCTCAGCCAGCCGGTCCAATGGATCGATGTCAGGAGCGTAATTCTGAGCCAGGACAATGGCGGACCGTGCCTCTGGCCAGAGTGCAAGCGGACTGGATCTGCGGTCCTGGGTTTCCGACATCCAAGTCATCGTGCCATGGCGGCCCAGGGAAATGAACGTCGCGAGCTTCTCGGCGCTCGATGGGTCGCTTGCCAATCGCGTGATCCCGACCGCGTCGAAGCCTTCTTTCGAGGCGCGGGCCCGGATGGCTGATGTCAGCCCGTCCACCGTCAGAAATCAAGATCGGCGTAGTGACCGGAGGGCGCCATGCCGCGCACACTGTCGCTCAGCAGGGGGCGAAACGACGGCCGGGACTTCATCCTCTGGTACCAATACTTGGCAATGGGGTAGTCCGACCACGGAATATCGCCGAAGTAATCCACCACTGAGACGTGGGCCGCGGCGGCAAGATCAGCAAGGGAGAGTTGGTCACCGGCGAGCCAGGTGCGCCGGTCGACCAGGTGACCGATATACTCCAGATGCATCCGGAGCTTGTGCATTGCAGCCCGTACCCGGGAGGTATCCATGCCTCCACCGCCAGCCTCACGCGGAAGGAAGCGGCGGATCACCTTTTCCGTGATCACCGGTTCAGAGACCTCGGTGTAGAATTTGGCATCGAACCATCCCGTAAGCCGCCTGACCTCGGCCCTGTCGAAGGCATCTCCCGGAATGAGAGACACCTTCTGATTCTTGGTCTCTTCGAGGTACTCTCCAATCGCCTCGACACCGCTGATGAAGGAGCTCGAGTCCTCCATGTAGACCGGCAGCGTTCCAGCGGGACTCAGTTCAAAGATCTCCGCGCTCGGTTCCCATGGTGCCTCGTCGATCAATTCGAAATGCACCCCGTATTCCGCCAGTGCCAAACGCATGCGGCGGCTGAACGGATCGAGAGCGAAATGAATGAGAGTCGGCATAGGGCGGAACGTTTACCTTAACAGAAGTTAACTGGTGTCCGGGGGCAAATTCGCCGCATTTGCCCCTTTGAACGGCGCCGTATAAAACGCCACGGTCCACGCGGCAAGCGATTCTCTAGTCCTCCAACCGTCAAGTCGAAAACACTCTTCATGCTCATTCTTCAGATCGTGGTGCTGGCCCTGGTGCAAGGCATCACCGAATTCCTCCCGATTTCATCATCCGGCCACCTTCTCCTTGTCCCGGTCGTTACGGGTTGGCCGGACCAGGGTGTGCTGACGGATGTCATGGTGCATATGGGGTCATTCCTGGCCGTTGTCGTCTATTTCTGGCGGGATTGCATGAATCTGCTGATGGGCACCTTCGACATGCTGCGCGGCCGCATGAACGCCTGGGGGAAGCTGGCCCTCCTGATCGTTGTCGGAACCATACCCGCAGTGGTTCTGGGAGTCGTCCTCGACAAGATCGGCTTCATGGACGCTGTGCGCGAGATGCCGCAGATCGTGGCGTGGAATGCTATCGTCTTCGGCGTCCTCCTCTATCTGTGCGACCGCTTCGGCCTCTCGGTCCGGCGCATGGCCGACATGTCGCTGTGGCCGGCGGTCATCATCGGCATTGCCCAGGCGATTGCCATTATTCCCGGCACCAGCCGTTCCGGCATCACCATGACGGCGGCCCGCGCCCTTGGCTTCGAACGGCCGGAAGCGGCCCGTTTTGCCTTCCTGCTCGGCATTCCGGCCATCGCCGGCGCCGGCGTCCTGAAGCTTGGCGAGGCCATGGCCAACCATGAGACCATCACCTTCAGCATGATCCTGACCATGGCGCTGACGTTCTTCGTCGCCCTCGGCACCATCACTGTCCTCATGAAGCTGGTGCGCTACATGAGCTTCCTGCCCTTCGCCGTCTACCGCATCCTGCTGGGCGCGGTGCTGCTGGGCCTGATTTACTCCGGAATTCCCTTGGGCGCGGTGAACTGACCGGCCTTGCGGTAACGGTAGAGATAGCTCGGCACGATCGCCTCGATGCCGCGTGATGCGATGCCAAGACCTTCCAGCGTGCGGCCTTCGGCGGCGGCCTTCGCGCTCACGACATTGTCGGACTTCAGCAGTTCCACCTGATCGATGGTGAGCAGCGGATGGGGCAGAAGGCCCAGAACGGCGGCCTGGAGCTTGGCCGCCAGCCACGGCACCGGAACCAGCAGGCGGCTCCGCCCGATGGTATCGAGGGTGAATTCCATGAGCTGCCTGAAGCTGAAGACCTCCGGCCCGCCCAGCTCATAGCTGCGGCCATCGGCCTGGCCCTTGTCGATGAGGCGCGCCACGGCCTCGGCCACGTCGCCCACGAACACCGGCGCGAACTTCGTCTCGCCACCGCCGATCAACGGCAAAACCGGCGAGAACCGCGACAGCGCCGCGAACCTGTTGAAGAAGCCGTCCTCGGGACCGAACACCACGGAGGGGCGGAGCACGATGGCGCCGGGGAAGGCGGCCCTGGCGCGCGCCTCGCCTTCGGCCTTGGTGCGGGCGTAGTCGGAGCGGCTGTCGGCATCGGCCCCCAGCGCCGACATCTGGATGAAGACCTTGGCGCCCGCAGCCTTCGCGGCCTTGGCCGAGGCTTCGGCACCGAAGGCGTGGATGGCATCAAAGCTCTGGGCGCTGCCGGAATAGAGCACGCCTGTCAGGTTGACGACGGCGTAGGCACCTTCGCAAGCCGCGGCCAGCGAGGCCGGATAGCGCACATTGGCCTGCACCGGCATGATCTGGCCGACATTGCCCAGAGGCTGCACATGGCCGGCGAGATCGGGCCGGCGGCAGGCGACACGGATGCGGTAGCCGCGCCGCGCCAGTGCGCGCACGATGTGGCGGCCCAGGAATCCGGACCCGCCGATGATGGTGATGAGCT